>DATBFG010000009.1:0-69963 GCA_036558645.1 Terriglobales bacterium
TCCTAAAGAACGCGAAGCCCGTCTAAAGCGCTGGGAGACGCAGTTACACCCGGTCCGCGGGGCAACTGCGGCGCAGCTTTTTGCCGAGGCCGAACAGCATGCGAAGGATTGGGATTACGTGCAGTGGGCTGATATGTTACGGACGCGCCCAATATTGCTCATCGAAGCCGACGACCAAAACCACGCGGACATGGAAGCGTTGGCGTCCGCGCTGCGGCAGAAGGGCTCGGCTCATCTGGAACAAAAGACGGTTGCGACGGACCACAGTTTTTCTGATCACCGTATTGCTCTACAGACGATCGTGATCGACTGGTTACAGCAGTTGCGACAATAAAATGTGTGCAAAGACACGACATATACAGATTCCATCTGAAACGGCGTGAATGCTGCTGAAGCAGAGTCTTCACTTTCCCGTTGGTCGGGTACTCGGAAATTGCCACGCCCCACGTCAATTGGCGATAAATTCCCATAGCACTCATTGATGGGCATCTGTCCCGGCGTGGGGTTAAAGCGATTCGCGGCTGCTATCTCCTAACCCTTCCCCACATTTGACGCTGCCTAGTCTATGGCGTACTATAGGCGAACAAAAGGCGAATAACATGGCTACTCTGCCTCTTCTTCCTTCTTCCGATTCCCCGAAGCTTGTTGGTATCGCGCGGCTGGCGGCGCAAGGAGAGTCCGTTCGCGAAGGACACAACATCGAATACTTCACACTGCCCGTGAAGTCGCTGCTCAACCGGTGCACGGTCGAACGCATGCCCTTCACCTGGACGATCAATCCGTATCGGGGCTGCGAGTTTGCCTGCAAGTACTGCTACGCGCGCTACACCCATGAGTTCATGGAGATGCGCGACGGCCTGGACTTTGAGCGGAAGATCTACATCAAGCAGCACGCCGCGAATCTGCTTCGCCAGGAACTTCGCCAGGCAAAACCCGGCGAGGAGATCGCCATAGGCACAGCAACCGATCCTTATCAGCCCGCGGAAAAGCGCTTCGAGGTGACACGCGCGATATTCGAGGAACTGGCGCAGCATCGCGGACTTGAACTGGGGTTGATTTCAAAGTCGAATCTCGTACTGCGTGATCTCGACCCGCTGAGAGAGGTCAATAAAAGCAATCGGCTGCATGTGAGCATTACGATCACCACGTTGGATGTTGAGCTCGCCCGAATTCTCGAGCCGCGCGCGCCTCGTCCGGATCTGCGACTGGAAGCGGTTCGCAAATTGAATGAGGCCGGCATTTCGACCGGAGTCAGCTGCTCGCCGTTGATTCCCGGCATCACCGATTCGCCGCAACATCTCGACGCACTGGTAAAAGCGGTGGCCGATGCTGGAGCTCAGCACATCTTTGCCAATCCACTATTTCTCAAACCGTGTTCGGCGGCGGTATTCATGCCATTCCTCGAGAAGCAGTTCCCTCACCTCTCGGAAAGCTACAAGAAACGTTATGCAGAACATGCCTACTTGCCAAAGGCGTATCAGGAGCGAATCTCGCAACTGATCAAGAAACTAAGAAACAAATATGGGATCCGGAGCCGCCAGGAACGCTTTACGCAGGCCGTGCCTCACCAATTGCTGGCGGAAGAACAGATGAGTCTGTTCTAGGCGTCGCCTCATTTTCTGCTCAACTGCTCAGTTTTCTCAACTGCTCAGTCGCCGCCCACGGCGCTTATAATGGCTGAGAGCAGCAATGACTCCCTCCACCCAGGCTCCGCCGCAGCGTCCGCCTTCGTCGAATGGACGTTCGCCGATCGGGACGCAACTTGAACACTTTTGGGACCGCGTCACAGAAGGGCGCGAGCTTAACCAGCTCTGGACACAATTCAAGACTGACGCGAAAGCGAGCTACCGTCTCTATTCGAACGATTTCGCTCAATCCAAGACGCAACGCGACTGGCGGCACAACTTCTTCGGCACACTGCTCGATTTCATCTACGCGATTATCGAGAAGCTCAGCCCTGCTCGTCGCGTCCTGCTACTCGTGGGCCTGGTTCTGCTGCTTGTTCCCGTTGGCGGATACAGTTACCACGGAAAAGATGGCGGTGTAGAAGTGGTCGAACTCGATACTCACTTCTATGGCGGCATTATTCTCTTCCTGCTGCTGATGCTGGAAGTGGCGGATCGGGTGGTCATGAAACGTGACCTGCAGATTGCCCGCGATATTCAGGGCTGGCTTCTGCCCGCAAATCCGCCGGAGATTCCCGGGGCAGCGATTGCTTTTGCTACACGTCCCGCGAACACGGTCGCTGGAGACTATTACGACGTCTTCCCCCGGCCAGGGCTGGCGCCCGGCGAGCACACCTTTATTCTTGCCGTCGCCGACGTAGCTGGCAAGAGTATTCCCGCGGCGCTGCTGATGGCGACCTTTCAGGCCAGCTTGAAGACACTTTCAACTTCTGTGGCATCTCTGAACGACCTGGTGGCTGGGATGAACCGATATGCCTGCGGCAACAGCCAGGGCGGATTGCGCTTCACTACAGCCTTCCTCGCCGAGTACGATCCGCTGAGCCGGCGGCTCACCTATACCAATGCTGGGCACAACGCCCCGATGCTGCGCCGGACAGACGGGACCATCGAGCGGCTGACGCGCGGAGGCATCCCCTTCGGCATCCAGGGAGATGTACCTTACGACTCGGGCAGCGTCGTGCTCGAGCCCGGAGACTGGCTGGTAGTCTTTACTGATGGATTGGTCGAGGCCGCCAATGATCTCCGTGAGGAGTATGACGAGCCGCGCCTGCTGAACCTGCTGAGCGCCAGCGCCCTGGTTACGCCACAGCAACTACTGGCACGCATCATGACCGACGTAGACGCCTTCGTCGGACCCACCCCGCAGCACGATGACATCACTTGCCTGCTGATGAAGGTGAGTTAAAGGTATTCTCTCTTTCGCCTGTAAATGCCGAGAGAAATGAGGGATTTGCACGGGGGACACTCAGGTCGTTCAAGGGGCTGTCTTTGACCGACATTGTCAGCACTCATGACCTTCCAAGTTTTCTTACGCGAGGTCACAAATTAGTTATGGCTGTTTTCCTTTTGTTGGATTAATATCTCCTCAACGGCACAGTCTTTTCTCCCCCTTACATTCAAATTTCCCCCATATGCAGGATGTGAACCGGGTTTACATCCGATCTGTGGAGGACAGAATGAATCGCCCCGTTGTTTTGACGGCCGTTGTTTCACTCTTTCTGGTTTTCGTAGAAGCCTCAAGCGCCCAAACCTACTCAATCACCGACATCGGCCGCCTTTCACCTGCTGCAATTAACATGTGGGGCCAGGTGGTCGGTGACTACAACGGCCACGCATTCCTCTGGACCAAGTGGGGAGGCATGCAAGATCTGGGAACGCTTGCCGGAGGAACGTATAGCAGTGCCGGCGCAATCAATGATTTGGGAGTGGTGACCGGCGTGGCAGATGGTCCCGGCACAATCTGGGCTGAATCCTATCCACCGCTCTCGTGCGATGCCTTGAACCAACCATTTACCTGGACAAAGAGAACCGGGATGGTTGGCCTGAACGACACTGCCTATGCTGGCCTGCGATCGGAGTTCGGTGATTCCGACCTTTGTCAGTATCTGGATGACTATCCATCGGACATCAACGCACACAGTCAGATCGTTGGCAGCAATCGCGAACTCGGCACGTATAAGTGGGGCTTCTCCGGAAAGACCGATGGGCAGCCGCTCACAATCTATGCCGATGTGTGGCAAACCGCCTTAAGCGGAATCAACAACTGGGGCCAGATGAGCGGGTACACGACATCAGACTTCTTGGGATACGACTTGTTCTACGAATCCCATGCAGCTACGTGGACACAAGGGGTCAAAACCGATCTCGGAACTTTGGGCGGAAATGCAGACGACTGGTCCTACTGCAGCGGCGCGGGGGGTATTAGCGATTTAGGGTTTGTGGTTGGTTGGTCCACGATCAGTTCATCGGCGAGACCCTGCATGTCGGATGTGTACAATACGCAGGCTTCGATTCACGCGGTATTGTGGCAACCGGGGCTGGGAATTCAGGACTTAGGCACGCTTCCGGGTGACTCATCGAGCGCCGCGCAAAGAGTAAATTTCTTCGGTCAGGTCATCGGAAGCTCAGGAAACACGATTAGCTGGCAGGATGGGAAACCCGGCGGCGGCTTAACGGTGGTTATCGGCCGGCCTTTCATCTGGACGCAGCACAACGGTATGCGAGACCTGAACAGCCTGATTCCTCGGAAGTCTGGATGGGTACTAACGTCGGTTTCTGGAATCAATGTTTGGGGACAGATTGTCGGCTCCGGGGTAAAGAATGGCCAGACGCACGGATTCCTCCTGACGCCGCGGTTTTTCTTCCAGGAGAGCAGAACGAGGCTGAATGTTCGTTCACTCGGACCGGTCGGGAAGATGTGACGAGGGCCGGACCGCACCGAACTGGGCCGTGAAATACCGACGCGCATCAAGCTGCTTTGGGTTCGCTGAATTTCATGTGACGACCCACGGTGAAAGGATCACCGATAAGCCATTGCCAGGTGCCGTCGGGTTGGCGACGCGCCACTTCGATTGCGTAGGAACGCATTGTTTCCTGTGATGAAACATTCCATTCGGTATGCATCAGCGCAATGTCTCCCGACTGAACAATTTGCTTGATGTTGTACTCAAACTTTGGTTTCGCGGCGGCGAGCCGGGCCAACTCGGGCCGAAGTTCTTCTCTACCGCGCTTCGCTTCTCGAGATTGATTCAGAAAAACCACTTCAGCATCGTAAATGCCAAGTAGCGACTCGATTTCACCTGCTGCCATGTACTGCTTGAACAATTCACAAATTTGTTCGGGACTCTTCGCGGACACTGGTCTACCTCCAGTTTGCTTTGATGTCGGACAGGTGAGGTGGGATGGTACTCAGCCCAGGGTAACGCCCAAGGCCGGGGCGTAAACCTTGGCACTGTCGCACATCCAGGCAGCACTTCTTGACACGGGCAGAACCCAGGGGCAAACTTCCCTCATTCGCGACCGGCTGTCCAGCCGGACCCTGTTAACAGCTAACCAAACATCGAAGCAGCATTCGAGGTGATCCATGAATCCAAATTCTTGTTGCAAGCCACCATTTCATTCTTTTCGTATTTTCACTCTTCGTAGTCTGAATGTACGTCTTCTGGTTCTCCTGCTTGTGATCTGCGCGACCGTGTCACAGCCGGCATTGGCGCGCGAACAAGCCGCCCCAGGTATTGCCTTGCAATCCTTCGTTACAGGTCTCACTTTTCCTGTAGATTTCCAGCTCCCCAATGATGGCAGTGGAAGGTTTTTTGTTGTCGAGCAGGGCGGCACGATCCGCATCATCCAGAATGGATCGCTGCTTCCGACGCCATTTCTCGACCTGACATCTGTAGTCGAGTTTGGAGATGAGAAGGGGCTGCTGGGGCTGGCGTTTCATCCCGCGTACGCTGGGAATGGCCGCTTCTTCGTCAATTACACGCGACGCGTGAACGGCACGCTGCAGACGGTGACGGCCGAGCACCACGTGTCTCCCACCGATCCGAACCAAGCCGACCCTAACGGAATGGACGTGCTCGTCGCCGATCTTCCTTCGGACAAGCATCATGGTGGGCAACTCGGATTTGGACCGGACAGGTACCTCTATATTTCATTGGGCGACGGCAGTATGGGAGGCGACCCGACAGGCAACGGACAGAACCTGGGCGTTGTACTCGGCAAGATTTTGCGGATCGATATCGACTCCGGCAGTCCGTATGCAATTCCACCTGACAATCCGTTTGTGAATAATCCACAGGCTCGAGGAGAGATTTGGGTATACGGCATGCGGAATCCGTGGCGATTCAGCTTCGATCGGCCGACCGGCAGGCTCTTTGCTGGTGATGCTGGGCAAAGCAACTGGGAAGAGATCGATCAGATCGTCAAAGGCAAGAATTACGGTTGGAATGTGATGGAAGGAAGACATTGCTTTCCTCCAGGATCACAATGCGACAAGACGGGATTGACTGCACCAATCGCGGAATATCCACATCCACCGGCGTCGGCGGTAGTCGGCGGATACGTCTATCGCGGTACAACCATCGCTGGTTTGGGAGGGATTTACCTGTTTGCCGATTATCTGCGGGGCATCATCTGGGGCCTGAAGCAGGTCTCGCAAACTCAGTGGAGTCCGACAGTGTTGCTGATGAGCGGAAAAATCATCAGCAGCTTTGGACGCGACCTGGCCGGAGAGTTGTACGTGCTGGATTATGGAACCGGAACTGTTTTTCGGATTGTTCCGGGATAAATAAGTAAAAAATGAGGGTGGCTCAAACAGCCACCCTCTCTCGCTTCACAAACTAGAAATGGATGGTGAAGGTACCATCCACGCGGCGATTGGTCATCAGGTAATACTGCGCGTCACCCAACTCGCTCTCCGACACGGGATCGCGGCGGTCGCCGATGTTTCGAGCGTCTACGCGGACTTCCCAGCGAGGAGTGCGATATCCGGCGCTGAGATCCACTGTGACAAATCCATCGGCCAAGGCCGTGTTGCGCTTGTTGAGATAGCGGCTACCTGTGTAGTTCAAGCTGACGCCACCGAGAATTCCATGGTTCGGTGTGTACATCAGCCCAGCGCTAACCAGGTTTCGCGCCGACATTTCCAAACGATTACCGGCAAGTTGAGTGGGAACGCCGTCGAAGTCCTGGACGAGGTCGGTGAACGTGGCATCGTGGAAACTGTAAGTTGCACGCGCCATAATGTTGTTTCGGAAGTAGATGGCCGTCCCCGTCTCGAATCCCTTGAAGCTTTCTTCCCCAGTATTGACGAGAGCAGGAAGGCCATTCACTTCAGTCGCGCTGACAAGATTGTTGAAGTGCATAAGGAACCCGGAAGCCTCAAATTCGACGCGGCGATCGAAGAGACGGCCTTTGATGCCACCCTCAACGCTGCGGGAAGTTTCAGGCTCAAGAATTCCCCCGCCTTCGCCACCCCCCTCTTCTTCTTCGCCGATGCCGAAGTCAATGGCGGCGGGCTTGAAGGTGTCGCGGTAGTTCACGAAGAGATCGACGGAGTCCTGACCCTGGCTCCAGGCATTGACCAACGCTCCGACACTGCCGCTGGCACGGACATTCGTTTGGCTATTGTGGTCGCTTGTGCCCTCTCCGGGATCGGCATTGTCGCGGCTTTCATCAGTAATGTTCAGGCGAATTCCGCCGCTGAGTTTGAACCGCTCAAACGGAGACCACTCTACCGAAGCATAGGGCCCAAAGAAGTTGCGGTAGTCGTCGATAGTGACGTCCAGTTCGTCCGGCTCTTCCACTTGGACTGCCCGCGCGCCATTAATCGGAACCGTGTAGTCGAAATCGGCTCCGTGTGCATTTCCGGTTCCATGCAGATAGTCGCCACCCACCAGAAAGGTCACCGAATGCGGAAGTTTCCAGGAAAGGTGTGAGTCCACATAGACGTCCGTGAGATTGATCTTTTCTCGCAGGCCGTGAGCATTGTCTGGAATATCGTCGATCTCTCCGAGGAAGCCCCGGAAGATATCCTGACGGCTATGCGAGACAGAACCGGTGGTGGACCACTGTCCGCCAGCAGCACCTCGGTCGTAACCCAACATGCCGGTGAAGCGATGGTCATTGAGGAAGGCTCCAGCGGGGTTCTGATTGGAGTCCACAGGAACGAGCGGCGAAAGTTCGTTTCCTTCACGGGGACGCGGACTGGCCGGATCTTGGTCGAGCCAATTCATGTCGCCGTTGACCCAGAAGCGTCCGTCGGTTGTCTTGCGTGAGACACGGTACAGAGCATGTCCTCGAACGAACGAGGTGCGATCATCGTTGTAACCTTCTCGCTCGGCGTCCAATGTCAGGCGAGAAGACCAGTCTCCGGGCAGGGGAATGGGAGTAGAGAACAATCCTCCGCCGCTACCGAAACTTCCACCATGCAGTGAAAGCGTGCGCTCGTCAGAAGCGGCATCCCGGTGGACGACGTGAATGACACCCACGAAAGACGTTGCGCCGTAGGTTACTGGAGCCGGGCCTCGCAGGACTTCGATGCGATCAAGGTCGTTCAAGTCGAGTGTCGTCAGGGCTGGATTAAAAGCGCCTCCCCATGGAACTCCGTCGACGACGAGGAGAAAAGCGTCAAACTCTTTCAATCCCCAAAAATCAGGAACAGAGCTGGCGGGACCGGCGTCTCCACCGGGCGCGATTTCGACTCCTGTTGCCAACGCGAGGGCACTGCGCAAATCGCTGACTCCGCGAGAGCGTAGCTCATCGCCGTTAAAAACTTGTATTGCGGCCGGAACTTTCTCCGGCTCCTCCGGCAAACGAGTGGCAATGACCTCCACCTTTTGCTCGAGGCGTGGAATTTTTTGTTGCTGAGTCGTTTGCGAAGGTGCTTGGTTGGCCTGGGAAGCAGGTGCCGTCGTTTGGGCAGCTGCGAAGGAACTGCCGACAGCCAAGATGAGGGTGAGTAAAAATGTGCGGTATATCATGCCGGGAAGCTTAGGAATGTAGCACGTGTACTACCATAGATAGTATTTGGAGAATGGTAGTAGGCACGGGGCGGCGCTGCTTTGGAGTGATTCCTATTTTGGAGGGGACTGCCGGTTCATCGCCAGTGCGTACATCCGGTGAAAGGCGTGTACGCCGTTTTCTTGCTTCACGCTATAACGGCCCCGTTCATAACTGCGAGAATGCAGATTTTTTTGCACGGTTTCGCAGATTCGCACATCTTCGACTTGAATCTCGTCGCTGAACTTCACTGAGGAGCGGGCAGCTTCGGTGCCCAGATTCTCTGCCGGCAAGTACCACTCGAAAATTGCCAGCGAGCGATCAGCGTCGATAGGCAGGACGATGTTGAGCGAGACGTTGTCGGGGTAGCAGTTGAGCATCCAGTTGGGGAAAATCCAGAAGTAGTCGGTGGTGAGATCTTCGCGAGCTTCCTGGTAACGGCGAGGAGTGGCATCCCCTGGCTGAGCACCGCGAATAGGGCTGAACTGGCGGACATAGTTCGGATATGGCTCGACCGTATAAGCGTTGTAGTCGAGTTCGCGGTTGAGACTGGGGTGAACGCTGGGGAGATGGTATCCCTCGAGGTAGTTGTCGACGTAGGTCTTCCAGTTGCACTTCATGTCATAGGTCCGGCGCTCGAAGAGCTTCATGCGATCGAGGCCGAAACGGCCGGCTTGGCGAGGAAGATGGCCGAAGCTTTCGAGAAGGGGCAGGGCGTTGTTGTCAAGATTCACAAAGATGAGATTGGACCACTCTTCGACGCGTACGGGCCGGAGAGAGAAATCGGCGGCCCGGAAGCCCGGCTGCCCTTCGAACTCGGGGGCGGAAATCAGCGACCCGTCGAGGTTGTAGGTCCAGCCGTGATAGCCGCAGCGGAAGAGCTTGCGCGAGCCGCAGCCTTCGGCCGGCGGTCCAGCGCGGTGGCGACACACGTTATAGAAGCAGCGAAGTTCGCCTTGGAGTCCGCGAGCGATCAGCAGAGACTCACCGCACAAGTCGGAGGTAAAGAAGTCGCCGGGATTAACGATCTGGTGGGCGTGTCCGACGACCTGCCAGGAACGGGCGAAAACACGATCCTTTTCGAGGTAAGCGACTTCCGGATCGACATAATATTGTGCCGGAACGGACCAGGCGACGGATATGTCGGAGTGGATGTCGAAAGGAGTGGCCATAGCGTGCGGAGGTCATTGTAAGGCACAAGTTGATAGAAGCCGAAAATGCGCGGGAAACACTTCGATGCAAGAAATAGAGCTGCTTGCGTTCCAGATCGAAACGAGGGCCGTCCGGATTCCCGAACTGGCAAGGCAAGACTGGAAAAATGGAGTGACGGAAGTTGTCATAACTGGAGACAAAACGCGGCAAACAGACGCACTTGGGCAAGGTGGTTGGGAGTGACCCATAGTGACCTTTGAGTGATGGTTCGATGAAAAGAAAGAATCAGGACTTCTGGAATCCATGCCCTTGGTAACTAGGGCGAATGGCCGATAAAATGCGAATATACGGGGCAATCGGGTCTGATTAAGACCAGAATCTGCAAAATGGAGAAGAGGGAAAACGAGATGCGGAAACAGAAGGGTTTTTCATTAATTGAGTTGCTGATTGTGGTGGCGATCATCCTGATCATCGCTGCGATCGCAATCCCGAACTTGCTGCGTGCGCGTATTGCGGCCAACGAGTCGTCTGCCGTCAGCTCAGTTCGTACCATTAACACTGCGCAGGTTACATACCAGTCCGCTTATCCGACATTCGGGTATGCGAACGTCCTGAGTCAGCTTGGTCCTGGCGGACCGGGATCTGTCTGCCCGGCTGGCGGACCTACCCAGACCAACTCTTGCTTGATCGACAGCGTTCTGGCGAATGCTACCAGCGGCGCGAATGCTAAGAGCGGTTATTACTTCGCCCTGGCTGCTGCGGCCGGTGCAGGTACGACTCTTATCACTCAGTACACGGTTGGCACGGTGCCTGCGGGCTTCAACAACACGGGTGTACGCGACTTCTGCTCGAACGAAGACGCGGTCGTGATGTTTGCTCCTGGCGCTTCTGGTGCGACCCCGGTTGGTATCGGTGGTTGCGTCCAGCCCGCTTACCTGCCACTGCAGTAAGGCAAGTAAGTCTTAACTATCAAAGAGCACCGGATGCGAATCCGGTGCTCTTTTCTTTTGTCCCACTTTCGATTCGGTCCTGGCTCAGTCCGGCCCCATTCATCTCATCTTGCTTCTTCGCATGAGACGGATTTTCGGATTGTGCGCCTTCGCCCGTCAGGATTTGTCTGCCTTAATGACAATTTGTGTCGATATGGCACGGGCGGGTGGAAGTTCTGTCACCTGAGCCACCTAGGTGCTTGATTTCAAACGGCTATCGGTGTGACTCGCGATAGTAATAACGGAGCACTGGATGGCCAGCAAAGTGCAATTGAGTAGATGTCAAACAACAGCAGTTAATAGGAACACTGCAATGAACCGAACAAAAGGTTTCTCGCTCATCGAGCTGCTGATCGTTGTGGCGATCATCCTGATCATCGCCGCGATGGCAATCCCTAATCTGCTACGCGCCCGGATTGCTGCCAATGAAGCTTCAGCAGCCAATTCGATACGTAAGATTTCAACGGCCGAAGTTGCTTACAGCACGACTTATCCGACTATCGGATACGCATTACAACTGTCGCATCTTGGCGGAACGCTACCATGCACCCCGGCGGCGACTAGCGCTTGCATCCTGGACTCGGTTCTTTCCAGCGGAACCAAGGAGGGATATCAGTTTGTTGCTGTCGGCGTACCAACCGGCGGGGCGTCGACGAACACGACGTACACGGCGGGATCTGCTCCCTTGTCGTACAACGTCAGCGGTGTACGGAACTTCTGCATGATCACTGATGGCGTGTTGCGCAGCCTGAATCCCGCAGGGCCGGGAACGCCTCCAGCCAACAATGTGGCTACGTGCCAGGCTTATCCAACAGCACAATAATTGGGGTTTGGCGAGTGACTCGGGGGAGGGTCATGAGCCGAGTGGCCGGGACGAGAGTCCCGGCCTTTTTACTTTGGTAACTCCATCTTCTGTACTCCTTGATGAACCATGGCTGCAAACTTCCATATAATTTTAGGCGTCCAAATTCAAGCTACATTGTCCGCATGCCAGCTATTGAGATCCTGGGACTCGAGAAAACCTATTTAACGGGCTTTTGGCGAAAGCGCCCTAAGCAGGCGTTGAAGCCACTTCACTTGTCGGTGGAGGAGGGCGAGATCTTCGGGTTTCTTGGTCCGAACGGCGCTGGAAAAACCACGACACTCAAGCTGCTCATGGGACTCGTCTTCCCGACCTCGGGAACGGCCCGGATTCTGGACAGAGAGATACACGATCCACTGGTGAAGGCGCAAATTGGCTTCCTGCCCGAGCAGCCTTATTTCTACGACTACCTGACGGCACGCGAGCTTCTCGATTACTACGGGCAACTGTCCAGGGTAGCGGCAAGGGATCGGCCACGAAAGATTGAAAGTGTACTTGCTCAAGTTGGTTTGGCAGATGCCGGTAATCTGCAGTTGCGCAAGTTCTCGAAAGGAATGCTGCAGCGCGTAGGCATCGCGCAGGCCATTCTGCACGATCCTAGACTTGTCTTCTTCGACGAGCCGATGTCCGGACTTGATCCAATGGGGCGCCGCGAAGTGCGCGACCTGATGGAGGAATTAAAGCAAGCGGGAAAGACGGTATTTTTCTCGACGCATATTCTTTCAGACGCAGAGGCACTTTGCGATCGAGTAGCGATTATTCATGGTGGCGAGTTGCGCGGCGTAGGAGCGATTCCCGAGCTAACCTCGAGCGTTCACGGAAAGGTAGAAGTGGTCTGGCAGGGCACGCGAATTCCAGCGTCGTTGCACGCCATGGGGGCCGAGTGTCATGTGAGCGCTGATTCGGTACGGGCCATTATTCCGGAAGAAAGGCAAGAGCAGACCATCGATGCATTGCGACACGAAAATATGAGGCTCGTCTCGATCGTGCCGTTGCGCAGTTCTCTTGAAGATTACTATCTGCAAAAGCTAAAACCGAATGGAGTGGCCGCGGGAGCGGAACGATGAACACCAGCATCGCACACATTGCCCGCAACACTTTTCGCGAAGCCGTACGCGACCGCGTGCTTTATAACCTAATCGCATTCGCGCTGCTGATGACCGGAGCGGCCGTTCTGATCGGGCGCATTTCAATCGGCATCGAGAGACTGGTTGTCATTAATCTGGGGCTTACAGCGGTATCGCTGTTCGGAATTGTGATTGCCATTTTTATCGGCATTGGGCTGGTTTCCAAAGAAATTGAAAAACGTACGTTGTACACGGTCCTTTCGCGCCCGGTGAGGCGCTGGGAGTTCATCGTAGGCAAGTTTCTTGGGCTGGCAGGCACGTTGGTGGTGAACACCTTCTTCATGGCCATTGGAGTGTTCGCTGCCCTGCTCTATGTCGCGCATCACTTCGAGGGTAGCGATGCCTGGGTGCTGGTGGCGCTGTATTTCATTATTCTGCAGTTTTTGATCATTACCGCGCTGGCCCTGCTGTTCTCTTCGTTTTCCTCGCCGTTGCTCGCGGCGGTTTTTGCATTCTCAATGTTTGTGATCGGCACCTTTTCCGAGGATCTGCGTGGCTTTGCCGGATTGACGGAAGGGTTCACCCGTTGGCTGACGATGGGCGTGGCATACCTGGTGCCGAATTTTTCCGCACTGAACGTGATCAGTTCGGTCGCGCACCAGCAACCGGTGGAAGGACGTCTTATCCTCTACAACACTGCGTATGCGTTGTGCTATGCGGTGGTCGCGCTGTCAGGAGCGGTGCTGGTGTTTGAGCGCCGAAATCTTAAGTGAACTCCACCCAAAAAGTAAGCTGGGTTGCCGGCGCCTTGCTGATTGGGTGCATGGCGACATCTATTCCACTGTTGCGACAAATGGATGCCATGCGCTCCGGATCCAGCCTCGAAGAAGTGCTCTACATTCCGTCGGGAAAAGTGCTCAAGCGCATGAGCCTGGGATACGAAGGGCTGCTCGCTGATGTCTACTGGACACGCGCCGTGCAGTATTTCGGAGATCGTCATCGCACCGGCGCGAAGGAATATGCGCTACTGGGGCCGCTGCTAGAGATCACGACCAGTTTGGACCCGCATCTTCTGGTGGCGTACGACTACGGATGCACGTTTTTGTCACCGCCACCACCGAACGGAGCTGGGCAACCAGCGCGTGCAATCAAGTTGACGAAGTATGGAATCCAACACAATCCGAACGAGTGGAAGTTGTACTACCAGCTCGGATTCATCAACTACATGGATCTGCATGACTACGCTGCCGCCGCCCAGGCATTTAACGAGGGGTCCAAAGTTCCAAATGCTCATCCTTTTCTAAAGGTTCTGGCGGCACAGATGGCAGAGCATGCGGGGGAACGGCAAACTGCGTTCATGTTGTGGTCTGCTGCCTACCAGACGGCGACAGAGAGTTCGATCAAGGCGAATGCAGCGGCGCACATTCGCGCGCTGCAGGTAGACGAAGACGTGAGCACGCTTGAGCGCATGGTAACGGCCTATCGGCAAAAGATTGGGCGTTTGCCGATAAGCTTTGATGAACTACATGCAACTGGATTGCTGAGAAGTACGCCGGTCGATCCGCTGGGACATCCGTACAAGCTGATGGCAGATGGACGAATTGAAGTCGCCACTCCAGATGACCTGCCGTTCATAACGAAGGGTATTCCTCCCGGATACAAGCCTGCAGATGTGCCAAAGTTCTTGCCCACGGACTAGAAGCAGTCGTCAGCTATCAGTCGTCAGTCAAACATATAAAGAAAGCAACGGCGAATGTTCATCGGCAAGCGAAGCAGGTCTTCCGCTGCGCTCGGCTGGCACCTAGCGTTCTACGGATGACTGCTTCCATTGAACTGCCGCACGTCTGATTCCGGTTAACATTTGAGCGTGCCAGAGGTTCCACAGGGAGCGCTAAGTATCGCGGGAGTGGTTCGGGCGTGGTGGGGAGAGAACCGCCGCCAACGGGGATTTCTCTCTACCGCGCGGGACTTCGCTTCCAGGGTGCTGGAATTTGTGCGGGAATCGTTTCCTGACCGTAAACGGCAACGCTACGGCGACATCGATTTCGATTGGGACTACCGGGTCGATACGACGTGCGCGAACGTCGGCTGGAGAGATCGACTCCTGGGGATGTTCCTTTCCCCGTACCAAGCTACCGAGCCTGCATTTTTTCACGAGATGTTCCAGGCATTGGCCATCGATTTCTCGCAGTTCACTTTTATCGACTTGGGCTCGGGAAAGGGCCGCACGCTGTTGATGGCAGCGGACTATCCCTTCCGCCGGATCGTTGGGTTGGAATTAGTGCCAACTTTGCATGCCGCTGCAGTTAAGAATATTGAGATCTACAAGAGTGAGAATCGGAGATGCTTTGCCGTCGAATCGATCTGCGCTGATGCCAGGCAGTTCGTATTTCCGCCCGAGCCTACGGTGCTTTACTTGTTCAATCCGCTGCCTCCGGAGGGCCTAGCGAAAGTGGTTGCGAATTTGGAGAAGTCTCTGGACGAGCATCCGAGGGTGCTCTACGTCCTTTATCACAATCCGTCGCTAGAGCGAATCTTGGTGGGAAACCACACCCTGAAGAGAGTCTCCGGAACGCATCAGTACGTCATCTATGTCGCCGAAACGCAACAGGTTCCCGGTCTGACACCCGAAAGGGACGAAAACGGCGTCTAAAATAGTAGTGATAGGCCTTCAGCCTGCGAGTGAGAAACCTTGAAACTGAGTTCCCTGCTCCTCAAAATCGTTGTCTTAGCATTCGTAGTGCCAGCGCCTGCCGACTCGGTAGATGTCCACGAGATTGCCCAAAAGGTCGGCGAGCGTTACAACCATTTGCATACTCTGAGGGCCGACTTCGTCCAGACTTATGCCGGGGCGGGAATGGCTCGGACGGAATCCGGTACTCTGTTTCTGAAAAAACCCGGCAAGATGCGCTGGGAATACCGTTCTCCAAGAGAAAAGCTGTTTCTAAGCGACGGCAAAGATGCGTGGTTCTATGTTCCAGGGGATCGACAAGCTAAACACTTGCCAATCAATAAGTTAGATGATTTGCGGTCGCCGCTTGGACTGTTGCTCGGCAAAACTCGACTGGAAAAGGAATTGCAGGGATTATCGTTTGCGCCGGATACCACCCCCGTGAACTCCGGCAACGTGGTCTTGCGAGGCGTCCCCCGGAAATTGGAAGAGCGGGTGAACGAGGTTCTGCTGGAGGTCACCCCGGACTACCGGATAGCGCGGATCGTGATCCAAGAGGTGGATGGCTCGACCACCGAGTTTCGCTTCACAGGACAGCAGGAGGACCTTCAGATCGCGGATCAGCAGTTTCGGTTCAGCAGTCCTCCCGGAGTGGAAATTGTTTCCGGGGAGTTGGGACAGTAGGCAGCGAGCAGGGGGCAGTTGAACGGAATTTGTCGAGATCAGCCTGCTGCGGCCATTACTCTCGATAGTTGGTACGGCGCAATTAACCGACGTTTAATGGTTCAGGATGTTAGACTTGCGGCAAGGATAGTCTTCGGACCCGAAACATGGCTGAGTTTGTCATAAAGGCGGCAGATGAGCGTGGCCACATGCTGCAGCAGGTGGAGAACGGCTATTCCGAAGCCGAGATTCGCGAGCGCTTTGTACAGCAGGGATACCTCGTCTACTGGGTTAAGCCGCGAGGGGTGTTCTCCGGTGGGAAGATCCAAATCGGCTCGGGCAAGGTTAAGCAAAGCAGCTTTGTGATCTTCAACCAGCAGTTTCTGACGCTGATCAAGGCAGGGTTGCCGATCCTGGCGTCACTTGAGCTGCTGATCAAGAGACAGAGGGACAGCCGGTTACGCGGCATGCTTGAGAACGTTAAGGATCGGGTGAAGAGCGGTGAGTCGTTGTCGGATGCCTTTTCGGCGCAGGGGGCGTTTCCCAAGATCTATACGACTACGCTCATGGCCGGAGAGAAAAGCGGCAATATGGAAGAAGTCCTGGCTCGCTATATCTCCTTTCAACGCTTGGCCCTGACCTTTAAGAAGAAGCTTGCGGTATCGCTGGTCTACCCGGCGCTCCTGATTACGGTTGTATTTTTCATGATGATCTTTCTGGTCACCTACGTGGTGCCGCAGTTTGCGAAACTTTTTGAAAACCTGAACGCGAAGCTGCCCACGATTACGCTGATCATGCTGGCGGTTGGAACAACAGCGCAGAAGTATGCGCCATTTGTCGGTATTGTGGCGGTCGGAACGGCGATCCTGCTTTGGCGCTGGAAGAGCACCGACAAAGGCGCCGAAACTATCGACCGGGCGCTTCTCCGCTCTCCTGTCTTGGGGCCCATTTGGCTGAAGTACCAAGTGGCGAACTTTTCGCGGATGCTTTCGACGCTGTTAGCGGGAGGATTGCCGCTGGTGCCCTCGCTTGAGACAGCTGGAGCATCCATGAGCAGCCGGCGGATTCTGAACGGTATTGGCCAGGCCGCCATTCGCGTGCGCGAGGGACGATCCCTGGCAAAAAGCCTGGAAGAGCAGAAGATGTTTCCAGAGCTGTCGGTGGAGATGATCGAGGTAGGAGAATCAACGGGCGCTCTACCGGCCATGTTGAACTCCGTAGCCGAGTTTTACGAAGAAGATGTGCAGACCGCGCTAGGCGCGGCGATGGCTTTGATTGAGCCGTTGATCCTGATCGTTATGGCAGTGTTCGTGGGTGGAGTCTTGATTTCGCTGTACCTGCCCATATTCACGCTGGGGTCGGGGATTCACTAAAAGCAATTAAACCCATGGTTGGGCAGGTAAGCGGGAATGAAGAGCATGGCAGAGAAGAAGTCAGTCTTCGTCAACGGTGAGAATGGCGGCGTGGTGGCCGGCACTCCAGCTGACGGAATGGAACGGGCGCGGGACGTGGCGCGGCGTTATCGCTGCGAGTTCGTGGATTTGCACGACTTTCAGCTTCACCACGACCTGTTCAAAAAAATTCCCGTCCACTTGATGTTTCGCTACAACTTCATTCCGTTGGAAGAGACGCGCGACGGGCGGTTGGCCATTGCCATTGCCGATCCCAGCCAGCTGATGATGATCGATGAAATCAGCCTGCTGCTGGGCAAGCGAATTCTTACCAAGGTTTCGACTCTCAGCCAGATCACAGAAATCCTGAAGAAGACGGAGCAGTCGCAGCGTGTTCTGCAGGATGCCAGCGAGGGCTTTACGCTGGACGTGATTCATGAGGATGAGAGCACGGGCGATGAAAGCATTTCGATCGACCGGCTCACAGCCCAGGGCGACATCAGCCCGATCATCCGCCTAGTTGATACGACGATCTTCACCGCCCTACAACGACGAGCAAGCGACATTCACATCGAGACGCAAGACGATTCCGTCTGCATCAAGTTCCGCATCGACGGCGTGCTGACACAGGCCATGCCGCCGATCGCGAAAGAGCACCACTCGACGATCATCTCGCGCATCAAGGTAATGAGCGAACTCGACATCTCCGAGAAGCGCGTGCCGCAGGACGGCCGCTTCCGCGTGAAGTATGGGCAACCAGAACGCCCGATCGACTTCCGCGTGTCGATCATGCCCTCGATCCACGGCGAAGATGCGGTGCTCCGCGTTCTCGACAAAGAGTCGATGAGCGAGAAGTTCCACAAACTGGTGCTGGATGTCGTGGGCTTTGACGAAGATGACCTGCGCAAGTTCCGGCGCTACATCGCCGAACCTTACGGAATGGTGCTGGTGACCGGCCCGACGGGCAGCGGCAAGACGACGACTCTGTATGCGGCCGTCAACGAGATCAAGACCGACGAAGACAAGATCATCACGATTGAAGATCCGGTCGAATACCAGATTAAGGGCATCACGCAGATTCCAGTGAACGAAAAGAAGGGGCTGACGTTCGCTCGCGGATTGCGGTCCATCCTGCGTCACGACCCCGACAAGATCATGGTCGGCGAAATCCGCGACACGGAAACGGCGCAAATCGCCATTCAATCGGCATTAACCGGCCACCTGGTATTCACCACCGTTCACGCGAATAACGTGGTCGACGTAATAGGCCGGTTTCTGAACATGGGCGTGGAACCGTACAACTTTGTGTCGGCGCTGAACTGCATCCTGGCGCAGCGACTGGTCCGCATGATCTGCGATTCCTGCCGCACGCAGGTGCATTACGCGCCTAATGTGTTAGAGGCCAGCGGTCTCGATCCGGCGCAGTGGTCCGAAGTGCCGTTCTATGAAGGGCAGGGCTGCATCGAATGCGCGGGGACTGGGTTCCGCGGCCGAACCGCGATCCACGAGTTGCTCGACTTGAGCGACCGGATTCGCGAGATGATTCTGCTCAAGAAGCCCACGTCGGAGATACGCCGGGCAGCGCGCGAAGAAGGAATGCGCTTCCTGCGCGAGTCGGCGCTCGACAAGGTGAGAGCCGGGGTCACGACCCTGAAAGAGATCAATAAGGTTACGTTCATCGAGAGCATGCGCTAGAGGTTGCTGC
The DNA here is from genome assembly GCA_036558645.1 of Terriglobales bacterium. Taxonomy (GTDB): domain Bacteria; phylum Acidobacteriota; class Terriglobia; order Terriglobales; family Acidobacteriaceae; genus DATBFG01. The sequence continues at coordinate 18,966 of DATBFG010000009.1, forward strand.
GCGAGCAGCACCATTTGGGCGGGCTTTTTGGGGTTCCGGGTTCGCGCGGATGCGCGAAGCACTGTGTACCCTTTTGGCCAGTGTCGCTCGTGCCGTTGGTGATATTGCTTTTGGCAGCCTAAGGGAGTCTGATTTTGGGAGTTGCCAACAGCAGGCAAACTAGAAGATGGCTTTAACTTCAAAACCGAAACTGGCTTGCGAGATTGCGGCAGACCGCGTCCTGGCAGGCAGAGTTACTGACGATGGCACGATGCTGGCAGCTTGTGCTGCGCGTGAACTGGCGCCTGGAAACGTTGTTCCGGACCTGATCGAGAACAACCTGAGACAGCGCACAGCGGTTTTTGAGTCGATTCGTGAGGCTCTGGGCAGCATAGGTGGTCGTTCAAAGGATGTTATCGCAGTGCTGCCGGACGCGGCAGTGCGCGTTGCGCTGCTCGATTTCGATACTTTGCCGTCAAAGCCGCAAGAGGCAGAGAGCGTGGTCCGTTTCCGGCTGAAAAAATCGCTGCCGTTCGATGTAGAGAAGGCGAAGATTTCATATCACACGCAGTCATCGGCGGGAGGAGTGCGGGTCATAGCTGCCGTGGCGCTCACCAGCGTGATCGAAGATTACGAGGCGGCATTTCACGATGCCGGTTACACGCCGGGTGTGGTGCTGCCCTCGATGTTGGCGGCTTTGGGTGCGGCGAACGCGGACCGGCCGACGTTAGTGGTAAAGGTGGATGCCCGGACGACGAGTATTGCCATCCTCGACAAGCACGAATTGCTTCTTTTTCGCACGCTGGAAAACACGCGCGGGGTCACGATATCGGGTGAGCAGTTGGCTGAGGAAATCTACCCCTCCGTCGTATTCTTCCAAGATACCTACCAGCTAAACATCGAACAGATCTATGTGGCTGGTGTGTCTGAGGCAGGAGGAGCCGGTCCGGCATTAGCGGCACAAACTGGTGCCCAGATTCAAGAGCTCGTAGGCAATTCACAGTTGGGGGCCAGCGTGGGCTCGGTTCCGCGATGGCGAATGGCAGGAGTGCTGGGGGCACTGGTTTCTTAACATGCGCGTCGATATCAATCTGGCAACCCATCCGTACGAGGACGTGCGCCGTTTCTGGTTGCGCTGGGGACCTCCGTTGGGCCTGCTATCGATCATCACGCTGGTGCTTCTATACAGCGCCATTCTTGGCATAATTTCGGCCCGGAAAGATCGCCAATTGATTCGTGAGAGCCAGGCGCAGATTGCCGCCCGGGATCAGGAAAAGGCCAAGGCGGAGGCAGAACTTAGCTTGCCACAGAACCGCACTACACGGGATCGCTCAAACTTTCTGAATGATGCCTTCCAACGGAAGTCGTTTTCCTGGACCAGGGTGTTCGAAGACCTGGAACAGGTCATGCCGCCGGGGCTGCACGTGGTATCGATCAAGCCGGAAACAACGGAATCAAACCAGCTACAAATCAAGCTGGAGGTGGCCGGCGAATCACGCGAGCGCGCGGAACAACTAGTGAAAAAGATGGAGAGCTCACAACGGTTTCACGAAACGCATATTGACGCAGAAAGCGCGCAACAGATGGCTGGCACCACCGATACCGTCATCTTTAACATCACGGCGAACTATGTTCCGGAAGTGGAAGGCACAAAGAGCCAGGGGGGCATGTAGTGCCTGATTTTCGAGAGACACGCAAGAAATTGAAGGTCGCGATGATCGCGATGGTGGCAGTAGACGTGGTTGCCGCCGGAGTGCTGCTCTCGCCGTGGGTGGGCTCATCGACTTCCCGGAGAATGCAACTGGCACAACTGTGGAAGGAATTGCAGGTCAAGACGAAGCAGGTGGAACCGCTGCGTGGCTTGGACAAGAAGATTGTGCTGGCGGACTCTCAGATCAAGGAGTTCTATAACACGCGGTTGACGTCGCAGGATTCTGCGATCTCAGAGGAACTTGGCAAAGTCGCATCGCAGACTGGAGTCAAAATTTCCGGAATCAAGTACAAGATCAATGACCCGGAACCTGTGGGCCTGCGTCCGTTGGAGATTGACGCCGATCTATCGGGTGGCTACCTGCAATTAGTGCGATTTATCAATTCGCTGGAGCGAGATCAGTTGTTTTTTTTGATTGATGACGTCTCGCTGGGAAATGAACAGATGGGCCAAGTTAAGCTACAGATGAAAATGCGGACCTTCGTAAAGAGTGGAGTTTAGGTGGAACTGGGCGCTGAAAACCGAAAGAAGGCGATCATAGCCGGCGCGCTCATGCTGGTGGCGATCCTCGTCCTCGCGAATGCCTTCTTTGGCGGCTCGGGTGCTTCATCGAGTTCGACAACGGCCTCTGCCGGCAGCCCACCCGCACCTTCGCCCGCTCCAGCGGCTCGGAAAGGTGGCAAGAAAGCCGCTGCTCCTCGATCGCTCGATCCCACACTGCGCTTTGACTGGCTGAAAGCTAGTGAGGACAAGAAGTACGAAGGCAACTCACGGAACATCTTTCGGGCAGAGGCGGAACCGGTACCGCAGCCAGTCGCTCCGGTAGTGGATAATCAGGCGCAAAATACCGGGCCACCTCAGCCGCCACCTCCGCCGCCGATCACTTTGAAGTTTTTCGGCTTTGCCAATAAGGCCGGTGAGCCAAAGAAAATCTTCCTTTCGCAGGGCGAAGATGTATTCATCGCGCGCGAGGGAGACATTGTCGATCGCCGTTATCGCGTCGTTCGCATCTCACCGAGTTCGGTTGAGATCGAGGATGTGCTAAACAACAACCGGCAGAATATCCCTCTAACGCAGGGGTAACTGGTAATCGGAATTTGGTAATTTCGGAGCGGTTTCAGATATCAGGTCGATTACCTAATCTCTCCTATGTTGTTTTCACGCAAATTCGTTGTGCAATCGAACGCAAAACGTCGGGAGGCTGGCTACGTTCTGCTGACGATGTTACTCTTTGTGGCGCTTCTGGGGATCACCGCACTGGCGATTCTTCCGACAGTAGCCTTTCAAGCGAAGCGGGACCAAGAAGAGGAGATGATCCACCGCGGGGTGCAGTACTCACGTGCGGTGCGTCGGTACTACAAGAAATTCGGGCGCTACCCGACCCGCCTCGAGGATCTCGAAAATACCAACAACATGCGCTTTCTGCGCAAGCGCTATAAGGATCCGATCACGGGCAAGGATTTCAAGTTGCTGCATGTCGGCGAGGTGCAGTTGAATTCCAATCCCGGCATCGCAGGCGCGACATCGGTCAATTCGATGAGCAGCTTGAACCAACAACTGGATCAAAACGCCAAGCCACCCGACAACAGTGCGAATTCAGACGATACGAAGAAAGCAGACTCAAACCAGAATGCCAGCGGAAACAAGACACAGCAGCCGAATCAGGGAATTTTTGGAAGCAACAATTTGAGCGGGCAGGTCTTCGGCGGAGGGGCGATTCTTGGCGTAGCCAGCATCAGCAAAGACAAGAGCATCCGCGAATTTAATAAGAAGAAACATTACGATGAGTGGCAGTTCGTTTACGACCCGAGCACGGATCGCGGTGGATTACTCACCATGCCCAACCAGCAATCGCTTGGTGGCGGGTTCAATCAAGCGGGACAGATGGGACAACCGGGACAGACCGGTTTCGGCGGACTACAACCAGGTGCTCAGCCGGGACAACCGCAACAGTTCGGCCAAGCGCCCGTCAACCAGAGCCAACCACCTCCTCCGGACCAGCAGTAGCTGCTCAGCTCAATTTTCAAGCTACGATAGTCCTCAGGAAAACAGAAAAGCCTCGCCGCATGGCAGCGAGGCCCTTGAAATCCTGTTTACAACTGCGATTACACGCTGAAGGACGATCCGCAGCCGCATGTACTCTTGACGTTCGGATTCTCGAACTTGAAGCCGGCACCCTCGAGGTTTTCAACGTAATCGACGACGCACCCGTTCAGATACATTACCGAGGTAGCGTCCACATAGACCTTCAGGCCGTCCATGTCGAAGACCTTGTCCATGAGACCTGCGCCATTTTCGAACGACATGGAGTAGGAGAAGCCGGAGCACCCGCCACCCACCACGCCAACCCTCAGGCCCGCCGGGACGGGATTCTGCTGCGCCATGATCTCCTTGACCTTGGCGATGGCGTTGGAGCTCAGGGTGATAGGAGCCACTTTGGGAGTGGTCTGAGGGGTAGTTGTAGTGGTTGCCATCTGTATCTCCTTGAAAATCTAAACCGATTATACCAAAGGTGGGTGGACGGCCCAACCTCGATTGTGAACCCATTCCTGACCGGAACACTTAACACAGGTTCAACTACTTAGATGAATTCCGTACTCCAGAGTCGCAAAGCAGAAAGATTCCATTATCAGGCACCAACCGGGGCTATAATTCGCGGTAGGGTGATCCGGCATACTTGGCCGAGTTGCCCACCCGGGGTATCTGGCTGCCCCGTCCGACACCAGTCTCGAGGTGGCGCATGTCGCCTTTGGTGCTACTGTTCTCTGTCTGGGGAGTTCTCACGGCTGTTCTCGTAGTACTCCTGATCTATCGCAGCACACTGACCATGCATGAGGACGATCAACTGTTCCTGGATGCCTCCGAATCGCACATGGAGAAGGAACAGATTGAGCTCATGCACAAGGTGAACAAGATCAATCCTTTTGTACGGTGGCTTGGGGCGGCATCAGGAGTATTGTTCCTGGTGATTGCGGGCATCTACATTTATCAAGGGTTGAACGCACCGCAGTAACCGCTCTCGTGCAGCGTCGAACGAGGCATCGTGGGAGCGTAAGCGGTGGGATGCGTGTGCGCCTCGATGGAGGCTCAGATTAGCAACCCGTATTGCGCTGAATGTTATGCGCTGACTACGGCGAACTCGTTCTGCATTGATTCGAAGTAGCGAGCTGTTTGCTCCAGCCCTTGGTCGAGCGGGATCTCTGGCTTCCATCCAAGTTGTTCCGCCGCCTTTCTCGCATCCACATAAATCTGACGGATTTCACCGAGTTTTGCCGGCCCATGGACCTCGCGGATCTCGCTTCCCAAGATTCGGCGAAGCGATTGAAAAATCTGATTGACCGATGTGCCCCGTCCCCACCCGAGGTTATAAATCTCGTTATTGCCGTGAGCGAAAGCCGCCAAGTTGGCGCGGACGACATCGGAAACGTAAATGTAGTCTCTCAGTTGTTCTCCATTGCCATTAATGACGGGCTGCATATCACGAAGCATTTTCCCGATGAAGATAGCGACCACGCCGGCCTCCCCGTGAGGGTCCTGACGTGGACCGAAAACATTGGAATAGCGCAGGATAGTGTAGGCCAAGCCATAGTTCATCTGATAGAGAGGAAGGTAAAGCTCGAGGCTGGCTTTGCTGGCGCCGTAGGGGTCGCGCGGCACCCGGGGATGTCGTTCGTCCACCGGGAGGTATCGTGGCTCTCCGTAAACACAGCCTGCTGTTGAAGCATAGATGATTTTCAGAACACCGTATTTCTTGCAGCATTCCAACAGATTCACACCGCCGCGAACATTCACATCCGCGTAGATTTGCGGATTTTTCATCGCGTCTCTGACGTTGGCCAATGCGGCTTGATGACTCACAATCTCAAACCGATGATGCCGGAAGAGGCTTTCAAGTTCAGCGGAGCGAATGTCGAGTTGATGGAATTCGCAATCGGAATTCAAGTTGGATCGATGGCCGGTGGAAAGATCATCGACCACTACGACATCGTGACCTAAACGGAGGCAGGCATCGGCGATGTGGGAGCCGATGAACCCAGCTCCACCTGTTATCAGGACTTTTGACATGCGCTCCTCCGGCAAGACATCGATTGGGGTCCGCTTGCGAGCGCCGGAGAAGAGATTCAGACGGGGTGAGCACCCGGCAGGCTAGACACCACGATCGTAGCCTCGGTACAGAAGAGATTTCTAGGTCAGAACGGAGAAAGAACTTTTAATGGATGGGAAGGGTTCCGTTTTGGCAATAACAGGTTGCCTTTCTTCAGGCAGAGTAGCTGTGGTAGCATGTTTGGACTGTCGTTACCGAGGCATTCAGTCGAATGAAATCAAGGGGTTCCGCGGTCGTATTCTTTCTGTTGATCCTGCTGGTGGCGTTGCCTGCCAGGGCATACGTAGATCCGAGCGGCGGTATGTTGTTCCAGGTTCTCATGCCGATGTTGGCAGCGATCTGGGGAGCCTGGATGATTTTTGCCCAGCGGATCCGCAAGCGGGTGGGCAACCTGTTTCGCAAGCGTCGCGAGATGGAACCGCAAGACCCGGCGGCTTGACCCAAGGGATGTTACCGACAGTAATATTCAATGCGATCCTGTGTCGCAGATTAGGCACCCAGCGCAAGGTATTCTTCAGGCCATTGATATCTCTTCTGCTCGATGAAGGCTCCCCATAGATGATCGACGCGCGCCTTCTGCTCTTGTGAAATCTGGAACCGGTTGCGCTTGTGTCCTACTACGCTTGCTAGATATCGTTCTAGACGTGAACGGACGTCGCTGATGTCCCCGAGCTGCAGTTCACTATATAGCCTTTCAACCTGGGCGCTCGCATCAACCAACAGATCTTCGTAGCGAACGGACGCGAACGTGTTCGGTCTTGCGATGTTCCTTCCCGCAGCGATCGCCTCCTCGTGCAGGACATAACTCTGCAGCACAAATTGCTCGATGTCGTCTTGCGCCGCCGGTTCTAGTGCGTACAGATCAGTCAGCGTTCGCCACAATTTCATATTCGATGCAAACACCTCATAAGGATTGCGTTCGATGAGAATGTAGCGGGAGTCCGGGAACATCGAAATAAGCGCTGATAGTCGAAACCCGTGAGGAGGGGATTTGAGCACCATCGGCTTGTGTTGCTGCGCTGTCAGCAATCGGAGAAAGTGCTGCAGGGTGTCTTTCCAGCGGGCCTGGGTGTCCGCCGAGAAATGGTTGAAGTCGACGAGCGCACTGGGATCGCGGAGCAAGGACGGGAATATCAGTGCTTCATAGGGGGAAGGCGCACCCATACAAAGGAGAGCAAATTCGTCTTCCTGAGGCGACATCCATGAGTAGCGAACGTCGTCCATCGGCCGGCGACTGAGTTCCAGGTCTTGCTTCTGGACGATTTTTTCCGTAAGCAGAAACTGGGCTGGGTTGAGGCAAGCGTAGGTACTCGGGAAGCCAAAGCGAGGGTCACACGAAATGAGTTCGTGCAAAAAAGTTGTGCCCGAACGCCAAAATCCGAGCAGGAATATCGGGGGCTTGGGAGTCGCCACATTCAACTTTTCGGCATGGCTGGCGTCCTGAATTCGCATGAGCACAGATTGCAGGGCTCCAGCGAGACTATAACCGGCGCGGTTTTTCCATTGAACGGGCCCAGTCGTGGACTGATGTTTTGCGGAAAGGCGGTTCCACGCAGTTTGTGACAAGCGCAGTCTTTGTTTCATTTAGAAAGACGATATTAAATTGGAGCAGTACGACTAGTCATCATCCGGATCGAGATCGGGATCAGGATTGCTCCCGTCTGATGGCCGACGAAGATTCAAAAAGTGATCCATCGGTATCGGGGCAGGAATGGTTTGGAAGGTGGCTGGGGTTTGGTTGTAATCGAAACAGTCGGAAAGGTCATCCGCCATGGCATCAGCATAACCGAGCGACGGCAATCCATATTTCTTTTCAATAAACTTTAGAATGCTGCCGAAGTCGTGCGTGACATGTGAAATGTAGCCTCTTTGGGCATACGGAGAGATCACGATGAGGGGTACGCGAAATCCGTACTCGTACGAGTTAATCACTTTCGGAGCGACATGATCGTACCAGCCTCCCCAGTCATCCCATGTGACAATAATCGTCGTGTTCTTCCAGTAGGGACTGTTTCCAATCGCATTTACGATGGATGCCACCCACGAGGGCCCAAGGTTCGCACCTGTATTTCCGGCATGATCCGAGGCGGGTCCATCGGGAATCACCCAGCTAACCTCAGGTAACCGATTAGCAATGATGTCCTTCAGCACCTCGGTTTGGGGAAAGGTGACGTTACTCCATAGACTTCCCGTACAGACGGTGGTTCCATCCTTTGGTTGAGGTTGGCAAATATGCTGGATCGCATTCGGCCCAGTCCAGATTGAGCCCTGCGAAGGTGCATAGTAGCGCCAACTGATTCCCTTCGCTTCGAGCAGATCGATCAGAGTCACATGGTCAAAGCAGGGATACATCGTCTGATTTGCCGTACCGGTGGGATCGATCAAATTCACGTATTCGTAGGGTGGCGCGACGCATCCGGCGTTCAAGTTGATGAACTCATCCGTTGTCGGGATGAAAGAATGAGGGTTTTCTGAGGCAAACAATGGGCTCCGACTAGCTGGCGCGGAGGTGCCGGCAATGATGAACTGGTGCGCGGGGAAGCTGGGTCCCTGGTTCGTCTGAAACATTCGGTCGCCGAATGTGTACTGCTCAGCCATTTGGAAATAGGGCTGTACCTCTGCTGGATCAACATAGCTGAATTGGGGATGAGTGGGAATGCAATCCAGGACCTCTGCTTTACAGATCGGCGTAACGCGATCCGCCCCGGTCATCGCGCCATCAGCGTACATGGCCAGGAACGCATAGTGGGAATGATCAACGTCAAACGCGCTGCCGAGCACAATTTTTTGCAGTGGAATAGTCTCGCCTTTCGAGTTTATTCCGCGATCCGCAATGTCCGCACCTCGCGATTTCAGGACGGGATCCTGGAACAGATTGTCGGGCGTTCGATTTTCCTGGAAGATGACAATGACATGTTGCGAGTCCGAAGGGTTATCTCCGCACCCGTTCAGTCCAAGTATTAAACCTGCAGCAATGGCGAGGGCCAGGAAGAGCAGCAACGAAGCACAAGCGCGCACTTACGACCTTTCTGCCCCCACGAGTACCTGACGGGACGTCGCTCGCGACGTAGGCTCCGAAAACCTGGTCTTTTTGCCTCAGATGCTGGCATCTGAAGTAAGGCACTCGTTCTTAACATTGATGAGAACAGTTGATTGCTGGATGTCCAGCAACTTCTGATCGAGCTAAGTCGTAGAGAACCGATTCAAACAACTGGAATTCTTTCCTTCTCCTAACCGCTTACAGGCAGAAACCTTCCCTGGATTTGCATGTCCGACGAATACCAGTTGGGAGGTTCGGCTTCAGCTTTAAGTTTGCCACAGGCCGTGACTTACCTTGGTTTCCGGGCAAGCAGAGTTGTAGCTGCAGTGGCGGAGTGTGTTGCTTGAAGATTTGAGTTGCAGGAATCCAGAGTTGTGCGGGAAAATGCATGCTTCAAAATGGGAGGGAGCAATGCACAGACTACCGCTCTCGTTGGCCTCAGTATTGGGACTGTTTCTTATCGCGAGTCTGGCAGGATGTGGCTCAGGACGAGAATCTGGAACTCCTCTGACGAACGTCGCCACAACGAAAAACCCCCTGGTGGCCCAGTATGACGTGACTACCTTCGATCCCGCAAGTGTTTGGGTCGAATTCGGACCAGACGCTTCCTATGGAAGGCAGACATCGATGATGGCTGCGTCGGACTCTTCTCCAAGACAAGCGACGGTCCTCGTGGCGGGGATGAAAGCAAAATCCACATATCATATGCGAGCCCATGTGGAATATCCGGATGGCACGTCCTGGGTGGATGCTGACCATACCTTCAAGACTGGTCCTCTTCCTTCGTACAACCAACTGACCCTGACCGTCACTCGGCCATCCCCGAGCCTGAACGTGGCACAGAGTGGGGTTGAATTGCTGGACGTGACAGCTACCGGCACAAAAAATTTGAGGGGGGCGGTTGCTGACTTGGATGGAAACATTATCTGGTATCAGGACTTTAATTCTACCGATCTCTGGCCGTTCCCTATCAAGACGATGCCCAACGGGGACATATTACTGAACCTTGCGGACGAACTGCGTGAGATCAACTTAGTCGGTGACGTGATTCGGACTGTGACCGTGAGTGGTGATCTGAACAGCAGAATGCAACTGGCTGGCTTTACCTCATTCCACCTCGACGGCATTCATCACGATATCGCTACTCTGCCGAATGGCCATCTAATTCTACTTGGAAATGCCACCAAGACGTTCACCAACCTTCCGGGTTACCCTGGGGACACTCGGGTCATTGGAGATGTTCTGGTTGACCTTGATCCAGATTGGAATCCGGTGTGGACCTGGTCCTCGTTCGACCATCTTGACATAAACCGGCACTTGATGGGACTGCCGGATTGGACCCATTCCAATGCCGTGATCTACTCTCCGGACGACGGGAATTTGATGGTTTCCATGCGCCACCAGAGCTGGGTTATCAAGATCGACTACGCAGATGGGAATGGAACAGGAGGTATCCTGTGGCGACTCGGCAACGAGGGTGACTTTTCAATCGATGGCGGCGATCCCAGTCAGTGGTTTTACGCACAACACTATCCCCAGATTGTGAGCGACAGCGGTTCTTTGATGACTCTGACCATCTTCGACAACGGCAACTTGCGGGAGGATGACGTGGGTAATCAATGCACCGGCAGTTACCCTGCCTGCTACAGTCGAGCGATACTCATGCAAGTGGATGAGTCCGCGAAAACGGCATCGGTGCAATGGCAAGATGCGCCCGGGTATTATTCCTTCTGGGGTGGCAGCATCGGGGTCTTGGAGAACGGAGACGTAGAGTTCGCTATGTCATCGCCCTTCGCAAACCCGATCGGCTCCCGGATTATGGAAGTAACGCAAACCGCAACCCCTGAAATCGTCTGGCAGATGGACATCGCCGGAGGAAACGCATACCGTGCGTACCGAATTCCCAGTCTTTACCCGGGTGTAACTTGGCATTAATTCTGCTGATTGCCTCGATGTCTTCTAGGCAACTGCGGTAAAGCAAGCGTGCATCTCTCGTGCTGAGATTCTCCTGATCAGGAGAATCTCAGGAGCGACATGGCTTGAGGCAAGGAGCCTAAGTCTCAGTCAAGAATGTTGCCGCAGCCAACAAAGCATCTGTGAAAAAAGGTGACTACTTTTTGGATCGATTGAAACGCTTCGGCTGGGACCCGATCTCTAGTCGTAACATGATCTTAGATGTTCGAACAATGGGAGGACGAAGTGCGTGCTGACCGAAACTCTAGCTTGCAGCTAGCCAGCTTGATTTTCTTCGTAACCATCCTGCTGCCGAGCATGGTTATCGCCGAGGTTTGCCCCTCGGAATCGGAAGTCGATCAAGTTCCTTTCTTTGTGCGGCAAATCTATTCCGACGTCTTGAATCGTGCCCCGGATGGTCCGGGTGGGAAGGGTTACATTTCTCAGATCACTGATTTCAATTCCAAGACGTGCAGGTCGGGAAAACCAAATGTGCTGGCGGGCAATTGCGAATGGGACAATGCAGCTCGCATGGGATTAGCTTTGGTTAGTTCTGAAGAATCGGTCTCCAAGAACGGAAGTATCACATCGAATAGAGGGTTCGTCGCCGCCCTTTTTCGCGTGTTGTTAGGGCGCACTCCGCAGAACGCCGGCTTACAAACGTATGTTTCAGCACTGGACCGCGGGGTCAGCCGACAGAACGTGGTATTTTCGCTGCTTTCAAGCGATGAGTATCGTCGCCGGTTTGCCTGCTCTACGAATAGGCAGGCAAGAGCAGCCGTCCCTCAAACCGGCAAAGAGGGAAGAGGCTTCGCTCTCGGCGTTAACGGGCACCCCCTGACACAGAAGGTGTACTCAGACTCTGGTGGAATTGACTTCGACGCACAACTCAAAGCGGTACAGGATGCCGGCGCTGAATGGTATCGGGTGGATATGACTATCTCTCCGACGGTGCAGGACTACAGCATGATGGACTCCTTGCTTAAGAAGGCGCAGGCTCATGGAGTGAAACTCCTTCCAATCCTAGTGGCACAGGTTGATCGCGCTCACGATAGCCCTTCCACGATCTACCAGAAAGCGCACGATGCGGCCGTAAACGTGGTTCGCCACTACAAGTCCTCCATTCATGTCTGGGAGCTTTCTAACGAGGAAGATAACAAGTGCATCTACAAGGGGGCGAGCGGCGATCGCCCGGCAGACTTTGACACAGGGAAATATGCCGTTGTGTCTGCTGTACTCCGTGGGTTGTCCGAAGGAGTCCATGACGCTGATCCAAGCGCATCGCGGATGATTGACTTTGCTGGATGGCTACATACCGGCTTCTTTGAGAGGCTCGAAGCTGACCACATTGATTACGAAATCGTAGGTGTTCATTGGTATGGCGACTACGGAGACATTGCCTGCCCCGGCCAATCTTCTCCATGCCCCGGGAACCCTAAGCATTTCAATGTGGTACAGCGGCTACAAACAATTACCAAAGGTAAGCCAATGTGGATGACTGAGACCAACTACCGCCCAAGACGGAACAACACTGAAGAGATGCATACCTATCTCTCGCGTGTGCTTCGTAACTACGCCCATTCGCCGAAAGCCTATCCTTTTGAAGTCATAGTAATTTATGAGTTGCTCGATGAGCCGGAGGCAAGAGGAGGAGCGACGGAATCGCAAATGGGCTTGTTTCCCGTCACGCGGTCGCCGGACGGAAAGTACGCGATTGGGCAGGCAAAACAGGCAGTACGAGTCTTGCGGACTGAAAGATCAAGCGATTGAGGAGATCAGAATATTCGATTCCTGGGAGGAGTTTGCTCAACAACCGGAATAATCGTGTAACTTATTACCGCTTTTTTGGTGACTGCGACCACTAGAGTTTGTGGAATACTATTGTCTGTCCTCGGCGCAAGGATGGAAACGGCAGCGTAACGAGTTCGAACAACGTTCCCGCTAACTTCCTAAGGGCGCCGCCTTGCACTCCGAAGTAATTCTTGTACTCGTGTCGCACAACCGTCAACCCAGCATACCTACCGATAGCAACTAGTTCGTGTTTCGTGTACTCCCGAAAATGGCCGGGTTCGCTATTGTCAAGGCGTATTCGTTCGTAGGGATTCCTCCCACATACAGAAAGAACGCGCTTATGCAGTGCGACAGCATTTGGTGTTTGCACTATGCAATATCCGTCTTGAGCCAGGCTGGACGATAACATGCTCATCACCAACTCCGGCGCAGTATACAAGTGCTCGATAACTTCGGCAAACACTATTAAATCGAATTGCGGCAGCGTGGTCCAATTGGATTTGTGTTGAGCGCCATTAAGGTCGAACACAATGTGAGGAATGTGTTTCGGCACCATCGGCATCGCACTGATGGCCGATGCGAAACCGAGCGTAGTCACATTGGGATATTCGGCCGCCAAAATATTCGTAAAGAGACCGCGCCCCACATCGAGGATTCTGGATTTCCGTTCAGGTAAGAGGTCATGCACCAGTGCGATCAAGTACGAATACCGCTTGTAGTGATACCGAGCATACACTTCGACTTCGTCATTTACTGTGCCCACGCTGGAATTCACTCCTGCTGACATGTAATTCTTTCATCCTTCGGACTGATTTGAACATGACCCTCAACGGGCGAGAGTGAAACGATCGTTAGCATCTTTTAACGTGTCCGCCAAGACAGCTCTCATCCTCTGCGCCGTCGCTATCTCGGATGCAATAAGATTGTGGCTTTCTCCAGGATCCAACTTATAGCGGTACAGTTCGTCCTTCTGCTCGCCGAGGTAGCTTACATACTTGAATTCATCGTCCATCACGGCAACCGTGCCGCTTTGGATTGGGGAAAAATTAGAGGTATGCTCCAAGTTCATGCTGAAAATGTACCTCTTGGTGGGTGTTCCAGATTTCAACGTGGGTTTCAGCGATACACCGTCCGTCCACTCAGGTGAATTTATTCCGACGATATCCAAGATCGTTGGTAACAAATCTGCCTGCTCGGCAGCCCAATCCGTCCGTTTCCCCGTCTGTTGGCTGGGGAGATGGATCATGAGTGGGATGCGAATCAGGTCGTTATAGAGATATGGGCCTGTATGCGTGAACCAGCCATGCTCGAAAGCCTCACCGTGGTCCGCTGAAATGATCACAACGGCTTTGTTCATTCGGCCTGTTTCGTCCAACCAATCAAGGAATTGCCCTAGCGCAGCGTCACCGTACAAAACCATTTCATCGTAACGCGCTCGGAGCGCTGCTACTGATACCCCTGCAGGTGGTGAACTTGTATTGAGATCAATAAAATCAAGGTTACGGTTAAGTTCGCTGCCTGACCCGAAGCGATGTCTGTACGGAGGCGGTGGCAGATACGGATCGTGCGGTGCGAGGACATGGGCCCATAGAAAACGTGGCTGAGAAATGTCGCTCCGTTCGAGCAGTTGACGTGAACGACTGAACACAACCTCTGGCGATGAGGGGTAGGTATCTGGAAATAATAAAGCGTCAACATAGCGACGCACGCCAGTTACGAACTCAAAGAGAGGCACTGTTAAGGTATGTTGGGCGTTCGTTCCGATCAGGTTGGTGTAGCGACTCCACGGACCGAACAAATTATCTTGCGTCACATGACTCACGGCATCGTAGCTGTCCAAGGTTCTATGCCGAAATGGGCCGGCAAAGAAGTTCGCGGTAACCATAGCGGTGTAGTATCCGTGTTTCTTCAGAACAGAGGCCAGAGTTTTATTTTGATCCTCCAACTGTAGGAAAGCACCACCCTGACGCACTCGATGTCTCCACGGGAGTTGACCGGTCTCGATCGAAGTAGTTGTAGCGGTCGTAAAGTTGGAGTTGGCAAAGAAATAGTCGAACGTGGTGCAGCGTCCTGCAAACCGGTCGAGGTTTGGAGTGGTTGGACGCGAGTATCCATACAAGGACATCTCGTCCGCCCTGAGCGCGTCGAACGTGATCAAGTAGACGTCAGGTAAAGCCGAAGGGGCGCTTGGAGTTCCGACGCGTGCATAATCGTGAAAGAGGTAAACACCATGAAATCGGAGGGCAATTAGTGCCATGACTGAGAGCAAAATGTGTATCCAGCCAATCGGCGCGAGTCGCTGGCGACAGAACTTCTGAAGCTTTAGTATTGGTAACGAACAGACCCATACGCTGCACAGCACTACTATTCCTACAACGACAATGGCCCATACATGTAGTTTCGGATGGTACCCCAGACGCACTCGGACCGCCGCATTGACGAGGTCGGTCGTAAAGTAGATTAGAGGCGGAATCAGGCACAAGCGCCAAGCTAGGGATATGCCTTGTTCTCTCGAGAGGAGAGTTCGCCTACCGGCAGCCGCGAGCAGCATCATGCACAACCACCAAAGCGATGCCGCTGCAATGACCAGGAGAAGAGCTACGCCGCCATCCAATGCGATTTCCTTGAATCGCATGTAACTGGAGAGGCTATCAAGGTGCTCCAATAATTCGATTTCCAGACTCGAGCTGAGAATTGCGATAATACTAAGCAAGCCAATGAATGGACCTGTCCGAGCCTCGATCAAACCCTTAGCTGCAGCGGGGCTGAGCACGGCATTGCTGGCTGCGTCAATTTGCATTGCTGTTTCCCTGGTGGTCAGCTCCGGCAGTGTCCGTTCTGTCTACAACAGGAGGAATCGTAAATAATTCTTCTGTCTGGAGGCTTCAGCATGTTATGACCCTCGCTGGATATGTGACAAAGAGCAGACCGTATTAGAGAAGCTGACCTTGAATGGTGTTCCGGGCTTGCAGCAGATCAGCAATCTTCAAGCCAACGAAATCTGGGATGACGAACTGAGCGCCACATCGCCGGAGTGCCTCTGCTCGACCGTTCTTGCTGACGCCGATACACCTCATGCCTGCAGTAGTCGCGGCCAGGACGCCACAGGGAGCATCCTCGATCACAAGAAGTTCGTTGGGACCGAGACACAGGCGTTTGGATGCGAGCAGGTAGACCTCAGGATCAGGTTTTCCTGCAGTCACATCGTCACCGGTGACTACAGCCGTAAAGTTCCCGTCGAGATTCAACCGGCTGAGAGTCTCCCGTGTTCGAGAAGAGCTTGCAGAAGTGGCAATGGCGGCTCCGATGCCTTCATCTCCAAGCGATTTCAGCAACTCGCGAACTCCCGGGATAAGCTTGATTTCTGTAAACCGCTCCTCGAAGAACTGATCCTTTTGGCGGCCATATGCCTCAATAATGGAGAAGGGGAGATCGCCTAGAAAATGGCGCAATATCTCTTCACGCCGCCGGCCTTCTAGAATGAAGTCCAGCTCATCATCACTGACGCTCACGCCTACTGTTGCGAGAAACTTTCGCCACGCACGCCGATGAACCGGGTGGCTGTCAATAATGACCCCATCCATGTCGAAAACGATTGCTCGAATCATTAGCTAATAATTTACTACTGAAGACAGCCAACGTTCGTTGCCTTTGTATAGTCCGATGGAGAATCTCCCCGCCAAGACGTAGATCTCCAACCACAATGTCAAAAACGACCGTTGTGTAGTGATCAGATAACCGGAGGCACTGGACTACCAACGGTTAGTGCCGTATCGTGGGTCACGCCTGTTCGCCGTACTAGTCACGGCGTATTTTTCCGATGGCGCTCTCCTTGGGGAAAGAGATACGATTCATCACAATAGCACAACCCACACTTCTGGCCATAATGGGTCAAAATGATGAAACCGGGCGGTTCACCTATGTCGCAAGATGGGGGTGAGGCGAGCGGAAAAGACTGGAACCATCCCCTAAACTGCGTCTTCGGGAGCGGAAATGGAGGGGGTTTTCTTTGTGCGGCGCGGTCGTGGGTGGCAGGATCCTATGTCCGTTCCGCAGCGACACTGCGAGTCACTTGCCCCAATGCAAGACACTACTGACCGTAGTTGTTGCCAACACCCTGCGACAACACTCCTGGCCAGGTTCTTTGCGCAGTTTGATAGTTCTCGAGGGTCCCAATATCAATCACGTAGGAACTGATTCGATAGGCGGTCATCTTTCCTACCAAGTACGGCAGGACATCAAAACCGATGTCGACGGGCTGCTTTCTCGGAATGGCATCAAGCAGTTGCTGACTTCCCAGTAAGAGACCTGAAAACGCGAGATTACTACGCGAATGTCGTGGTTTTTCAACGAAGTCGGTCACAACGTCGTCATCTCCTACCTCAAGTATCCCGCAACGTGATGGATCGGGAACAAAGTATGCTCCAATAGTCGCCGCCGTTCGTCGCGCCTCATGGAATTGCATCATCGCTGAAAGGTCCACATTGTGCAGCACATCGGCATAGAAGACCCAAAAAGAAGATTCTCCGTCGACCCAGTCACGGTTCCTGAGTAAGGTTCCAGCACTGCCCAATAGTTGTTCTTCTTCGACAACGTGGACACGCGTGCGTGGTGAGTACCTGGAAAGAAAGGCTCGTACTGCTCCGGCCTGTGCGTGAACGTTAATAAGTACTTCGTCGATTCCAAAGCGTGCACACGTCTCAAGCCAGATCTGCAATATTGGAACTCCCCTCACCGGCAGAAGGCATTTGGGGGTCGTATCGGTGAGCGGTCTCAACCGGGTGCCATAACCGGCAGCCAAGAGAAAAGCTTTCAAGCCAGAATCCTCACGCTCAGCCGATTAACGATCAAGCTCATATCGCTTTCGCCGCCACGGGCACAAAGCTCCACCGCGAGCCGCCCTTCTCGTCATTGTCAATGAAGGGATCATTTACGACGACTTGCGCACCTTGCATGTCAAAGCCGAAGGTCATCTCACGTACGCCTTCTCTTGATAGCGCTTGCCGCACTGCGTCCTGATAAGGCTTTTCACAGTAGAGCAGGAGGAATCCGCCCCCTCCAGCGCCGGTAATCTTTCCGCCAGTCGCTCCATGTTCTCTGGCAATCGCATAGAGATGATCAATCTTCGGAGTCGAGATCTTCTGAGAGATGCGGCGTTTCGCTTCCCAGGCTTCATGCAGCAGTTCTCCGACAACTTGCAACCTAGCGCGCTGTAGAGCCTCGCGCATTCGGATGCTCAACTCCTTGATCTCGCCAAGAGCCTCCAAGGTAGAATTGGTCTGCGCGCGTGTGGAATTCTCCTGATCGCGCAAGATCGTCCACGAATGATGCGAAGAACCCGTAAAAAAAAGCATCAGATTGGATTGGAATTCCTGCAAGATTACATTGTCTAAATCGATAGGCTCGACCTTGGTGCTGCCATCCTGAAAAAAGGATATGTAATTCAGGCCACCGAATGCTGCCGCATACTCGTCCTGTTTGCCGACATGCTTCCCAAGAATATTTCTTGCGACGTTGAATGCGCGCTCGGCAAGTTCGTACCTTGAAAGTGGAGTATGCAGATAATTCGTGAGCGCCTGGATAATGTTCACACAAACGCTGGCGGAAGAACCCAGCCCGGTTCCAGGAGGGATTTCAGACGCTAGAAACAGGTCGACAGACACTTCTGATGCCAACCCCTTTAGGACTGCCAGCGGGATCTCTAACTCACTATTCTGTACTGGCAGGTTCTTGATGTCCCGCCAGTTTTCAAACACTCTCAAATCCGAAGAGATTACCTGAACCCGACCATCGCTGCGTGCCCCGAGGATAGTATAGAAGTACTTGTTGATGGCCGCGCTTAGCACGCCACCGCCAAATTGCTCGTAGTAGGATGGCAGATCAGTTCCTCCACCCGCAAAACTAATCCGCACCGGGCTGCGCGCTATGAGCACTGGGCAAATTCCTTTCAACTAGGTGACCTTTGGCGGCTGATTTCGTGTTCTCCGCTTTCGGTGCCTTCAGTGTGTTTGGCTGGAAGAGCCTAGCTATTAAAGTCCATCCCGTTTGCAAAATCAATGAAAAGTCAAAAAACGGAGAAGCATGCATCATGTATTGCAGGTCAAAGCGGGCCTTTTCCTCGGACGAGTGCTCATCGCGCAATCCGCAAACCTGGGCCAGTCCAGACATGCCGGGCCTAACATTCAGCCGTTGACGTTGCCAATCCGAATAATGCTTCACTCGTTCGATCGACTCCGGCCTCGGACCAATAAGGCTCATATCTCCACGCAACACGTTCCAAAGCTGCGGCATTTCAGTGATGCTAAAGCGCTGCAACACGACCTCAGAAGTCTGCAGTTGTGCGCAGTTGCGATCAGAGTTGAGGCGATACATCCAGAAAGGCTTGCCAAACTGTCCGCACCGAAGCTCCCGAACAAAGGGCCTTCCTTTCTTCACGATTAATGTGATTGCAGCAATCGCCATAAAGGGGGTGAAGACGATCATGAGGACTGATCCGAAGATCACATCCAAACCACGCTTCATGGCGCTGTTGGCGAACCTGGACCTCGCTTCGCGTAATTGCAACACCGGCAATCCTCCGATGTCGAACAACTGCGGCCGCGATAAATACAACTCGTATGGATGGGGTACAACGCTTACGCCAATACCCTGCCTTCGGATACGCGCAGCAAGTCTCACGACTTCAGGACTCACATGATTTGGAAGGGTAATGATAACTTCATCTACCTGCTGTGCCTTCAATAGATCAATAACGCCGAGGCTCTGGATTGTCTGGGCTGCTCCGGTTGTGCCTAGGAGGGGGCTATCGAATGGAGTGTCCGTCGAGCAAAGGAATCCAACCACCTGACACAGCATCTCCGGGTGACGCTCAATCTTCGCAGCCATTTCACGCGCCACCGGCCCCTGCCCGACGATCAGCACGCGACGCACGCTCTGGGCAAGATATCTAGAGCCCAAAACCGCATGGACCACGCAACGAAGTGACACAAAACCGATAAACAGTAAAATACCGAAATAACCGAGAGTAAGTCGCGACAGAAAGACCCGAATCAGGTAGGCGCCGGCCATCAGGATCGCCATCAGCAGACACAAGCTAAGGAACAGTTGTGAAAAAGTGGCCGAGAGATCCCATCCAAGTCGAAATCCATCCAACTTCATCCACGGAAAGAGAACAACCCAAAGTACAATGGCGACCAATAAAGGCGGAACAAACGTTAAGAAAGTTCCATCCGTCGGCCCATACCAGGTGAATCCATACCGCATCAGATATGCGATTGGCAGCGCTATTAGCGCCCACAAGATATCGCCAGCTAGAATCCAATGCTGAAGTTTGTTTTTTTTCACGGGAAAACGAGTACGACCGTGTCCTTTATTGCTCTGACGCCAGTGAACACTAATAAGGGCCGGAAATCGCCGATGAGAGCCGAGTAGGTCGACTTCGAAGGGGGTTTAGCCTGATCGCGAGAGCTAACGTATGCGTCATTCAAAAGAATCGGAACGGAGTTTGCTACAAACGGCACGC
Organism: Terriglobales bacterium; assembly: GCA_036558645.1. Taxonomy (GTDB): domain Bacteria; phylum Acidobacteriota; class Terriglobia; order Terriglobales; family Acidobacteriaceae; genus DATBFG01. Next base: position 39,067 of record DATBFG010000009.1, read on the forward strand.
CGCTACCGGTTCAACATTTGATAGCCCGTAACCATTGGGATGCCTTTGAGTCCATTCCCACGCGCTCTGCACAATTTCCCGAATGCTCGAAACGCGGGGCTTCCAACCAAGGTCTTTCCGCAATCGGTCGTGACTGGCCACCAGAACCGCCGGATCCCCTGAGCGCACGGGACCCACCCGCACTTTGAGTTTGCATCCAGTCACCTCTTCCACTGCGCGTAGTACTTGGCGTACTGAATGCCCAGCACTCGAACCGATATTATAGGGTCCCTGACAACGTTGAGTGGAAAGGCCAATAAGAGCTTGAATATGGGCTTGTGCAATATCCAAAACGTGCACATAGTCCCTCACGCAAGTGCCATCGGGTGTTGGGTAGGTGTCGCCATGGATCACAAATTCCTGCGCGGGGTCAAGTGCAGACTTCAGGATCCGCGGTATTAAGTGGCTTTCGGGGTTATGGGACTCGCCTAATTGCCGGCTTGCTCCAGCGGCGTTGAAATATCTCATAGCGGCATATCGCAAGCCGTAAGCTCGATGATACCATTCCAGAATCTTCTCAACCATGAGCTTTGACTCACCGTAAGCGTTGATAGGCGACTTTGGATGATCTTCTGTTATCGGAGTAGCAAGAGGCTCGCCGTACGTCGCGGCGGTGGAGGAAAAAACGATTTTATCGACCCGCAACTCGAGCAAAGAATTTAGCAGAGTTAGACTTTTCCGGACGTTGTTCTCAAAATAACTGCGCGGATCGGTCATCGATTTCTCAACCAAGGTCTCGCCAGCAAAATGCATGACTGCCTCGATTGCGTGCTCACGCGATATCTCACGCACAAGGTGCGCATCCCCAAAGTCACCGCGCACAAAAATAGCACCGTCCGAGACTGCCTCCCGATGTCCAGTAGAGAGATCGTCCAGCACTATTACTTCATGATTAACTGCGAGCAATTGCTCGCAACACACACTACCCACAAATCCAGCACCACCCGTGACAAGAACATTCATAAGTGCGCCACTCTCATTCGTTAAATTTCGATCAGTGCCGGCTCACACGGCACCGTCCCCGAACAAAACAACCGGGATGGTTCTGAATAGGATACGCAAGTCCAGCGATAGGGAGAGATTGTCTATGTAGTGCATATCCAAGCGTACTCTCTCGGAATAGGGTAGTTTTGAACGGCCGCTGACTTGCCACAATCCCGTGATACCCGGCTTCACGGTAATGAACCTATCGGCATGACTCCCGTACATCGCAAGTTCTGTGTCAAGAATATCCCGCGGGCCAACCCAGCTCATCTCACCTCTCAGGACATTAAGAACCTGTGCGAGTTCATCGAGGCTCGTTCGGCGGAGATACCATCCGATTCGAGTGATCCGAGGATCATTCTTGATTTTGTAAGTACTGAAGTATTCCTTTCGCAATTCCGCGTCTGACTCTAGAAGCTTCTGAAGAACCTGATCTGCGTCCGGAACCATGGTTCGAAACTTATACTTGTAGAATGGTGACCCATTTTTCCCCAGTCTTTTCACTCTAACCAAAGCAGCGCCACGAGAATCCAGTTTTATCAACGCCCAAACTAGCAGAGCAAAAGGCGCAATTAGAGGCAGGAAGGCGATTGTTAAACCTAAGTCGAACCAAGGTTTGAAAGAGACATAACGATGCTGTTGAATGGTGGAGCTGGCGATCGGTGACATCGGTGACAAATGAATATTGCCTACTTCCATAGCTGTTGGATCCTGCTCGCGATTCCTCAAACAATTACTAGGCATGAACGTCTCGTAGGACATCCATCTTAACGAGCTGCTGATGGGCATCCGTAAAATATCTCTTCAGATCGCCGATTCCCCGTACCCACTCGACAAAGTCTTCCAACACGTCGTCCAGATCGCGCTTCGGTGCCCAACCTAAACCCTTGAGTTTCTCAACGGATGATACCGAACAGCGCGCGTCGCCCAGCCGATACATGCCGGGCGTTTCCGGTTCAATGTTCTTGCCGAGTCTGTCCGCTAGCTTCCGAGCGTAGTCGAGGACGCTTGTAGCTTGGCCACTGCCCACATTGAAGACCTGTCCTGCGGCACGATCGTCGTGCGTCACAAGCCAGTTTGCTTCGACAACGTCAAGCACATGAACGTAATCCCTTTGTAACAAGCCATCCTCAAAAGCAATGGGCGGCTTGTCCTGCAGTAACCTAAGGGTAAAAATGCGGGCAATTCCTGAATATTGATTGAATAACGACTGCCATGGACCCTGAGTAATCGAATAGCGCAGTGCAACGCACGGGATACCAAGCAGGCTCGCAAGTCTTAATGCAGTCAGCTCTTGCGCATATTTGGACGTGCCATATGGGCTCAAAGGATTCGCATATTCCTCTTGAAGGGGCAGCGGAGAAACCGGCATCTCGCACTCTGGACAGGTTACGTCCCACAGACCCCTCTCCAAGTCGTCAAGGCGGCGTGGTCTTGCCGAAACCACCTGGTGCTGAGGACAGAGGTGCTGACCTTCTCCGTAGGCCGCTTGCGAGGACGCGACAACAACTCTCGTAATCGGCAGCTTTTGTGCTGCAATCACTTCGAACAGCAGGGCCGTTCCGACCACGTTTGTGGCCATAAACTGGCCATAATCGGGAGTGTAATCCTGGTACGCAGCCTGGTGTGAGACCACATCGACGCCCTGTAAAGCCTTCTCCCAGTCGCCACGCTGTGTTACATCACCAATGACTAGCTCTGCTCCTTTGGCAAGATGAGATGGAACACCGTCAGGGTGGACCCTTGGATGAAGAGAATCCATGATTCTGACTGTCCAGCCTTCTTGTAGAAAACGATTCGCGATATGAGAACCGATAAAACCAGCTCCCCCTGTAATCAATATACGCATGGCTTCTTAAGGCCTTTCATCACACGATCATTCGAAAACTAAGCTGCGGAATCTTGAATCGATCCAGCTATAAAGAACACTTTCCCTGAATTAGTTTGTTTGCGAAGCGACAACGAGTAGCGTGATAGTTGGGACCGCGGGCAGTTATGATCGAGGCTGCTTAGTCGGACCCGGCGCCCCCAACTGCAACTTGAAAACTTTCAGCTGATTCAAGCCTGCATTTCACGACCGAAAAAATGGAATGGGTCACGCTTAGATGCAGATCTTCCACAACTTGCATATTGTTAGAAGGAATAATAATACAAGGATTGCACAAGCGTTTCATTTTGCCTCCCTCAAATCCGGCTAGGCCGATGTTGATCGCACCAGCATTTCGCGCAACCTCCAACGCTCGCAGGACATTGGGAGAGTTCCCGCTGCCGCTAATCGCGAATGCGATATCGCCCGGCTCAACGAAATTCTGGATCTGCTCGGCGAATATGTTCTCATAGCACGTATCGTTCGCCCATGCAGTTAACAGCGGCACGTTATCTGTCAGAGCCAGAACTCGAAATCGCTTTCCGTTATTGCCGTTGAGAGTTCCCTTCCCCAAGTCACAAGCGAAGTGGGACGCCAAGGCAGCGCTTCCCCCGTTTCCAAACAAAAATACATTCTGCCGGCGCTCATGGGCCGTAAGGAGTTGTGCAATGGCCTGTTCAATCAGTGAGAAAGGAAGCCTGGAGACAACCTGCTCATACATCTCGAAGTACTGAATCGCGCTCTTGATTTGAAGCGGTTTGCCGTGCCGACTAATTGGTGTAAGCGACTGACTCATCTCGGTCTCCATACATTGATCATTGCACACCTATGAAAACACCTCGTCCAACTTACGCTGCCTCGAAACTGATCCTTGATGGCGATCCATGGCGAAAGAAATCAATTCCAACATTTCAGACTTGAAACGCGCTGGGTTAAACCGCTCTACGCTGTCCCGAATAAGGGAAGGAGAAAAACGCGATTCTAGCGATTCGAACACTTTGATACCTTGAACAAGAGAATCCGGGTGCTGCTCTCCAAAGAAAACTCCTGTCGCCATGTCTACATCCGCAGCCTCTGTGCTTGAAACTCCCCGGACTGTCTCCAATGCACCTCCCCGATTAAAGGCAATCACCGGGCGACCAAAAGATTGGGCTTCAACAGGAACAATACCGAAATCTTCCTCACCCGGAAACAGTAGGGCACGGCAATGAGCGTAGTTTTCCCGCACCCCGCTATCATCGAGTCGCCCCAAAAATTGTATCTGAGAGCCGGCCATACGCCGCAATTTCTTGTACTGTTCTCCATCTCCGACGATGCGGAGTGGCCTTCGCAAGCGATTACAGGCCTCAATCGCCAAGTCTATTCGTTTGTAATCAATCAAACGGCTAACAACCAAGTAATAATCTTGAGGCCGTTCGGCGATGTAACCTGTTGAAACATCCACAGGAGGATAGATCACCGTTGCCTCGCGTCGGTAGTGCTTCTGGATTCGTGAAGCCACATTATGCGAATTAGCAACAAACTCATCAACGTGATGAGCGCTTGCTAGGTCCCACATCCGTAGGTAGTGCGCCGTGATAGTAAATATGTTACGCGAAAGAAACCCTCTATCTGTGCGATAGCGGGGATAAAAGTCCCAAAGGTAGCGCATCGGAGAGTGGCAATAGCAGACGTGACACGATCTCGTTGGGGAGAGCACGCCTTTGGCAGGCCCGGACTCAGAACTCAAGATCAGGTCGTACTCGGACAAGTCCAATTGTTCGAGTGCCAGCGGGTGTAGAGGAAGCAAATGGCGGTACCATCGCCTGCTCCCGGGTATCTTCTGTAGAAACGAAGTGGTAATCCGGTGTTTCCGGAGGGTCGATGTCATCGTTGCAGGATCCGCGATCAGGCAGAAAAGATCTGCCTCGGGAAAGATCTCGGCCAACGACTCGACCACGCGTTCTCCTCCACTATACCCAACAAACCAATAGTGAACGATCGCCACTTTAAGCGCGCCGAGTTTTGTCATAAGTTTAATAGCGATCGTCCTGCTTACAACTCAGGTGTAGATTAGAATTACCGATACCACTCCGCCGACGCCAACTCCGATTCTCCTTTTAACTCTATAACCAAATCTAGTTTGAGACGGCTGCCTTCTGAAGAACATCCCACGTTTTCCTTGCCGCTTCGTCCCATGAGTACTGTTTTGCGCGCTCCAAGCCTGCGGTATGCAACTCTCGTCTCAAAACTACATCTTCCACGATCCGCACCATAGCCAAACCTATATCCTCAACAGCCAGCGGATCCACGAGCACGGCTGCGTTACCGACTACCTCTGGCAGAGACGAACACTTCCCGGCCACAACAGGCGTTCCGCTCGCCATTGCCTCCAATGCGGGCAAACCAAACCCCTCATATAGCGAGATGTAGGCTAGTGCCATAGCTCCCGCGTACAGGGAGGGCAGCAACCTATCGTCTACGGGGCCCGCGAAATGAACTCTGGCTGGAATGCTATCAATCTGGGCGTTTGCAAACACTCGCGAATTCCCGGAAGCACCGACAATAACCAGCCACAAGTCTCCCGGCAGCCGACCTTGTATCATTGCCCATGCCCGAAGTAAACGTCCCACATTCTTTCGGGGCTCCACGGAACCAACGACAAGAATATAGTCTCGGGACGGCAAACCTAAACTGCGTATCGTGGTTCCCACTTCCGAGGCCGCAGCGGGACAAAAGCAACTACCAACTCCGTTGGGAATGACCGTTATTTTGCTGGTCCTTACCCCTGTATGTTTAACGATTCTCGCTTTAATAAATTCGGAGACCGTAATAATGTGCCGTGCCTCTCTTGCGACTCGGGGCAACAGAAACTGGTACCACGCGGCGAAACGCCGACTAAACGTTTCCGGACAATCAAACGCGGCCATGTCATGAATGGTCACGACCTGGTTTTTGGTCTTGATTGGCCCCGTGTTTGAAGGACTAAACAGGAGGCGTCCCCCAAGCTTTGAGGGCACAACAAACTGTTCCCACGCATGGCCGTATACGCCTTGCGGATTGTCTCTCGGAGCGATGGTATCCGCATTTCCGTTCCAACGAGCTAGTAACTCCTCAGTGTAGCGTCGAGTACCTGTCAGCGGAGCGCTTAGGATACGTGTATTAACGACAATTCGCTGCATTTAGCGTGAACCGCTCAAATAATCCGCTCAGCAAGAGACGCAGCTCACACTATCGCTGTAAAGGCGATATTGGATTGAGTCCAAGCTGGTCACGTGGCACGAGTTGTTGAACACGGCTCATTGCTCTCTGAATGGGCGGCCGCGTTTGAGGTTGCAGATGCGTAATTACCAGCATGAGTAGAACCCACAGAGTCGGGCGATTGATGTCGGGAACAGCGAATGCGGATCCCACGACCAAGGTAACCAATGCCCAAAAGGTCAACTGAAGCGAAGACGTTGCGGACTTCCATGGGAATGCCTTGATGATTCGATACGCTATCGTTCCGAGCAAGATGATGCCTATGACGCCAACAGTGCTTAGAAGCGTAGCGAGCAACCCGGAGGAACGATTGCTTCCTAATCCGGCCCCTACGCCCTTGGTATCTGCCAAAACTATGAGTGAGTAGAGATCACTTGCAAGCCTTGCCAAGAAGGAGAAGCTGTCGAACTTTTCGACAGTCATCTCCATGATCGCATCGTAGAACTTAGGGAACAACAAAAGACAAGATCCAATAAGGCCAAGCGCAAGGCAGACGTAGAGCCAACTGCCAGCCACCGATCTGCCTACTCTTGTGCGATTTGCGAAAGGATTGAAATATACGAGCAAAACGCACGCTATCATTGCGACCCCGGCCAGCCCGGTTGTAGAGGTCGTCAGGAGCAGAACGAACAAGACTATCAGGATTGCAAGAAAGGTTCCGCGCTTTCGGTTCCCACTCAAGAAGCTGGCGAACAATCCACCAACAACCGCGCTGAGAAACGAACCAGCCGTGGATGGCTCGACAAAGGTAGAGTTGTATCGGTGGATATCGCCGACATCCTGCTCATAACCTTGAGAATATCCAGGGTTATTGTTGATTACATCATAAGGGAAACTGCCGCCAACAGCGGTGAAGAGGAACTGCGTGAGCCCAATCGACACAACGATGAAAACAGCCCAAAAGAATCCCTTCAGGAGTCGCTCCATCTGCGGGTATGTTTTCACCGTGGCTAATGCGTACAGAATCATGCAGACATTCAAAGTGAGGTACGTAGCTTGCGCAAGGTTGCTGGAGGTCGGCTCCAGCGGGGCAGGAGCTCGCACCATTCCTAATCGGGGCGACATGACGAGTGTGCCGGCGAACAGGCGGGGCATGATGAATGCCGAGCTAAAAGACCACAACCAGAACGCCAGAAGCAACCATACGATTCGGCGGGACGTGCTTTTCGGCGGTGGCAACAGCTTCTCCTTGCCAAAAAGCAACATCACAAAACGAACCAGTACACAGAGCTGAACAAAATAAAACGGCAAGATCCCAAACTCATTATCTCCAGTCACACCATTCCAGAGGGATGACGCTTCGAAAACGGAGGAGATGATGAGGAGGGGCAACAGGTACTGCGGGCGCCATAACAAACAAACGATTGCGCACGGAATGAAAAACGCACCGAGCAGCGTCATGACCTTGCCCCTTGTACGTCAGTTCCCTGAGCACTCGAGACACACACGTCCTCTCGGTGTTGCTGTGTTTGCTCCTTCTTCGGTCGATGCATTCGAAAATGAGCAATACCCGACCACAAGGACCTTTCTATCATCCAGAACGTCCGGAGTGTACGCGATGACATGAACTGCCTGCAGAGAATTCGGAGCTGAATGATCGGAAGATAGAAAATAAGCTGCCAGCTGGGAACACTTTTTAACAAGTAATACACTTCGTTGCGACAACAATATTGTATGCTGAACTCAGATTCTCGCCCTCCCGTTAGGCTGCTTACTTTGTGCAAGATGCGTGCCGACGGGATGTAAAACAAACGCATCCCACCGCGGTAGGCCCTGTAACAAAAATCTGTGTCATCGAAGTAGCAAAAGTAAGCGGGATCCATCATCCCGATCCGCTGGAAAACTTCCTTTCTAATCAGTAGGCAGCAGGCTGGACTAAACTTGACAAACCGCGGCTCGTCAAATTGGCCATTATCGGGCCTCCCGATACCAAAGTGTCTTGAAGATCCCCATAACAGGCTGAAGTATCCGCCGGCCGCCCAGATTTTACCTGGATCGTTGAAGTATAGAATCTTCGGTGCAACCATTTGGGCTTGGCGATGAGATAATGCTCGCTCTAACCCCGCCAGCAGTGTTTCATCGAATACGGTGTCGTTATTGATGAGCAGTACAGACTCGCAACCATCCTTGAGCGCCGCGCGAATTCCTACGTTGTTGCCCTCGGCAATTCCCAGATTCGTTAGGTTTGGAACGATCACTATCCTCGGATCCTGATATTCAGATACCCGTCTGAGGGTGCCATCGGAAGACGCATTGTCAACCACGTACAAAATAAACTGCGAGTAGCTCTGGCACAGCAAAGAAAGCATGAAGTCATCTATCACTCCCGCACTGTTGAAAGTGACCGTGACAACTCCGATTGTATTCACGTTAGCCACCAGAGTTTTGATAACGCGTACCTATGGTCGAATCGTCGACGATCCATTCCGCTGGAGGCCGCGCGTCGCGTAAGCTTTACTCGCCGCTACGCGCACCGCGGCATCAACATCCACGTTCCGTGGGTCGGCGTTCGGCTGGGCAGAAAAGTTATAGGCAAAGCATAGAAGATGTCTAAAAATTCCAAACGTTATTTTGTTGATCATACGCGCCTTGGGCGAGAATTCCGGTTGAATCTTCCTGACCGTCAACCCGGAAGTTCGTAGAGTGTCGTCAATCGTTTCCTGAGTAAAGAACTTTGTATGAGTCCGATCGAGAACGCCTTCCTTTTCGTACTGCCATTTGCCGAAGAACACGAGCGGAAGACTGACCTTTACAAACCGTACATTGGGCAATGCGCCAATGAGTTGCCCATCCGACTTCAGCAATCTGACGAGGCGACGAGTGAATAACCAAGGATCCTTCAAATGCTCAAGCACATGACTGGCGATGATCAGGTCGAAGTAACCAGCCGGAAAATCCAATTCCATCTGTTCAACATCGCCCGCGAGTACGAGATCCAATTCAGTATTCTTCCGAGCAATCGCGGCGACTTCCGGTACCAGTTCCACGCCTACCACAAAATCAGCCGCTCGGTTACGTTTGAGATACTGCAAAGCCAGTCCTCGCCCACAGCCAATCTCGAGAACACGGCCTGGCCGTTTTTCGATAAGCGCCAGTAGCGACGTCTGCAGGTGTCCGTAGTAGGGATCTTCGGGTTTATGCTGTCTATTTTGCAATCCAGGTCTCTACTGGGTAGTCACTCATTCGAGAGTGCGGCGGCATAGTTTCATGAAAATAGACCTCTCAGGCTTTGCCTAAGAGTCGACGAAATCGCAGCCTGTCCCGTTCCGGTCCTAGAAGACCGTACCGCCAGATGAGAAAACCAGTCGTCGCGACAGCTGCGCTCAATATCAAATACGGGTTAGCCCAAGCAGACAGGTTACTGCAGCGAAGCAAATAGGCGTATCCGACCAGTGGCACAGCACAAATCGACGGACGCAGCAGCCCATCAAGCACGTAATCCGAGATACGGAAATCAAAACTAGTGGTTCGCTGCATATTGTAGGAAAGGTGCAATATAACCCCAACTACCGCTCCCACAAGAGTTCCGACGGCCACACCAACGGCACCATAGACCAACCCTGCCCCCACGCTGATGACGAGGTTAGTTACCCCTTCAATGATAGGAGACAATATGACTAATCTCTGTTGCCCAGTACCAACTAATGTCATGGCATACGGCGTTGTTGAAAGCCGAATGATATTTGCGGCGGCAAGTACTTGAAGAAGTCTTGCCCCCGAAACACCATAAGCTTCCCCTACCCATAATCCAAGGATGAGCCTCGGGAAGAGTACCAGCGGCATACCCGTTAACAACAGGAGGAACGTGCCGTAGCGAGTAGCGGAAATCATCACGTTAGCCAGTCCTCGAGAATCGCCGCGTGCATTCAGCACCGCGACCGGGGACACAATGGAACTGAAAATGGCATTTTGCGCACCAACAATAAACGTGATCATGCTGGTCGCTACTGCGTAATAGGCAACCGCTTCAAACTGCACCACGCCGACGATAGTGAGATCAAGGCCCGTCACCAATAACATGCCAAAGGACCAAATGCTAAGACTTAGGCAGTAATCGAAGAGTTCGCGCCCAGTCGCGATAGAAACCAGTCCAGGCGACAGCCTGTGGCCCCCGCATAGCTTGCGATACATCCCATACTGTAAAAAGTAAGACGCCAGGTTAATCGCGGCAACAAACAGTCCCATCGAGACCAAGTCTCCCCCACGACGAACCACGAGAATCATGCATAAGGCGCTGATGATTCGCGAGACTGCGATTATGGATGCCGGAACTTCGTTCCGCTGCAGTCCGATAAATACGCCATTGAATACCGAGAAGGGTAAGCCAACCGCCAATGAGGAAGCCACGAGCAAGAAGGCGATTCTCGCTTGGTCGACAAGACCGGAAGGCATATGAGAAAACAAATCAGCCCAAAAGTATGCCGTCAGTGCACTGCAAGCAACGGCTAGAATGCCGGCCATGGTCAGCGTCGCAAAAGCCGTGCTCACGATACGGTCGCGGTGTTCCGCATCACCCTTTTCATTGGCTTGAGCGACGAATCTTCCTACGGCCGTTTGTATCCCAAAATCTAGATATCCTAAGTATGCGCTCACCTGCAACACGAGCGACCACGTGCTGTAGGCCTGAACCGACATAGACCTGGTAAGAAAGGCAGGCAAGAAGAGTGCCACGATTGCTGCGGAGCTTCCGCGAGCGAGATTCGCGATAGCATTCTTCAACAATATTAATATTTCTTGATTATTCACGAGGTGTTGGTTGTGACTCGTGTAACATTGGCCGTTTTGTCCGACGGCCGATCGCCTAAAGTTGTGGGTGCAAAACAGCCATGCTCCCAACTTTGTGGTTTCTGTCCTTCAGAGTTGTGTCAAAGCTCGCTCAAACGCCCTCAGTGTCAGTGCGACTCTCTGATCGCCTTCGAATTCTCGCCGATATCCGCTGCCAATGGTATCGAGCGGATGCTAATCTAGGCCGCACCACCGGCAAGACATCCTGGCACAAAAACGCCTTGTAAGGTTCGTCCGGATCCATCTCGGACCAACGACTGAGAGCGACAACCCAACAGCATACCAGCGTGAAGCCCATCGCTCCGCCCATCAATGCCAGCAGCAAAATATGTGGCGAGGATGGTTTCTCGGGCACCTGCGCTTCGTCCAGAACTTTTATGCTTGGCGTTTCTTTCGCCTCTTGCACTTTGGCCAATTCGTAGGCTTCGGTCAGCAGTTCGAACACTTTCTCATCTATCTTTGCGCGTTGATACAACTCAGCGTATCTTCGGCCCAGGATGGGCAGTTGCTTGAGGGGTGGATACAAGCTGTTGGGGTCGAGTACAGTCGCTCCCTTGTAATCCTTGCCTCCAAACTTGTTGATTTGGTCCTGCAACTCTGCCACATGTGCTTTCAGTGCGCGGACACGAACATTCTCTGCAGTGTAAATCTGCTGGAGCTCAGTTAATTCGGACTGTGCCACAATGAGTTCGCCTTGCAACGTCGCTGTGGCTTCAACCATCGCCTTGCTCTGGTCGTCGGGGTCGAAGGTCGAATTCCGCGATGAAAATTCACTTAGATCCTTCGCTGCTTCGTCCAATTCCTTGTGGACGACTACTAGCCGCTGCTCGAGAAACGCACGTTCTCTGGATGCGGCTGAAGTATTCACCTGAGAAAGCAAGCGGTTTAGTTCCTCCACATAGGCCTTTGCTATCTCGGTTGCGCGATTCCGGTCATGATCGGTGACCTCTATTGTGATGATGCCCGATTTCTTCGCTTCGGAAATATCAGTGTTGGCCGCCAATTCCTTGCGCGTGGCTTGATAGGTTTTGTGCCAGTAGACTTTACGCAAATCAAAGCGGTCGATGATGCGATCTGCTATGGTGCGACTGCTCAAAATACCGATGAATATCTGCCCTGGGCGTTGTGAACCCAGCAAGTCACTTACAGTTCCGGCCAGTCCGCTACTGCTGCCACTACCAAGTCCAGCATCATTCGCTCCCATCACGAGCCCAAGTATCGCCGCGCCCCCAGAAAGAGAACTGCTGTCCGGAGGCATGAGTTGAACACTGGCATCGTAACTATTGGGAATCACCAAGGCAATTAGCAATCCGATCACAAAGCCAGCCAGAGCCGCCTTCCCAAGACGCACGCGCTCCGGCCACAATAATCTCAGAAGGGTAATTGGGCTCCTTCTGCCCGCCTGCTCATCAACAGCCACTTGTGGCATGTCCGAGGTCAGCATTAGATCCTGATCGGCTTCCTCAAGCGATCTCCGGGTAATAGGATTCATTCCGTGTCCTGAATGGAAACAAGCAGCTTGACCGGCGCTTTAGGCGCCAGAGCGGCAAAGCTACTTTGATCTCCACTGCGGCCAATAGGTAAACTGCACGGCCGTGGTTACATTCCTCTTCTGGTCGCTTGCCAATAGCGGAAAGCGCCAATTTTCGTATTGAACAAAAGCACTTAACCCTACTCGGTCACTGAACACTTGGTTCCACCGAAAGCTGAAATCGTTTGTAGTGCCGCCTTCGAGGAACTTCATGTCAACTCTTTGCGCGCGATACCCCCCCTGCAGACTGCTGCGGGCCGACAACCAATACGTCAACCAAGCCTGTCCGCCAGTACCGGCGCGCCCTATCCAGCTACCAAGCAGGTTTCCGTCACTAGTGTACCCCGATCTGTAGCGGCGATCGGTATAAACGAATCCAGGTGCAAACTCGTTTTCGGTTCGGGCAGTGCGCAGTCCCTCGGCGCGAAGCTCAAGCTTAGGGACGTAGGGAACGCGTGGCAAGTGGAGTCCAAAAGTGAATGATGGTCTCGTCGAGCCGATCGGCGAGATCTCGTCGACCACCAAGGAGTCCAGATAGAAGGTCAGCCAGTTTCGCAGACCGGGGACTTTATAGGTCAGATCAAACGCTGACAATCGTTTGCCGGGTTTCTCGGCAATATCACTTGCATGGCGATAATAGGTACGAATGAAATTTCCCCAGGTGAAAGGCAGCCCAGGCCCGCCGAATTCAGCCGTAATACCCATCCCGAACTCGAGATTCCGGGTCGGCTTGAAGCTGATCTTTTCACCGTGCATGTAAGGCTCGGGATCGACATTCGGTCCCAAGACAGTGTTGTTATCGAAGACAAATTGCTGTCCCGACAACTGGCCTATGAAGAACTCCGCCTGAGCCGGTCCAAGGATTTTGGAAAGCAATGGGATCCGGAAGGGCTCGTCGCTATTGATTCGCAACATCATTAGTGGAGGCGCGTTATCGCTAAATAGCCATGGACCGGATTCTCCAGGCCCGAACCAAGCGGTCTGCTTTCCGAACGAAAACTGCACATTTCCGAGCTTAAGCGCTCCGTAGCTGTCGAGCAGTTCAAATTGGCTGACCTGATCTATTCCGTTCGGCGAAGGAATGGTCCGATCTTTGTCCGCGATGGCTTGCAAAACCGGGAGAGGATATGAAGGAATCGCCGGTGCCGACTGGTATTCTCCCCGAACATAGAACGCGAATGGCCCTGCCTCGGCGTGAGTACTAAGTCCGCTAATGAAACTGGTGCCCTCCCAATACTGGCGGCCATAGTCATTGTTAATGGTTTGTCCAAAGTGGGCACCATCTCTCAAAGGAGAACCCGAGATCGTGGTTACGCGCGTATAAACCGAATCAATATTCAATCCTAGGTTGGCGGCTCCGTCCAAACGGCTGCGCTCGACGACGAACTCGTCTGCGAGCGAGCGATAGATGCCTTGAGCTTCGGTTCCCTCGGCGTGACCCAGCCCCGCTTCTTCTGCTTCCTCCAGCATGCGGGCGCATTCCATGCGGCTCCAGGGCCGCAAGCCGAGGTAGGCCCTCCTTATGTAGCCCATTGCTGCCAGTCTCTCGAGCGATGGATAGATCCAACTATCCAGAGGGACGTATGACGACGCCATCCTCTTGGGATTGCGTGATCCGTCGGTGTGTTTGTCCTCCAGCAAATTGCCCCAGGCGCCTCCGGGAAGCGTTGAGTCATGATGTGCCCGATAAATCTGCCGGCCGAAATACCATCCCAACACGCTTCCAATGAATGCATCGCTTGGAAAGTGGTTCTGACTGGTGACGCGAGTCAATGTGACTGTAGATGCTAATCCGTATGCCAAAAATTGAGTGAGAGGCCCCGGATATTCATGGGCAACAACGCTGGCAATCGACCATGCGGCTGCAGAATGCTCGGACGGAAACGACATGCCTCCTTGAAAAAAACCGCTACCTTGGTTGTCGGACGGCCTGGGGCGTTGCGTGATTCCCTTAAACACATAACTCACGGCTGCGCTGTTCAGCACCGCTTCGCCACTTAGTAGTCCGGTTTCTTTGAGGTGATCGTTATTGGTGAGGTGACCCCAGAGATAGGCTCCTCCTCCGGCACCAATCAGAGAGTAAACAGCGTAGTTGGAGATATTGCTGCTTCTGTTCAGCTGGTCGGGTTTGTTAGGAACCTGCTTTGACAGCCAATCATCACTGGCAAATAGCACTCCTGTGAACCCGACAAACGGAATCAACGTTTTCTTGCTGTTGTTGTCCAAATCGAAAGGAGCCGTCCAAAATTGTTTTTGGTCCTCGACCAAATGTTGCAGAAACGGCTTTCCTAGCCTGTTTTGTGGATCAGTGCCGGGCGACAGCCAGCCGTCCGGAGAAGACGGAGAGGTGGTAGGCGCGCTGACCAGCGAGCCCGGACTCGCGGGCAAGGCATCGCTTGACTCCGCGTTTGTCTGGGCAAGAACTGGAAGTGAAGTCGCCAGCAACACGATCATCAGACTTCTTTGTACTAGGTACATCGTGGCCCGAGATTGTTTAGAAGCTTCGTGCAACCTGCGTCGAGATACCTACGTAGTAGGCGATTTGGGCTATCTGTAGCACGGTCTTCCAGCGCGCGTTCGTGCTGAATCCCTTCTCTGGAACGAGAACCATGTCCCCGGCTTGCAGCGTAGCGTCCTCCACTGAACCTGTGAACAGGCCGCCTTTGCCGGCAACCACCGAGCCATCCGCCCGGATGACGAACATCGCACCCTTATTCGCGAAGTTGGTTGGTCCGCCAGCCTGCTTCAAATACCAGCCCGCGCTCTTGCCGGGTTTATAGCTCACCGCTGTTGGGTTGTAGACAGAACCATCCACCATTACGGCATTCGGCTTCTTGGGGATATATAGAATGTCTCCGTCTCTAACCTGCAGGTCGGAGGCGCCATTGGTCCATTCCTCAGTCTTTTGAGAAATATGGATCACCAACCGTCCGCCAGGCGGTGTATCGCGGAGCCGTTCAAGGGTAGCCTGCCATTGCATCAAGGCCGCATCCTGGGCGAGTTTGTCATCCGGACTTTGGATTGTGGCCGACTTGATAGTCGGTCCCTGATCTTGAGTCTGCCGAATCAATTCCGCACGATTCTTTTCTTGCATCTCGCGGACTTGCACTCGCTGGAAGATCGAGCCGTACGGATAAGCTTCCGCCCGGAACCCACCGGCGCGAGCGATGATGGAACTCAAACGTTCGCCTTCGCGAATGCCGTAGGTACCCGGATGAACCACTTCGCCTTCGACCTTGATCGTTGCGCCCACGTCCTTCCAACCGGTCAGTTGGCGAATTGTCAACACATCACCGTCTCTCAGCCTGACGTCTGTATCCGGTTCGCCGGCTAATGCCTTGCCGATCTCCACCGTCTTGTATTCGCCGACAACCTTCTGTCCGCCTTCTACGGTGTACCGCGTGAGGTCGGCCGCGTCGGTGAAAGCCCCTCTCTTGAGTCCTCCGGCAACCTTTACCAATTCAGCTGCACTCATCTGCTGTCCCAGCGGATACTTCCCCGGTCGGGACACTTCGCCTTCGATCTTCACGGTGGGAGGATCGGTCTTCGTCATATTTTTGTGGATGAAGATTCGGTCCTTGGGTGTGAGCAGAATGTTGGAGACTGAGTCTCCATCCAGAGCCTTGGCGAGATTGACATCCAGAACCTTGAGCTTCCCGTCTTCGGTTCGTCGGAAAACCTGGGCATCATCAAGGAGGGCATCCGGCGTCGCGCCACCGGCAAGGTATACGGCGTCACGCAAATATGTAGCACCGTTTGTCACGTGGTCGCCAGGATCACGCACTTCTCCGCTCACCGTGATGACCGGCGCATCCTCAAAATCGAACCGGCCAAAAACTCGAATGGTGTCGAATGGCTTTAGAGTAACGTCCTGTTCTTTACCCGCGAGCGCACTTTCGAGATTGAACGCGATCACCGTCGGAGTGTAGTCAGGAGCTTGCAGACGGATGATTTCCGCATGTTTCTTGTACGGCTCGGGAAGCAGGTCAGAGTAAGACTTGATCAAATCGGTGACCTTCATCCCGTCCTGGTACGCGTACTTTCCGGGACGGAACACGTGTCCATCCAGGTAGACGGTACGATCCGCAAACGGAACGATTGGAGAGATCTTGACATCGTCTCCGTCCTGAATCTTGAAGTCCTCGAGTTTTTTGGTGACTGCTTCCTGGTTGTTGAGCTCTGGAATATCGAGCCTCAACATCGTCCGGCTCTGGTGAGCCTCGACTCTCTCCACGTCCACGTTGCGCAGAGTGCCAGAGGCAAGTACACCACCGGCGAGTTCCAAAACCTGGGCAAGGTTAGCTTCGCCATTCAGTTCATAGATCGCCGGACGTCGCACCATCCCCTGTATTTTCACTTCCGGACCAATAGGTGGAACCATGATGGTGTCGCCCGGCTCAAGGTGTTGTATGTCCGCTCGCACTCCGTGCAGCAGGAGATCGTAGACATCTATGGTTTGCACCAATTGCTTACCACGATAGAGCTTCAGAATGCGCATGGATCCGCGCGATGTAGGTCCACCCGCAAGGTAAACGGCATTCAGAGGCGTCGACAGAGAACTCACGTCGTACGCACCGCCACGCTGAACATCTCCCACGACGTAAACGCGCACGGTGCGGAGACGCGCCAGTGAGACGTCCGCGTCAACATCTCGGAATTGTGTCCGCAGCGTGGATTGAACGAGACGCTGCACATCACCGAGATTTCGTCCGGCCACTTGGACTGAACCAACCTCGGGGAGCGCCAACCGGCCGTCGCGATCCACAACGCGCATAAGACTGTCGGAATACCCACCGAACATTTCTATCTTCAGGCCATCACCCGGGCCGACAACGTATTCTGGCCCAGCTGGAACATCCATTGGCAGCTCGTCGAAGTTCCCTGTTCCGTTTGTGAAAATGTCCGCCCCAAAACGTTGAAGCATGGGCGAACGACGTGAATACTGCGAGTACATGTCATAGAGCGAAGGAACGTCGGCGTAGGGATTGGGCCGCCGCTGCAAAATCGGCCGTGTCGGATATTCCGGCAGCGGCGGAAAACCTGTAGTTGGCTGCTGTGGCAGACTGGCCATCGTGGTCGTCTGTTGTGGGACCGTTCCTAAACCCCGATTCGATATCAGATCGGAAAGCGAAAGCCCCATCCCCATGGTTGACGAACCAAACGAGGACGAGTTCGAGCTGGCATAACGGCTGGCCAGATCGCTCAAGCTACTTGCCCCCCCACTGAGCGGATTCGAACTTCCTCCCAACTGCTGCGTGGAACTGGCGCTGAGCAATTGCGGAAGATCCTCCGGCCGAATTCGCGTCATCGAACTGCCGGGATCCATGTTTTCGTAGTAGTTCCCTGCTCCCGATTGCATCTGCGATGCCATCATCAGGCGACGAGGATCCTGTGTCGGAAGGTTCTGCGGGCTGGTTTGAGGCGGCAATGTCTGTTGCGGATTTATTGTCGATGGAACCTGGCCAGGTATTTGCGGCGGTTGAGTGTTGACAGAGGTGAGTGCATTTTGTGTCTGGTTCTGATCGAACAGCTGTATCGGACAGTTCAAGAACAGATTGTCTTCATGCTTGGCCCAATAGATTTGCTCCTGCGAGGAGTGTGGGGAAAGAGGATCTGTCTGTCCATTCGGCTTCTGTATTGCATCAAGCGTAGTGGTCGGCTGCGGTGGACCAGATAGTTGACCATATAAGAGACAATTGCGGTACAACTCGTCTCGGGACGGCTTGGCCTTTATATAGTAACGGTCTTCGATCTCCCGCGTCGCCACGATACGCACATTGTGATCTTCCTGTAGCAAGCGAAAGACAGCATCGTCCGTGAGGTCCTCGGGATCGAGTAATCTTCCCTGCTCGTAGGCCTTCCTCACCAGTGCCTTCTTGACCTGAAGCATCAGGCCATCTTCATCGCGCAGTATTGAAATGATCTTGTCAGCGGACAGCGCGACTAATTGTTCAGCCTCAAGCTCTGCGCGTGAATCCGGGACATCGAGCGCGGTCTTCTGCTGCTGGTAGGGGCCGATGTATTGACCCACATTCTGTCCAAGGCTCGCTGTGGCGCCTGCCCCAATCAGCAAGAACGCCAAAATGGCGGAATGAAAGAAACGCAATCGAGAGTTGCCCATAGGTTTGTACCGATTTTCGGGGGATTTATCTATTTTGTAAGGGAGCTGCATGCCACAATGTCAAATTTTTGCAAAATATCGCAAAGCTCCGCTCTCTCACTTACAAGGTTCTCGTGAGCTAACCTTTTGAAAGAAACTGAGGTGCAGTCAAATCAAGGCTAATTTGCCTTGGGCCGAGCTATCACCTCTGAGGGCCGCAAAACAAAAACTCGTCCGCGAAGCGTATTCAGGATTCCCTCTTCCGACGTCTCCACGCGGTTCGAACGAATATCGAGATTCGCCCAATAAAAGATGCTGCTATTGTGCTCCGTCGCCAGGGCCAAGATCTTTAGCTGCGGAAAGCGATCTAACAGCAAGTCGCAAATGTGCGGTCGTTCGCCCGATTCGTCCAAACTGATGATGAGAAAGTCGGGGTGGGACTGGGAGACCGTTTCCATGATCGCCGCCAAGTCTTCCATCACCCCTACTACTTCGATATCCGATTGATCGCTGATCGTGGCCAGCACGAGCTCGCGCATCAAACGCGGTTGATTCGCGATGAGAACTTTGACTCTTTGCACAGCCCCCCCTGCGCCCCACAGTATGACGATCCCGTGGGAAAAGAACAGGTTCAAAACAGAACTCGTTTTCGATGAACACAGTACTGACCTTTTTCAGTTTCAAGAAGTGCGAACGTACTAGTACCTTCACTGCAAAGTACCCATGAGTACCTAATGATGAAAAGGAAAACAGGAAGTCAGGAAACCCAACCTTGAATCCGGCACACCTCGACTACCGCGAGTCGGTCGCTCGCTCCCACTTTCCTGAGCATGCGATGTACATGATTTTTCACCGTCTGTTCGGCGACATTCAGCTGGCTAGCGATTTCCTTGTTTGTTAAACCCTGGCCAATCATTTTAACGAGTTGCTGCTCACGTCGAGTCAGCCCGAGTTGCTGCCTCAGCTGAAAACTTGGCAGCTCTCGGGGCTGTTGCGAAACGTAGTCAAACAGGCTAAGGCACAGGCTGGGGGGACAAACCGCCTCATTATTCATCACCGCGCGTACGGCGGCCGCAACTTCTAGCGCTGAGGCATCCTTGAGAACATATCCGACGACGCCTTCGCGAACCGAACGCAAGAAAATCTCACGGTTAGGTTCCATGCCGATCAGCACGACCTTAAGTCCTGGCACGAGACGTCGGAGCTCCGGGATGAATCCCAAATCCGCTAGCGCGAAGGGCATGCAGTCAAACAGGAGAACCTGAGGAGAGGCCTCTGCAACCTGACTAATGACCTCGGGAAAGAACGGGGCTGATCCCACTACACGAATGTCAATCTTCTTGTTGAGGATACGGGTAAGCGCTTCCCGCAACAGCCGGTTTTCGGCTAGAAGAAAAACGTCGATGCCACAGGCAACCGAAGACATATCACCCCGCGAGCTTACGACCTAATTGAGCGAGTGAGACTTTCGTTCTGAGCCGTTAATCTTAACGTAAGAAGGTAGATATCCCAAGCCCCGAAACGCAAGATCCCCAAGCCAAGTATGGGTCAATAAACACAGTTCGGTTGATGAGGTTGCGCTTGCAAGGTATTTTTTTGGATTTTGCAACGAGCTGTTTGCTCTCGTTCTGATGATGTACCGTCACTATGCGCGAGAAATTCGCCAATTCAATCGGTTAAGTAATTGAAAACGCAACACTAATTGAACCAATCAGACGAAACAGGACCCACAGGACCTACTTTTTGCTTGAACGCTTCGGAAACCCATCCAATCTCAATGTCTTGCTCAGGCTCTTCTCCGGTCCTGGCGTAAAGCTCCATACCCGATCTTCCATAATCTCGGCGATTACGCCTCACTGGATCATGTAGATTTAGGAACGAGCAAACATCGCAGGAGTTGAGAGTGGGTGCACTCGGGAAAGGTAACCACGTTTCGGGCGATGCCTACGGTTTTGGCACTTGGCCAGAGGCCCCATTCGCGGAAACCGAGTGCACCAATACGTGCCCGCTATTCGCCATCCCAGATGATCCGTCAGTTACCAATCTAGATCGACCCAGACAAGAATGTGCAGAATGCGCTTTTACCCAATCCTCCAAATATGTATTCTCATTGATTGCTAACTTGGCGGCATGCGATTTCTTGGCACCCGGTCTTCTACTTTTGGCAGCAAAGTGGAGAAGTTATCGTGTCTAGGAATCTCCGCCTCTGTTTTATTGTTGTCGGTTCCATGCTTGTCACCAGCTGCGGAAACCTGGTTTATACTCCAGCGAAGGTAAACAACGGGCTGTCGCAGCAATATTGCACGAACCACTCCTCGATCGATGGCGTTCCCTTCTTCATAAGCCAAGTCTATTCGGACATCTTGGGACGGTCCCCGGACGACATTGAGCAGACGCTTGACATATCTCTTATTGAAGAACTTAATCGCACGAATTGCGGTACAGCGAGCCCGGAGTTCTCGACCGGCGATTGCGAATGGGATAATAACGCCAACAGAGTTCTATATTTTCTATCTACTGCGGAGTCTATCTCCCACAATGGAAATCTGTATCGTGATTCCGCATTTTTGACGGTGCTTTTTAAGGTACTGCTTCGCCGGAATCCCGACCTACCAACGTTCGACCACTACTTGTCCCTGCTGACCTCGGGAGGGACGCGGCAAAACGTCGCTAAGTCTTTCTTGCAGAGCCAAGAGTACCGAAAACGTTTTGCATGCACCGCCAACGGGACTGATAACGCTACTTGCAATGGATCCTCATCGATCGATCCGATACCATCGTTTGTTTCTCAACTTTATACTGATACCCTGAGCCGACCACCAGATAAGAAGGGCGCGGCTCTCTGGACGAGCTATACAAGTGAAAACCAGCTGGCCAAGTGCAGGAACAGCTCAGGAACTGCATACAGCGTCTGCGATCGCGTCATCGAAGCTCAAACGGTTCTCGGTTTCTTAAATTCAAGCGAGTACCTTGCCTCCAACCCGCCGCTCAGTGACAACCAGGATTTCGTCACAGCTCTCTATCGTCATCTCTTCCGAAGAGAACCCGATCCAGCGGGCTTGCAGTTCCAGACCAATTACTTAAACGAAACGAGTGACCGCTTAGGGACCCTGGAGTCGTTGTTGACGAGCAGTGAGTACCGAAATCGCTTTAGTTGTTACGCCGGCAACGGGGACCGTATGAATTTTGGGGTCAATGGTCACCCCTTCAATGGCACGGCGTACTCCGATGTCGTGGGTGTGGATTATGCTACCCAGATCAGCCTGCTTCGAGACGCCGGCCTCACGTGGTATAGAGTTACCGTAGGTGTACCCGCGTCCGGGAATGATTTCCCCAGCGTGGATCGGCTGCAGGTTCTGGCTCAAGCTGGAGGTGTACACCTTCTTCCCATCATTGTTCCCACCCTTGATCGCAAAACATCCTCCCTTGATGATCTGTATAAACAATCGTATTCAGCTGCATTCAGGATTGTGAGTCACTTCAAGTCTTCGATCCATGTGTGGGAACTTTCCAACGAAGAAGATGTGTACAGCTTGTACGCACCCGGAGATCCCTGGGAAGGTGGAACTTGGCCTTGGGGCTCACCCACTGGTCAAAATATCGTCGATTTTTACCCTCCACGCCTGGCCATTGCGGAAGCTGTTGTTCGTGGTTTGGCAGACGGAGCACGCGATGCTGATCCCACCTGTTTGCGCGTCGTTGATTTTGCCTGGTTGCACATCGGCATGCTCCAGCAATTTGAGAACGATCATGTGCCCTATGACATAGTCGCAATACACTGGTACTCGAATGCGGACCAAATAAATCACCGGGCCATGGGCGAGATCACGTGCCCTGGCCAAGGCTTGCCCTGCACACAACCGCTTTTGTATTTCAACCTGCTTGAACGGGTAAAGACTATTACCCATGGAAAGCCGTTATGGATCACAGAAACCAATTACCACCCCCTACCGGGAAATTCTGACGAATTGGATCTTGCCCTGGAAGCAGAGTATCTGCCCATGATCGTACCGGTGTACTTGGGCTCTCCATCGACTTACCCATTCCAAGTCGTGATGGTTTACGAACTCCTCGATGAACCGGAACACCAACCCAATCCGGCTTCTGCAGAAATGGGCTTGTACCAGGTCAACGTGGCGGGAGGCTTTACAACCCTCGGATCTCCAAAAGACGTCTACCTTCCGCTGCGGCAAATCATAACCGGGCATTGACGTTGGTACTTTGGCCGGATTCGGCCGGATTCTCACTTTTTTCGGGTAATCGTTCTTCGCGCAAACTGGGAAAATTCGGGCTCGTGACTGAGTTCTAAAGAACAAACCCGTGCTTGCGTCTCACCTGCCGGAGTGATTTGAATTCGCAGTTAAACCCGCTTCCGTAGCTTGGCCACTTCCGCCAACCCCTTCCAGTCTTCGATATCCTGGTCGGGCTTCTCTCCGCGATATTTCGCATAAAGCTCGATGCCTTGGCGATCTTCCAGAATCTCAACGAGCACGCCTTTGTCTCGAATCATCTGCTCATTGCCTGAAGCATTGGTGACATCACCGACGACAACTCTGTTGAACTGGCGCATGTAGATCAGCGTCGCGCACACATCGCAGGGGCTGAGAGTCGTGAAAATCGTTGTCTGGCTAAAATCCTTGCGTCCCGCATCACGGATAGCGGAAGTCTCCCCGTGATTGTAAGGATGGTTTTCCTGCGCCAAGGTGTTGTGGCCTTTCCCGATAATCTGGCGCGTCTGGTTGCTGATGACGATACCTCCAATCGGGCATCCTCCTTCTTCATAACCTTTTTGAGCGAGCAGCACGGCAATGCGCATGAAATCGGCGTCGCTCAGCTTCTTGAAAAATTCGCTTTCAGCAACTGCGGTCAAGCTCTTCGTCGGAAGATGCGCGATTACATTGAGGGCTTCATCAGTGACAGGCGTATCGCGGGTGAACAAAGGTTTTGTCATTTCCTGTACCCCGTGTCGACGTTTGATAATAAATCCCGGCACTCATCTGGCACAACGAGTGGCTATAAACGCACAGGCCGCCTGGAGAACAGCGGAGAAATCCGCCCGGTCTCACCGATAAATCAAACGGGGAGGAACAAAATTCGTGTACTATGCGCTGAAGCCATGCAGTCGAGTTATCCGCACGGGTACAGCTACGATCTATTCGTGAGTTACAGCACTAGAGATTTGGAATGGGTGCGCGTCTTTCAGGACGATCTGGTTGCGGACGTCAATCGTTTCGCGGATCACGATGTCTACTCTTTCTTTGATAAAGCACGGCTTCAACCTGGCTACCTATGGGACGAAAAACTGACGGCCGCGGCTAGCGATTCAGCCATTTTCATACCCATCCTGACGCCGCGTTTCTTTCAAAGCGAGCCCTGCCAGAAAGAATTGAATGCATTCACCCAGGCCAATCGTAGGGATTCAGGCCTGGCCCACCGTAGCCGGATCATGCCGGTGAAACTGCTCTGCTCCGCGCCTAGCGACCATCCATTGGCCCAAGTGCAGCACGTGTCATTCTGCACCGAGCGCATTGATGAGATCCCGTTCGAGTATCAGCCGGGAACGACGGAGTACAAGGAATCCCTGCGAAAATTGGCCTATGAGATGGCACATGTATTGAAGGCGATTCCACCGAAACAGCAAGCGAGATCGATCGTATACGTCGCTTCGGATTTCCAACCTTCGTCAGATAAGTTGCGCGCATCCCTAGAGCATCACTTCGACGTCCTGCCAGCCAATCCCACGGCCCTGCTCGGTTTGTCTGCAGACGAGTTCCAGAACTCGCTTAAGCGTGATTTTCCAAAATGCTTTGTAAGCGTACACCCCTTAGGGAAGAGTGTGTTTGCCAAGTCGGTGGTTGAGGCACAGCTAGAATTTGCCCGTAAACAATCAAAACCACGCCTGGTGTGGGCGCAGGAACAACCAAACGATCTCACTAACTCAGGCTTTGAGTGGTTCACGTCGCAGGCTGATATCGAGGAGAGAATCAGGCGTTTGTACCAGAAGCCGCCTGAGGTCAAATCGAGCGGGAGCGAGCGTCTCATTTATTTCATATGTTCGGACCGCGGTAACAAGACGCTGGCCGAGCCGTTACTCGAAACACTTGAGAAATCTGGAGTGCATGTTTACCCTTCGCCCTTAGAAGGCGCGCCTGACCAGGCATTGCAAGCGCATGTTCGCGCTCTCGATGAACTGGATGGATGTCTGATCTACTACGGCGATGTTCAGCGCGACTGGTTTGATGCTGTTTTCCTGCGTGTGCAAAAAAAGATCCGTCAGCGGCACCTTTTGAGCGCGATCTTTGTGGCCCCACCATCGCTTGTTGAGAAAGCCCAGGATCTACACAACGTGGGCGTACAAGTTGTCGAGGCTCCCGACGCCGCAGTGAAGTTGTTCCTCGGAGGGGCGCCGTGAGTGCTCCCGGCATCGGAATCCGGCCTTACATCGACCTCCGCTACTTCGAGGAGCGCGACGCTCCCCTGTTTTACGGACGAGACGAACATGCGGCGGAACTCCTGACCAAAGTGGCTGCCAATCACTTTGTGGCGGTGATGGGGTCTTCAGGGTGCGGTAAGTCTTCCCTGGTAAGAGCCGGCCTCCTGCCAGAACTGCGATCGGGGATGATCCCCAAGGCAGGACCCCGATGGAAAATTGTGGAGTTCAAGCCTGGGCGCGCTCCCCTTCGAGAATTAGCGGATGCCATGAGAACGCAACTCGGGGTGGAGCGGGCCCAGGAGCTAATCGAAGAGGGGCCGCTAGGTATTCCGAGGGCGGTAGCCCAAGCCAAACTCTCGGAAAAAATGAATGTCCTGGTGATCGCGGATCAATTCGAGGAGATCTTTCGGTTTCAGCGTGAAGAGCGTGCTTTGGGAGGCTGGACTCAAGCCGCAGAGCAATGCTATGCCCTGGTGCGCCGCTTGCTGGACGCTGCTGCCCAGTCCGAGGTGCCGATTTTCGTACTCCTGGTGATGCGGTCGGACTACCTTGGAGATTGTGCTCAGTTCCCGGATTTGCCGGAGCGGATGAGCCAAAGCTTATACCTGGTCCCGCGATTGCGTCGCGATCAACTGCAGGAAGCAATTACAGCACCCGTAGGGAACGAGATCGAACCCGCAGTGGTCCAACGTCTACTGGCTGAAGTTGGCACTGATCCGGATCAACTTCCGCGTCTTCAGCATTTGTTGGGAAGGATGTGGGACCGAGCGCGTGGTGGTCCGCTGACGATGAAGGAGTACAACGAAGTTGGGGCCTGGGAAAACGCACTTGAGAAACACCTGGAAGAGGTGTACACCAGCCTCGGAAATCCTGGCCAAGTAGTCTGTGCACGCGTTTTCCAGCAACTCTCGGATCTCGACAACGGGCGGGCTGTTCGTCGACGGGCGCTGCTCGGCGATCTGATTGACGTCTGTGGCCCAAACGCTCCGACTGTTGTTGAAGCATTTCGCGCTGAGGGGTTCCTGATAGTAAACGACGATCTTGTGGACATCACCCATGAATGTATTCTCAGGGCATGGACCAGAATGAGGGAGTGGCTGGAACTTGAGGATCGCAATGCGCGGCGGCTAAATCAACTGTCCGAGGCCGCAAAGGACTCCAACTGGCAACCGGGTCTGCCGGTAGAACAGAAAAACTTTGTTCGCGAACTAGCCGGACTCACATTACAGAACTTAGTGACCTGGCGCAACGATGTCCATCCGACGGCTGCCTGGTCGCGTAGGTACATATCTGATGACGATTTCGAAGTAGCGTCAAACTATTTGGCATGGAGCGAAGCACGAGAGAAGGAACAAAAGCAGAGGGCACGCTGGAGAACGCGTCTGGTGCTCGCACTGGTGGGGACCCTCGTACTAGGATTGACCGTTGCCACGTTGATTTTCTATCGGCTGAAGACAGAAGCATTACGCGCGGCCGTCGAGTCAAAGGCACGGGAGCTAGCCGCGCTTTCGACCGAGAGCCTCGCTGACGATCCGGAAAAGAGCATTCTTCTAGCCTTAGAAGCAGTCAACACCACCCGACGAAACCATCAACCGATTGTGGTGGACGCAGAAAGCACGTTGCACCAGGCGATTTTGGGATCGCTTCTTCGAATGACCCTACATGGCCATACCAGCGATGTCTACAATGCCGCCTACAGTCCTGACGGCAAGCTCATCGCCAGTGTGAGCGGGGACAAAACCGCCAAGCTTTGGGACGCTGCCACTGGGAAGGAATTGCTCACATTGCAAGGTCATGCTGGACTAGTTTGGGGTGTAGCATTCAGTCCAGATAGTAGCCGCGTTGCAACGTCCAGTTTCGATCGAACAATTAGAGTTTGGGATACAACGACCGGAAAAGAGTTATTCGTCTTGCGTGGCCATGCCGGGAACGTCTACGGGTTGATGTTTAGTCCGGATGGTAAACACTTAACTACCGCCAGTAGTGACCGCACGGCCAAGGTCTGGGATGCCGAGAGTGGAACGGAATTGATGACGTTACGCGGCCACTCCAACGAGGTTTACGGGGCTATATACAGCTCTGACGGTACACGTATCGCGACGGCGAGCAGAGATCAGACAGCAAAAATCTGGAACGCGAAAAACGGAAAGGAACTGGTAACCCTCCGCGGACACGCCGGCGCTATTCGGGCTGTTGCTTTCAGCCCGGATAGCACGTACCTTGCTACGGCTAGTTGGGATCAAACTGCGAAGATATGGGACGCCCATTCGGGAAGGGAATTACGGACTCTGCAGGGGCATAGTCACTACGTCAGAAGTGTGGCTTTCAGTCCTGACGGCAAGCGCCTTGCTACTTGCAGTCTGGATCAAATGGTTAAGGTATGGGACTCGGAAACCGGCAAAGAATTGCGCAATCTGTCTGGCCACAAAGGCGACGTTGACAGCGTAGGTTTCAGCCCGGATGGAAAACAGATCATCAGCACAAGCCAAGACCACACCGTGAAGGTATGGGATGCCGAGGGTGGCAAAGAATTACTGGCCTTGCGCGGACACACCGGCAAGATTCTCTCAGTTGCGTACAGCCCTGACGGGAAGCGTCTGGCGACCAGCAGTGACGACAAGACCGCAAGGATTTGGGACGCAGCAACGGGCAAGGAAATATTCACGCTTCGCGGCCACTCTTTCTACGTTAGAGGTGCCGTGTTCAGTCCAGATGGCATGCGCCTCGCCACGGCAAGCCTGGACGGAACAGCGAAGATTTGGGATGCGGAAACTGGGGTTGAGCTGCTCACAATTCGCGGTCACGCGTCAGATGTTTACAGTGTGGCCTTCAGTCCCGACGGACGACAACTAGCCACTTCAAGCAAGGATCAAACGGCACGAATTTGGGACACGCAGACTGGGAAAGAGTTGCAGGTCTTGCGTGGACATTCAGGGATCATATCTTGTGTGATCTTTAGTCCTAGCGGCAAATACGTTGCGACTGCTAGTGCCGATCGTACTGCAAGAATTTGGGATGTCGAAAGCGGCAAAACATTGCTGACTTTTCAGGGACACCTCAGGGATGTTGCCACAGTAACGTTTAGCTCGGACGGAAAGCGACTGGCAACAACAAGTTTGGACGGCACAGCGAAGATTTGGGACGCGACAAATGGGAAGGAATTGCTGGCGCTGAAAGGCCACAACGGTATCGTCTTTTCTGCTGCCTTCAGCCCGGATGGCGAGAAACTTGTAACCGCCAGTAGGGACCAGGCAACAAACGTGTGGGATACGAAGAATGGCGATAAACTGGTGACTCTTCGCGGTCACACTGGTGACGTTTACGGAGTAGTATTCAGTCCGGACGGCAGGAGGCTAGCCGACGCTAGTCAAGATGGAACAGTACAGGTTTATGCGTTCGATATGAATGACTTGCTGAACCTGGCACGTACCCGCGTCACACGCTCCTTAACCGCGGACGAGTGCCAACACTTCTTGCAAGAGAAAAGCTGTCCGCCGGGACCCTAGCACATACTAGGCGAGGATTCGGAAACCGCTTTAACCACTACCCTGTCCATCTGAAGAATTCTCCTTGTTCCCCCCGTAGTTATGAGATTGAGCTCATCTTGAAGAGAGCTTCTGTGCCAGTGTGCGTTCTGTTCCACTGCACCGCGACCCTAGAGGTCGCCAACCCGTAAAGTCAGCGAAGAAGTCAGGGACCACAATTCTCCGTCACGTAGTAAGGCTATAAATGGTGCTTGAGCTAAAATGTTTGTGATCGAGCGCGCGAAAGTGGCGGAATTGGCAGACGCACCAGACTTAGGATCTGGCGGGTAAAACCGTGGGGGTTCGAGTCCCCCCTTTCGCACCAAGCAATCTGTTGCCAGCTCAGCCCTAGCAAAATACGCCAGGGTGGGCATCTTCACCCGTCGTCCATAGCAATTAATCAATTTCACAGAAACCTACAAAAAGGCGCTAGACTCTCAGTTACGATTCTTGCGGTTGACCTGAGTTCTGCGATGCCTGAGGCACGCCATGACCGCCGCCAGTAGTAGCTTGTCAGCCGGCCACTCGTATCCTGAGTCGTACCCCGCATGGCTTGTAGTGTGCGTAACGGCCGCGCTGTCATACGTCGCCCCTAAACTTGCCGGTTTGGTCACCCCAAATTCTCAAACAGTTTGGCCGGTTTGGCCGGGCTGCGCGATTCTGGTTGCGGGATTATTGTTGGTGCGGATGAGAGTCTGGCCGGTGCTCATCCCTGTATGCTTTGCCGCTTTTGCTGTCGCTGACCTCCAGGCAGGCTTGCCAATTCGTTCGATTACCTGGTTTATTCCGGGCAATACGGCCGAAGTTCTCATTGCGGCACTTGGTCTTAGATATTCCTTCGACGGTGTCCCCCGACTCAACAGCGTGAGGGCTCTGGCCAAGTATTCGATCTTCGCCATTCTCCTCGCACCGCTCGCAAGCGCATTTCTGAATGCACCCGGAATTTCCCATGACTATTGGACGGGGTGGAGAATTTGCCTTTTGTCCGAAGTCCTCGCATTTGCCACCATCACACCAACCTTGTTGAGTTGGATCAACGATGGGAGAGCACTGTTGCGAAGGCCCCGGATTGTTCACTTAGAAGCACTGATGCTCATCGTAGGCCTCGTTCTTCTCAGTTATGTAACGTTCACCTTCCCGGTAAACCGCAGTTCGCCCGCACTGCTCTACTCATTGGTGCCTTTCTTGCTCTGGTCCGCTTTGCGCTTCGGGGGGCTGGGCATCAATACTTCCACGATAATCGTGACCACGCTTTCGATTTGGGCGGCACTGCAGGGGAGAGGCCCATTCTCAAACTTCATACCGCTGACCGATCCTCTATCTCTACAAGTGTTCCTGGTTTTTGCGGCGGTACCGTTCATGGTTCTGGCGGCCGTAGTCGAAGAACGCAAGGGCGCCCAGGAAGAACTTCGCGCCAATGAAGACAAACTTCGCCTCCTGCTCGATTCAACCGCCGAAGCCATTTATGGAATCGATCTCGATGGCCGCTGCATGTTTTGTAATCCGACCTGCCTCCGTTTGCTGGGTTATGCACGCTCCGAAGAATTGCTGGGAAAGGACATGCACAATCTCATTCATCACAGCCGCTCTGATGGGACACGGATTACGGCTGAAGAGTGCCCAACTTTTTGGGCCTTCCGGTCTGGGAAGGGAGTGCATCGTGACGACGAGGTGCTGTGGAAGGCCGATGGAACGAATTTTCCCGCTGAATTCTGGTCGCACCCACAGCGTAGAGGGCAAGAAGTTGTCGGGGCCGTAGTCGCATTTATCGATATCACCGAGCGCAAGCGCGCAGAAGCTAAGCTCGCGAACGTGAACCGCAGGTTGATAGAGGCGCAGGAACAGGAACGGGCCAGGATCGCCCGGGAGCTTCACGACGACATCGGCCAGCGCCTTTCAGTGATGGCTATCCAGTTGGAACAACTGCAAAAGGCTGACGGCATATCTATTGAAGTTGGTGGTGAAGTGCGAGAGATACGCCAGCAGCTGATCGAGGCGTTGAACGACACTCAGACGCTGTCGCATGAACTACATACGTCAAAGCTGGAATACCTGGGGATTGCTGCGGCCGCCAGGAGCTTCTGCAGAGAATTCAGTGATCAGCACGGCGTAGAGATTGAGTTCCAATCCTGTGACCTCCCAGACGTTGTGCCCCTGAATATTTCACTTTGCCTCTTCCGGGTCTTGCAGGAGTCTCTCCACAACGCAGCGAAACACAGCGGCGTTCGTCATTTTGAAGCCCGATTGTCAAGTATTCCGGGCCAGATCCATCTGGCGGTTCGGGATTCCGGCCTCGGGTTTGATACTGAAGCGGCCAAGGAAAGTCCTGGTCTTGGCCTCGTCAGTATGCAAGAGCGGTTAAAGCTCCTGAACGGAGTTCTTTCAATTGAATCC
>DATBFG010000010.1:0-4702 GCA_036558645.1 Terriglobales bacterium
ATGCGTCCGCCCCAACCCACCGGAATGATCGCGTACGGTGGCGGCTTGCGCCCATCCTGCTTTTGGCTGATGGTGTGCGTCTCGCTATGGAGATCCCACACGGTGGTACGAAAGTAGCGTTCTCCAAAGTCGGGATGAATCACGATAACCGGACCATTTTTCAGATCGACGATGGCACTGGAATAAAGGGTTTCTGTATTAGGCGTCTCGATGGTGCGAAATTCGGCGGTTAGCAGTTTCTGGGCATGTCCCCAAATGTCGATGCCGTGCGGATTGCTATCGTACGGCGAGCGCTGGGTTCCCGCTGGGAGCGGCGCTGTGAACATCCGAAACGATTCGCCGGCCTTGACCCACTGTAAGCCCCAGAGCACGCTCTGCACACCGAGGGTATAGGCCTCTGTCTCCCGGGCCTTTTCCTCATCCATCCGGGCAAAGGCTTGAGTTGCCTCCATAAACGCCTTCGGCGGCGCCTGCTTGGAGGGGCTTTGCGCCAGCGCCAAGCCCCCGAACCGCAGGACAAGCAAGAGTGAAAAGATAGCACCGTTCCTGATTTGAAATTGGGTTCTCATCAGCTTCCCCGACATCTCTGCGAAGCTTGCGCGCAATGCCATGTTCTCCAGATTAGAGCCCTGAAGCCCTAACGGGGATTGAGAAAATTTCCGATCAGCCAGTTCTGCTCAACTTGCATCCCGGCGAACGATTTTCGTAAGCGAATCCGCGAAAACAAAATGTCGTGGCGTCTACTGGGCTCTGTAAACAGCGAGTAGACGCGGTGCATTCATCGCCCGACTGCATAGATCGTGCTTAACGGCCAAGGGTAGATCTACACATCGCGACTACACGCGGTTTGATCAAAACCATAGGTGTGTCTGGAGGCGTTCTACCCCAAAGTTCTTGAGTCTGCATTCTAAAAAAAAAATCGCAAATCCGGTGAAATACTCTAAGCGTAAGTCGGCTTGTTGTTCCCCGGGCCGGCGGCTCAGCGAGGTAAAAATGTCAGACTTCATCCGTTTGCAAAGGGTGGCCGCGGCGCTCGGCACCTCCATCTTTCTTTTGACCTTGTCCCCAAACCCGGTACAGGCACAGGCTTCAAAACCCAATATCCTTGTCATGTTTTGGTGACGATATCGGCCCAACCGATATCAGCGCCTACAGCTTGGGCGTTATGCACATTGATACACCCAATATCGATCGCATCGCCAAGGAAGGCCTGCTGTTCACCGACTACTACGCGGAGAATAGCTGTACTGCGGGCCGCTCGACCTTCATCACTGGACAAGCTGCCTGGCGAACAGGTCTCTCGAAGGTAGGCGTACCCGGAGCACCGCAGGGTCTGCAGCCGCGCGACGTCACCATTGCACAAGCGTTAAAGCCGCTCGGATATGCGACTGGCCAGTTTGGCAAGAACCACCTGGGTGATCGCAATGAGTTCCTGCCTACCAACCATGGCTTTGACGAGTTCTTCGGTAATCTCTACCACCTAAACGCCGAAGAAGAGCCCGAGCGTCCCAACTGGTTCGGCAACAATCCCGATTTCTTGAAGTTCTACAATCCTCGCGGCGTCATTCACTCCTATGCCGACGGCAAGATCGAAGACACCGGTGCGCTGACTAAGAAGCGCATGGAAACTATGGATGATGAGACCACCTCAGCGTGCATGGATTTCATCACCAAGCAGGTCAAAGCAGGCACACCTTTCTTCACCTGGATGAACTTCACGCACATGCATTTTCAAACCCACATTCGGCCCGACTACACCGGCAAGAGTGGGCTGGGCAAAGGATTCTTTTATGCCGACGGGATGGCCGAAATGGATGGAGACGTCGGCAAACTGCTGAAGCTGCTGGACGACCTCAAGGTCGCCGACAACACCATTGTCATCTTTACCACCGATAATGGACCAAACGCACTAACCTGGCCCGACGCAGCGATTACTCCTTTCCGGAGCGAGAAGGATTCGAATTGGGAAGGGGCATTCCGCGTGCCAGCCGTGATTAGGTGGCCCGGTCATATCAAGCCAGGGACTATTGCGACTGAGTTGTTCTCCGGGCAAGACTGGTTCCCCACGCTACTTGCGGCAGCGGGCGATACCACCATTAAAGAACGCTTGTTGAAGGGAACCGAGATCGGCGGTAAGACTTTCAAAGTCCATATCAATGGTTACAACCAGCTCCTCTATCTCACGGGCCAAACGAACAGGAGCGCCCGCAGTGAGTTCTACTACTTCAATGACGACAGCGAGTTGGTCGCGATCCGATACGACGTGCTTGAACCAGAAGCAACCAAAACAACCGCGTGGAAAGTGGTGTTTTGTGAACAGCGTGCGACCGGTGGACTCGACATTTGGAGAAATCCATTCACTTGCCTCCGAACGCCGAGGATCTTCAACCTGCGCATGGACCCGTATGAACATGCCCAGATTTCCGGTGATCAATACGACCGCTGGAACGGCGAGAATGTGTTCGTCATTTTTGAGGGAGTCCGAAGGGCATCGGCATTCCTTCAGACCTTTGTCCAGTATCCTCCCAGTCAGTTACCGGCAAGTTTTTCCATCAATCAGGTTTCCGATCAGATCAATCGGAAGGTGGAGCAAATGCAGGCTGCCGCGGCGGCCAGCAGCCGCCAATGAGGACAGGTTTTAGGCATTACTCACACAAGCAAAGGATCAGTGACCACATCCGCGGGCCTAAGGCCGTGAGCGATCCAGGAGTCGAAGATGCGTATTCCTTTCCGAAATGTCTTTGTTATACCTTTCGCGGCTGCTGCCTTGTCGCTGGTGGCGTGTAAGCAGGAGACACCAGCATCGACAAACGAACCCACGAATGCCGCGAAGAGCGCAGCGACGGATGCCTACATCTATGGCTATCCGTTGGTGCTGGCGGATGCGACCAGGGCCAAGCAGACCAATGCTTCACGTCCACAAGCGGGATTGGCGCCCGTCAACCAGTTCGTGCACAACCAAACTTTTCCAGACGCCACGTTCACGGACGTTGTCAGCCCCAACGCGGATACTCTGTATTCAACTGCGTGGCTTGATCTAGGTCGGGAGCCGATGGTGCTCAGCGTGCCAGATACGCATGGGCGTTATTACCTGATGCCGATGCTGGATGCCTGGACGAACGTGTTCGCTTCGCCCGGAAAACGGACGACAGGGACCGGCAAAGGAAATTTTGCCATCACGGGGCCGCTTTGGACGGGCACGCTGCCAGCGGGATTGAAGGAGATCAAGTCGCCTACGGATATGATGTTGCTCGCCGGGCGAACGCAGGCGAACGGCAAGGCCGATTTTTCGGCGGTGAATGCGATACAAGCACAATACAAGCTGACTGCGCTGAGCGCGTGGGTAAAACCGTACACTCCACCGGCAGACGTGGCGACGGATCCGAAGGTGGATATGAAGACGCCGCCCGTCGACGCCGTTGCAGCAATGGACGCCGCGACATTTCTTAACCGGTTGGCGCTGCTGATGAAGAACAACCCTCCTGCGGCTGAGGATGGGCCGATGGTGGCGAAGCTGGCAAGTATCGGGGTGGTTTCCGGACAACCGTTCGATCTGAATAAGAACGGGAGCGACGCGGCGAAAGCCATCGCTGAGGGAGTGGAGGACGGAAAAAAGAAGGTCGTCGAACTCGGGCACAATCCTGGAAACGCCAACATCGTGAACGGGTGGATGATCATCGTAAGAGAGATTGGAAGCTATGGGACGAACTATGACGCGCGCGCCGGAGTGGCATGGGTGGGGTTTGGCGCGAACGTACCGGATGATGCGATTTATCCTCTGACACGCGTGGACGCCGATGGCAGTCCGCTGAACGGCGCGAATCGATACGTGATTCACTTCGACAAAGGCCAGACACCTCCCGTGAATGCCTTCTGGTCTCTGACGATGTACAACGCGAAGCAGGCCTTTGTGGCGAATCCAATCAACCGCTACGCCATCGGCGATCGAGACAAGATGAAGTTCAATCCAGACGGGTCGCTCGACATCTATCTTCAACATGATTCTCCGGGAAACGCGAAGGAGTCGAACTGGTTGCCGGCGGACGCGGGTTCCTTCAATTTGATTCTGAGAATGTATTGGCCGAAAGCACAAGCGTTGTCTGGGGCGTGGACTCCACCGCCGATCCATAAGGTGAGTTGAAGCGGGTCGTCAGACAAAAACGTCAGGCGGACCGCAGATGCTGCTGTTGTCAAAAAAATGCCCAAGGCAGTGAGGCTTGAAATTTGGGAGACTCCGATCAAGCCGAAACGCGGAGATAATTTCAGATTCGCTCGCGCTCCATTTTCTCGAATCCTCTTCGAAACTGCTCAATGTCCTGGCGAACGCCTGCTTGCATTGGAGTTTTGTAATACGCTCGGAGGCAATGAGAGCACCGAAATTTTGAAAACAACAAGGCATTCGCGACGGATACTTGCAGCGCCAAAAACTACTGTTCATGGGTATTGGCGAGCGGCGCAGAACTTACTCATGGTGGAACATACGTTGCCCCATCCCGGACACTTTGCGCAGTCGCCAGGATAACGGGCGTTTCCGAAACAGAGCCGTCCCAAGGACAGTCGCCTGTAACGTTACAGTATTCACCAATGTCGGCTCAGTGGCTTTGAAGTCTGGTTACCTAGAGTGGGGTTGGGCAACGCCTGCCTAAGAAAAGGCTAAAAAGACTGTAACGATTTAGCCATGGATCCTTACCTCCACTCAATC
>DATBFG010000011.1:0-15652 GCA_036558645.1 Terriglobales bacterium
AAGCAGCTTCGGTGATGGCGAGTTCGCGCGGGAAGTTTTGTTGGTACTGGCCCGGCGTGCGCAAGCTGTGGTCGCGCAGGCCGACATTGATCGGCGAAGATTTTTGTCCGATCTGAAACGTCCCGTAAGCGCGTTCGAGCACCGTGTGCGTACCGTCGTATATCCAGGGATCTTCAATATCGTTCGCAATCCCGGAGAGAACGCCCTTGTCGTCTGGCTGGTCGGGTGCGGGAATCGTGGGTAGGCCGGCGAGAATGGCTCCGACCAGGCGGTCATCCTGCATGGCGGGCATGTAGTGGTCGATTTCGAATGCGGCTAAGTTGCCCTTGGCGTCCAGACCGATCTTTACGTCCGCAAGAGCGGCGGAGGACTGCGTGGACCATTGGAAATCGTCGGGACGCATCCACTGCACCCGCACGGGTTTGCCCACGGCTTGCGACAGAATGACGGCTTCGTCTTCGGCGCCTGCGTTGCCGCCATTGGAGCGGCCATAGTGACCGGCTCCGGCGAAGGTACGCACGACGACCTTGTCGACAGGGGTACCGAGCATATGCGCGATGTCTCGGCGCAGCGCTTGCGCATACTGCGTGTGGCTGTAGACGTAGACAGTCCCGTCGGGCCGCACATCCGCGGTGGCCATCGTGGGTCCAATGGGCGCGTGCTTCAGAAACGGACGTTCGTACGTGGCGGTCAGCTTTTTGGGCGAGCCGGCGAGAGCGGCGGCGACGTTGCCCTTCGACTTATCGCTTTTAGCGGGGGGAACCCTCTTCCAGTCGGCATCTTCCTTCAGAAACGCGTACAGGCGGTCACTGCCAGGAAGCCCCTTCCAGTCGCTCCATTTTGTGTCGGCGTCTACGTGCTGCGCGGCCTGGATCGCTTCCCATTCGGTAGGCGCGACCACGCCAACCAGGTTCCCTTTAATGATGACCTGCGCATTCGGGAAACGAGCTTTGTCGAGCGGACCGGCGGAAATCAGTTTCGAGCCGAGGGTTTTCGGATGGACGACACGGCCGTGCAACATGCCGGGAAGCCGCACGTCGGTGACCCAGGTTTCTTTCGCCGTGACCTTCGGCACGACTGCGGGGTTCGAGAACGATTTGCCCACAACCGCGTATTGGCTGACCGGCTTGAGCGGCGGGTTCCCCTCGACCGTTAAGCCGTCGCCGGTTTGCAGGTCGCCCTTTACCGGGATAGTGAGACTGAGCTGCTGATTTTTGACGAGGCCGCCGTAGGAGACGCTTTTCCCACCGCCAGAGACGATGCCGTCCTTGACCGAAAGCTGGTCCTTGGGAACGCCGAGTTGCTGCGAAGCGAGCTCGAGCAACGCCTGATGAACATAGGCCGCAGCCTTGCGGATGTTCGGCATGCCCTCGGCGAGAAGACCATAGGTGCCGCCGCCATCGGGAGTGCGATCGGTATCGCCCGAGATGATCTTGGTGATGGCTTCGAACGGAACGCCGAGTTCTTCAGCGACGATTTGGCGATAGGCGGTGAAGATGGTGCTCTGGCCGAAATCGGACTTGCCGGTGCGGATCAGGATGGTGTTGTCGGCGTGAATCTCGATCCAGGAGTTCGGGAGCGCAGGGTTGATTTCATTGCCTGGTCGTACGACGGTTTTCTGCCGCGTGTCTGCTTTTAGCAAGCTGAAGCCGACCAGGAGCGAGCCACCGGTTTTGACAAACCCGCGGCGGGAGAGCGACGCGCCGAAGACGTTTTTCGTGGTCATGCGTTCCTCCTCTTCGCTATGGTTTCGGCAGCGCGCTGAACCGCCTCAATAATCGCCGTGTAAGTGCCGCAGCGGCAGAGATGCGCAGATACACCGGAAGTGAACGCGTCTTTGATTTGTGCGACGGTCGGGGACGGGGTGTGCTCCAGCAGCTCCGTGGCTTTGATCATCATGCCGTTCTGGCAGAAGCCGCAGAGCGGGGTTTGCTCTTCGATCCACGCCTGCTGGACAGGGTGAAGTGTTTTGGCAGCTTCTTCGGCGGGCAGTTTGTTCTGGCGCGCCCAGCGGGCCGGAAGACCTTCGAGCGTGGTGACTTCTTTACCGGCAGCGGCCGCCAGCGGGGTGATGCAGGACCTGACTTCTTTGCCGTTCAAGAGTACGGAACAGGCTCCGCATTGGGCCATGCCGCACCCGAACTGCGGGCCGGTAAGCTCGAGATCGTTTCGCAAAACATAGAGCAGAGGCGTATCGGCGGAGGCGTGAAGCTCTCGCGATACGCCATTGACGACAACAGTGGTCATAGAAACCTCCCCGTTTACGGGCTGAGCTCGTATCGAAACGATTGTATCTCCCGGATCTCCGTCCGGGGGGCGCGGTCGGCGCCGCTCCCCTCTGACCTTTCTCGCCGAAGAGGTTTTCCGGACGGCGATTTTTGAGGACGCGCGTGCGCCGGCAGCAACTCGTGCACACGCGTCAAAACTTAGATCTCTTCTGTTTCACCGCCGCTTGGAACGCCTTGTGTCCGGATTTATGAGTTTCCAGTTCAACGTCGGCCTCGGCGACCTTGCGTGCTTTCGCATATGCTTTCTTGGCAGCTGTTGTAAACGCACCGCTTTCGGCGTGGCGTGCGTGATTCGATTGCTTGCGGTAGTACGTGATCGCTGTCCTACGCGAAAACCCGATCACGATGCGAAATGGAAATTCTCGTGAATTCCGGACGGTCACGGGCGGCGTATTCCACGTTTCCGCGGCGCCATGCGCGATCCGCTCCCGTTCCAGGGTAGCTACGTCGCGAAACGCACCTATATGATCGACCTGAGCCGGTTGCCCACCGGCGAATATGGCCTGCTATCGCCCGGTTCTTCGATGGCGTCGAGTGCCAGGGCGCAACTCGGCAAGATGTACACGTTTTCGCTTGGGCGGATGCAATCCGTCGACTCTCCAGCCGGCGCGCCACCTGCGAAAAGAAGCT
Source organism: Terriglobales bacterium (assembly GCA_036558645.1). Taxonomy (GTDB): domain Bacteria; phylum Acidobacteriota; class Terriglobia; order Terriglobales; family Acidobacteriaceae; genus DATBFG01. The sequence goes on from DATBFG010000011.1 coordinate 2,919, forward strand.
GGAAGCAAACGGTTCTCAAGAAAGCGGATCCGTTTTAGACCAATCGAACTTGAGCCAGGAATTTGCTCGAAGTGTTCGTGGACTGCTAGCTCAAGACTGACGAAAATCAAGATTGCCGCTGGTGGGTCTGGTAACAGCTGCGGTGAATTTGCCAATACACGGATAAGCTTGAAAAAGCATATATCTCAAATTCTATACCGCCTAGCGCATGATTTGTAACATCCGCTGCGATGACCCAAGCACGGCGGGCAGGACTGTCTCAGCAAATGCTATCGGACGTTCTGGCTCTGAATGACCCTCGCCGCCTATGCGGCGCGCCGTCAGCGAAACAATCGATAACTTTATCCGAAGAAAACTGGCCTGTTCCCTGCGGGGAGCAGCCAGTAAGTTATACTGCGTTATCCTGGAATCGGAACCAGTTTCCAATACTGGTTGGCACCGCCCCAGTAGAAATGGGAGTAGATTTCCGCATAAGGAAGTTTCGAAGACCCGCCGACACTCACTACTCGACCTGAGTTGAATATCATAAGATCTCCATAACCTCCAGATATGCTGGGCCTAGAATAACCGAATATCTGGTTATCGCCACCCCAGAAAGGCCATGTCTGCAGAAGAACTCCGTCCTCCGTAGCAGAAGGGCCACCGCGGACATCCAGCGCCTCTCCATTGCTCCTGGCGATGATTCTGTAGCCACCGTTCGTGGCGGTGAAGCTGAACTGCTGGCGATGGTCTTCGACGTTACAGGACTCCTGGTACATGGCCTGGCCATTCTGGCTCGATGTACCAATAGCTGTAAGGCAAAGACCGCTGTTTTTCGAAACGATTTGAAACCATTGGTTCGAGGGGATGTAGGCCGGCCATTGCAGTGCGCAATAACCAGGGCCGTCATTCGCCCAGAGCTGCTGAAGAAGGTAATTTCTACCGCCGAGCGATACGTTATACATGGAACCGTTGGGAGCGGTTTTCACGCTCCCGAATCTCCATGCACACAGATCAGCCATCTCACCGAGCTGCGAGTTCCATGCCATGTTCCTATTCGTTACAGACTCTGACAACTCATGGGCGATCATGTTGACCAGAGCATCGCCCTGCGGGTTGTCGTTCGGGCTTATGTGCGGTTGCACTGTACAGACGCTCGAACCAGGGCCAATCAGCGCGTAGCTCAAGAACTGCTCCGTACCAGGGATGTCAAATGAACCATGGTAGGCGCAGTATGACGTCCCATACCCGCTGAGCGGTATATCCGGCGACGTGAACACGAAGTACACACCCTTGGTATCCTTCGGCAGATGACGACCATTGATTGCGTCCTGTACTATCTGAATGATATGAGGATTGTTCGCACCTTGTGAATAGTTGTCATACCATGTACCGGCAACTCTCACTGCTCCCGATATGCGAGAATAGCTTCCATCGCTTGCAAGCATATCATCGTAATAGCTACGAGTGATGTTGAAATAGGGTGACTTACTGAGCGCGCTCATGAAGGTTGTCACTAAAGGAACGGCTGTGTTACCAGACCAGTTTCCGTACCAGATGAGGTACAGATTGACGGTTCCCGTCATTACCGGACCGCCATAATAATTGATTCCATGACCTTGCGGAAAATTACTCGACACTTCCGGTCCTAGACTTTCCATTTCTTGCGCACTCATTGTCCGCGGGTCCGCACGAGAAACGCCCGGAGGCAGAAGTATGTGCTTCGACTGTGGGCTGGAGGGAATTATGGTATTGCGGCTTGGCGTTACTTGGGCAGCAAAAAATACGAACAATACTAGGGACTGAAAGAATGTGAGCGTTGTTTTCACAGAGTTACTCTCCTTTGAGTAGCTGAAGCTTCCGGGTATACGCACCCTCTGGGCTGCACGGATGGAAAGGAAGGTCCACGATCAGGCACGACGGCAGGCGTGGAACCGGATGACTATCCCTAGTAGGGTACTGAAAAACGGAGGTCCAAGAGGGGAGCCGGTTTTCCCTGTCCTACGCAAAAACTCGATCACGATGCGAAATGACTTGGTTAGGGTGAGGCGATTGCAGGATGTTCAACGTCTGCAGCCGGCTTTCCACCTTCGTTTGGAACCTGCGCACGATCGTCAGTGGTGGTTTGAATTCTTCACCAGTGTGTGGCGGCGCCGCACGGCTTTGGACAGCTGAGAATCTGTTCTTGCGGAAACAATTGGCCCTTTCCCGAGAGCGGGAGAAGAGAGCGAGGCCCACGACTGCTGCCGACCGTTTTGTATTCTCCAAACTGGCTCGCTGGTTCGGCTGGCGTAGTGCATTGATGATCGTCAAACCAGCTACCTTGATTGGCTGGCATCGCAACGCATTCCGGCTCTTCTGGCACTGGAAATCGAGACCGGTCGAGAGACCACGAGTGACTGCTGAGGTCACGAACTTGATTCGGCGTTTAGCAGCTGAGAATCCAACTTGGGGAGAAAAACGCATTACGGATGAGTTGTTACCGAAGCTGCAGATTCGGCGATCGCCACGCACAGTCGTCAAATACTGCAAACTACCGCCGCGGCCCGTGGATCCAAGAGACCAGCGCTGGCCCAGCTTCCTGAAAAATCACGCAAACGCAATCGTAGCTTGCGATTTCTTCACGGTTGTGACGGCTTGTTTTCGCGTGGTCTATGTATTTGTGGCGCTGGAGATCCGTTCCGGTGGGTGATTCATTTCAATGCGACCAAACATCCCACGGCGGCGTGGACTTTGCAACAGTTGCGGGAAGCGCTACCGGGTGATCGGGAATACAAGTTCCTGCTTCACGACCGCCACAAGAGCTTCTCTATTGCGTTGGATGGGGAGGTCGCGAACTGGGGTATCGAAGTCTTAAAATCACCGGCACGTACGCCAACGGCGAATGCTTTCTGCGAACGATTAATCGGAACGATCCGTCGAGAGTGTTTGGATTACGTGATCCCGCTGAGCGAATCTCATCTGAAGCGGACGCTTCGAGAATGGATGGAGCATTACAATACCGGCCGTCCTCATCAGTCCTTGGGGCCAGGTATTCCCGATCAGGCTAAGCAGAAGTTGCCGACAAACGACGAGAGGGCTGGATCGGCAAAGCGCCATGCTAGGCGGAAGTGGCGAAGGTGCCAGCCAGTTCCACAAGCAATACGCGGATTACTATCGAGAACTAGTCGCGCTGCTAGTTCATAAAAGAGACGTAAACCGCGCATTCGAGACCTTGAAGCGATCACGTGCGCAGACTCTAGGACGCATGCTCGCTGGAGGAGACCTCCAGCTACACACCGGGGCCCCAAAGGCGCTCGTCGAAGAAGAGCGCCGGTTGAACACGCAGATTTCCGATTTGGCAGCAGACCTTTGACGCTTGAGGCCAGTGTCTCAAGCAGGCACTTCCCAACAGAAATTAGTCCAGAGAATGGCGGATTTGCTCAACGAACGTGAGCAAGTGCGCTCTGATGCGATCGCAGAATGCTCGGTACTCCGCCCTTACACAACCCGCAGCCTGTACGGTTATTGGAAATCCAAAGACAGTTGGATCAAACACATTGTTGCTGGAGTACTCTGTCGGCCGAAGTGGCAGTTATCTGTTCGCAGTCACGCAAAACTCAATCGCATATTTTGAAATAGCATCTCGGGAGAAGATCGACTCGGCAGCCAGGGCGCTGTACCACAGTCTCAGTTCGCGCGGTCAGGTCCGCGAAACCATTGCACGTCAAGAGACGGAATTGGGCGCCAGAGTCCTGGACCCAGCTATCAAGCTGATCGAACGATATCACCGGCTGATCGTCGTAGCAGACGGCGCCCTCGAATATATTTTGTTCGGCGTGCTGCCGGTCGGTGCGGCGGCGCTCTTGACTGACCACGAAATCGTGAACTGCCCGTCGGGCTCCTTTCTAGTGCGTATCGCGAATGTGCCGCAATCGGCCAGGCGGTACTTGTATGACGCTGCAATCTTGGCAGATCCGGCGCTCACCCGGGACGACAAAAGAGTGATCGAGCGACCCAACGATCAGCGGCAACATGATCTACCTGGCAAACCCGATCACTATTTTGCAGTTACCGCGCCTGCTGGAGTCAAGGAAAGAGGCTCTGAGCATCGCGAAGGTGTTTCCGCCCGGACGTGTTTTCGAGGCATTTGATTTCGATGCCAACTCGACAATAATGAATGGCCGCGCCATCCGCAGAAGCCGAATTCTGCACCTTGCGACGCATGGCCTTTTCGATGCCCAGAACGCGCAACTCTCTGGCTTGTTTTTTCGCTTGTAGGCAAAACGGCGAGCCGGAGACGGGCTTCTACGGCTTGGCAAACATTTTCAATGCGGACTTTCAGGCTCAGCTTGTTGTGTTGAGCGGATGTGAGACGGCGCTCGGAGAACAAGTGGATGGCGAGGGCCTTATCGGCGTGACGTGGGGCTTCCTGTATGCCGGTGCACGCATGGTTGTCTCCAGCCTCTGGAAAGTGGATGAGGAGGCGACTGCAGAGCTGATGGCGACCTTCTACGAGGGAATGATTCAAAACAGAATGCCGCCGGCGCGGGTACGCCACGCAGCGCAAATTCTGATTTCGTGAAACCCGAAGTGGTCAGATCCATTTTATTGGGCTGGCTTCAGGCTGGAAGGTGAGTGGCGATTGCACTCGGTATCGAGATGAGCGCTCTGAAAAGCACCAAACACCAAAGCCTGTCCATATTAATTCGTCGGTCCAGGTCCTTGATGTCGTTGAGTTCTGGCACATTCAGGACCGGCTAGCGCAGCAATATTGAACAACCGAACCGTACACGTATCGCCGAACAATTTCAGCTCGGGTGCTCACGGTACAGTGACCACAATTTTCCCAATCTGTGCGTTTGATTCGAGGTATCTATACGCTTCGACCGTTTGTGCAAACGGAAAGGTCTTTGCGATCTTCGGACGAAACTGCCCATTGCCCAAACGCTCGTAGATGTATTTCTTTGCAACAGCCAGCTTCTCCGGGACGAGTGTGATTTCCATCAAGGTGTAACCCCGAACGGATAAACCTTTTGAAAGCACCGCGAGTAGAGGAAAGGGAGTCGGTTGCCCGGAAAGCGCACCGTAAGCGAAAATAATGCCGCCCGCCTGCGCTGCCTGCGCCAGTTTCTCCAGAAAGGGTCCGGCGATGGGATCGAAGGTCACTCGAGCACCCTTCCCTCCGCTGATTTCGGCGACCGTCGTTACATAATCCTCTTCATCCGTAGCGATCACGTGATCTGCACCCAGCCTCGTCAGTTCCTCTTTCTTACCGCTGTTGCGGGTGGTAGCGATGGATTTGCCGCCCTCAGCCTTCACAAGCTCAATGGCGGCGGTGCCTACGCTACTTGAGGCGGCAGTAATCACGACGAAATCACCCTTCGTCACGTTCGCGATGGCCTTCAGAGCCCCATATGCAGTCACATACTGCATCCAGACAGCAGCACCCTCCACAGGAGACAAATTCGTCGGATACTCGGCAACTGCCCCAACCGGGGCTATAACCGCTTCGCCCACCATGCTGTATTCGTTTAGAGAAAACGCGGGAACCGTCGAGACCCTCTTGCCGATCCAACTCTTGTCCACATCTGACCCGACAGTCTCTACAATTCCGGCCGCTTCATAACCGAGCCCCGCCGGAAACATCGGCTGATAGAGATATTGCCCGCGATAGAACATTGACTCAGCGCGGTTCAGCCCAATCGCTTGCACCTTCAATCGGACCTCGCCCTTCTCAGGCTGTTGGGGCGGTACCTCTTCGAATTTCAGTACGTCCGGGCCGCCGGTTTCATAAAAGCGAACCACTTTAGGCATTGGGGCTCTCCTGCAGCGATTGGATGGATTGCCACCTCGGGAAGATTCGCTTCAGTCTGTAGCGAAGTCAAAAGCGCGCATGAGTCGTGAGCATTGGCGCGAAACCGTGGAGCTCTGCCATTTGGGGGTGCTCGACCGTCGGTAAACACTCCTCACTCACCATTAGATCCGAAGCATTGAGTTATTCGAAGATTGCTGGCTGGATGATGAAGTTCCGTATCTGGCCCGATACTTTCCGAGTAACGACATCCTGAAAGTGATCCGGGACAACCGCCGGCGGATGCTCAGTCCCGATAACCGGCGTTAACGGGAACGAAGGCATCACGGCAGGAATTCTTGTGCGTTTGCTTGTTCTGTTGCAGATCTTGGGCTGTAACCGAATCAGGCACGGTGAACCTGTTGCAGGCCACAACTGATGGCCCGCTCACACAGTTAGACCCGGCAAAGCACCGAACCGTCCGGAAAGTTTGCTTACAACGCCATTAAAAACACGGCCGCTCGTGGCTCTTTCACTTTCGATCTCAGCCGGATGTTAAAGCAGTATAGAAGGTGATGCAATGGCACAACATTCTTGACCCAGCTAGCACTGAGCTGGACAGATTCGCCGAACAATACGACCTACATCCGCTGCACATCGAAGACTGTCGGCAACGAAACCAGCGAGCCAAAATTGAGGACGGTCAGGGATACATGTTCACTGTGCTGAAACCAGTCCGGCTGAATGAGGGGGACGATTTCGACGCGATGGACCTCGATATCTTCCTGGGTCCAGACTTCCTGATCACGGTTCTTGAAGAAAACTGCCCTGAACTGAAGATCCTGATCGCGCGGGTGCAGAGGGCCGCAGCATCTGAAACCAGGGTAGACCGCGTCTACTACCGCATAATCGACGAACTGGTGGACTCCTATCTCCCGATCCTTGATCACCTGCATGAAACCATCGACAGCCTGGAGGACAAGGCGCTCGAACAGCCCGATCCGGAGGTGTTGTCGACCATCTTCGCGACTAAGCGTACGCTCATTTTCATGCGCGGCGTTCTCGTGAATACACGCGATCTAGCCGGGCAACTCATGCGGATCGAGCACGCCTTGATTCATGAGGATCTCTCGCCATTCTTGCGCGACGTTTACGACCATGTTGCACGCAACCTGGACCTGATTGAGATCATGCGTGACCTGTTGGCTGGTACTCTCGATGTCTACCTGTCAAGCGTTGCGAATCGTACCAATCAGGTCATGAAGGTGCTCACAGTCTTGAGTACCGTCGCACTTCCGGCTCTGGTGGTCTCCGGGTTCTACGGCATGAACGTGAAAGGCCTGCCCGGAGCCGATTCACCTTACGGCTCTGGGATCTCAATTGTCGTTATGGCCACCATGACGGGCCTGCTGCTTTGGATGCTCAAGCGTTTTGGGTGGCTGTAGCCCCCCAGATACACGCCGCCACTAACTAAAGTGAACGTGTCGCGCCGCATGCAAACGAAAACCAAAAAAGATGACCACCGGACCACGTATAGAGTTGTAGGCGGATTGCAGATCCTCTGAACGTCGAAGCCGCAAAGATTCCATGCCGGAGGGGCTGATTGTAATAGGCCTCGAGGATTTCTCTCGAGCGTAAGCGGGGCCACGGTCTCCTAGCAAATGGCTAATGCCTCGTTCTTCGAGGTATTCGCGATGAGGTTGAGACAATCCATTGATCGCCAATGTGATACCTGCGCGGTGACAATGTTTGCGCCATAATTGGCCGTTCACATCACCCAATGCAAATGTCCCGTCCGCCTCAGCGAGTTGCAAGGCTTAAGCGATTCTTCGTTCCAACCAAAACGCCCGAACCGCGGACCGAGGTTGTTAATTCCTGCTCAGCGTTCAGGGGCCCACCTACAGTCTGCCATGGTGATGGGCTCTGACCGAGGCGTACAGTTCCGCACCGACCTCTTAACTGAGATTGAGTTTGTCGATAAGTCAATCGGCGAGCTGGTCAGCGCGTTAGAGGAGCCAGGCCTATCTGAGTCGACGTTGATCATCCTTACAGCTAAACATGGCCAGTCGCCGATTGACGCTAAACCGTCTTTTACCGATTCCCGGACATTTCAGTGGTAATGGAGAATCACCGGCCACCTTGATTGCAACCGACTTGAAGGATTACATCCCCGATTCGGAGTCACCGTTGAACCCAAATGGTATCGGACCGACTGAAGACGATGTCTCCTTGCTTTGGCTTTCTCCCGGTAGCGATACAGTCACGGTCGTCAACCTTCTGGAAGAGAATGCCCATAGCATCGGACTCGGACAAATTTACTACGAAGAGAGCTTGCGGTCGATGCTGGACCAGCCGGGGCTGCCACCGGACGGTGACTCCCGGACACCCGACATCATCGTTACACCTAATGTAGGCGTAATATACACGAGCAGCTCGAAAAAACAAGACGAACATGGCGCCTTCGCGCATGACGATACAAACGTGATGCTGCTACTTTCGCATCCGTCCCTTAAAGCCAAACTCGTGACGGGCGAAGTGCAGACCGCGCAGGTCGCGCCGACCATCCTGCAGGCACTTGGCTTAAACCCTGATCGTCTGGATGCCGTGCGTGCGGAAGGAACGTCTGTACTTCCTGCCGTACAGGTCGCTCGGCGGGACGACCATTAGCTGCGTTTCTTTGACTCCGATGTCGCGGGCGCTCGAAAGGCGCTCGCTCTCGTTTCTCGCCAGACCGCCTTACTGGGGACCAGAGAGAGCGCGGAAGCGATGAACAGGCGCCGGCATCACTGATCTGTTCCCCTTCACACTCTTCGAGACAACTTTGTTCAATTGGCCCATGGGTGTTTCATCCATCGGAAAAGTCCATGCGCATTGGCCTCTGCGCCATACGATTCCTTCGTATTCCGGGCATTTAAAATCAACTCTTGGTTGGATTACGCTGGACGCCGTGTTCAGCGTCAAGTATTTTTTCGCCTGAGGCAACACGGCAAGAAATATGATTGTAGGAAGGCGTGATGTCCTTAGCTCGTTCTCCAGCCATGTTCGTGCGTCAGTCTAAGCTTTTAGCCTCAGGCTAGGACCGAGGAATCTCCATCTTTGGCTCCCTCGAATGCAACGCTCTTCCGCCCGAGAATTACAACTCTGCCCGCGAGCAGTAGAATGGCAGTCGGAGCGCACTCTGGTCTTCGAGTGGGATGAAACGAATATTCGCAGATTGGGGCGAAAACGGATCACGCCCGATGAAGTTGAGCAGTGCTACTCGACAGACCCACTCGTATGGAAAGAGCTACTCACCGACGGCCAAACCCGCTTCCTAGCTTTGGGCGAGAGCGATGCTGGCCGACGACTTGCTTTTGTCTTCATGCTTCCCCGCGGGCAGGTGCGCCTGCGTTTGATCACGGCGTATCCCATGACGCGTGCCCAGCAAGAGATCTACGAGCGCGGCTGATCAGACCGTGAAACACAAGGCTATTCCCAAATTCACCTCGGAAGGGGAGGAGGCAACCTGGTGGGATGCACATCCGGAAGCGCTCGAAGAACGTCTTTTTGCAGCGCAAAAGCAAGGCCTGCTACGCCGCTTGGGTCAAACCAGCGTACCCAGAGCATCAGACACAGTTATGATCTGCATTCCACGCGGGGAATTGGTGAGGGCTCGCCGGCTCGCCGCTAAGCGCGGCTTGCGGTACCAGACGTATCTTAAGATGCTCTTGAACGAAGCTCTCAACGCAGAAGAAAAAGGCCGCTTGCATCATCCTGAGCGTCGTTCTCCGAGTTAGACCATCTTCCTCGGATGCAGGACAACTCGATTCAAGACGGAGATTGCCAAGACATCGAGTAGGAAGATTCCAAAGGTGGTTGGCTCAGGACATCCAGCCGGCGAATTGGCGTTACTTAACCATCGCCGGAGCGTCAATTCCTCGTCGATGCCCACGGTGCGGAGACAGGCGGCGATAGAGCGCTCACTCGATCCTCGCTGGCCAAATCTCCAGCACAAACGCCAGTTGCCATCACCGGATCGAACCCAAACAAGATACACGTGTAGTTGAGCGAAACGGTTGGTAAAAGAAGGGTAGATTCTTCACCCCATCCACAATACCCTTAGCGTGTGGAAGATCCCGGCCTGACCGTGGACATCTATGATAGGTCCAAGTCAAGAGAGACGGAGACTTCGGCAATGCACGGCTATTTGCTGCATTCGATCATGAACGCGGCCCTGGGGCCTTTCTGGTGGGTGATCTGAATGGTGATTACCTTGACCTGTTCCGAGTGGAGCTGAGCAATTTCGGGCACATCGGGAAAGAGAATCGGCGGGAAATTGTTGCGGGTTATCGCGCGTTTCTGGCTGCGGTCGTAACTCATTCGCACGCAATGTCCCGCGAGGTCATCAACGCACCCAGCTTGGCCGCCGCGGAACGGCCCTATGTTTCTGAAGGCCATCCATCATCAGCGTCATCTTGCCGCGTCTGAAATCGCGCGGCTGGATCGGCTGAGCCGTGATTTGGAAACGGGAGATTTAGGAGAAAAAATTGGCTCAAAGCTGAAAAACCCAGAACGACTGCTGCGAAGCTTGCTGGCAAGCGTAATGGCCGTGCTGGTACTCGCTCAAGGAGCAAGTCCCAGTAGCGAGGCGCCGAAGCTGCGCGGAGAAACGCTCGACGACAAATCGATCGTTCTACCGGGCGACGCCCATGGCAAGCTGGTGCTCCTGGTCCTCGGCACTAGCAGGAAGGGTGGGGAACGGACTGGCCCTTGGAAGGACCACTTCATCGACGATTTCGGCGTTAATCTGCGCGAGACTTACTACGTTTGCAGCCTTGCTGCTGCGTGTACCGGCGCCCTTTCGAGGTGTCATTCGGGCTCGAATGGCCAGCGGAATCGCTGATAGCTCGCGAAGCCACGTTTTGACATCTGCTTCGGATGAGGATGCGTTGGAAAAACTATCTCAACATACGTGACGACAACTGCCGGGCGTGCTTTTGCTCGACCAATCTGGCCGTGCCCTTTGGAGCCACGTTGGTGTGTTTGATCCTAAGGAATACGAACACTTTAAAACCGTTGTCGCAACGCCGGTCGGACATCAATAACCGGTTTATGAAGGTTTTGAACGGAGCTACAAATGATCAATTAAGAAAGATGGAACGGTCACTCTGAGTAACGTGTTCACCTGCGATCCCGAGAATCAGCAGAAACTCGTTGATGCCTGGGTTCGCGCGACCGAAGAGACGCTGGGCAAGCTCCCCGGAATCATTTCCTCTGCGCTTCACCGCAGGAAAGACGGGGCGCGCGTTTTGAATTACGCGCAGTGGAGAAGTGCCGAGGACTGGGAAACCTGGTTCGCGTTGGGGGCAGTTCGTGGTTCAGAGAAATGGTGCAATATGCATGCCCGGACGCGCATCTGTAGGAAATCTGCTACACGCTTGAAGGATGATGAAGCCGGTTCGAACCTCAGAGGAAGTGAGCGGCTTTCTCCCCAAGGTCTCAGGACCCTACTCTCGCCCAACGTTCTTGGATATCAACCAACTAATTAGTTGACAACTTGAGCGCCGGGCTCGTCGACGAGTATTTCTTGTTCGTCGCGCCTATCGTCATCGGCGGCGGCAAGCCGTTCCTGCCCGTCGATTGTGTATCCCGTAAACTTAGACTGCCCTCTTTTCAGTGAGTTAGCAGTATCCGTCCGCGCTGTTAAAGCGCTGACTTAACCGTTAAATACCGATCCATCGAGTTTTCGGGCCAAACGGGGTATTTTATTAAAACCAGTCATAGTTTCCATCTTGGCAGCACTCGTGCGGGAGCTTCGACTACAACTGCGGTCGAACAGCACGTAAGTTTCTTATGTCGACGCGCCTGATTTTTGTGGAATGAATCACCGCGAAACGACGACGAACGCGAGGCTGATAGCAATTAGGTCCTCGAGTAGGGCCGCTGGTGTGTCCACGCCAAAGGCATTCGCGAGCAGCGCCCGCGCCTTTGCACCGCCGAGCGTTCCTGCAACGCTGCCCAGTATTGCCAGCGTGACTCCGGCTATCAGCTTCTGGTCGGCTGCACCGAGAGCCGCTCCACACAGAGCTCCCGTTACAACCCTGGCACCGAATTGCATAGGTACGGTACGACTCGGCGTTTTCGGCAGCTGGTCAGTGACTAGCTCAACAAGGGCAAGAATTGTGACGATGGAGATTGTGACGATATTCCCCAGGAATGCCAGCTTTGTGCCTTCTAGGTGAAGCCAACCGAGGTGAGTTGCCCAACTAACAGCCGCGAGTCCCGTCAAAGCGCGCAGACCCGACACGGCCCCGATTAGAAAAGCCCAGAAATAAAAGACCATAAAAGAATTTGCTGATGAGATTATTTTGGCCCACTACTCACTGTTAGCGCAAGAATGATTCTGGCGTATTCTTGGGAACAGAAAACGGCGTAGCGAACTGCGAGTCGGGATCAAATTTTTCGAAGATAGAAGGATTTCTTCTTGAAATACTGCTTCAGAGTTTCAACCCGCTGCCCATTTCCCGGATGATCAGATAGCATCTGTGGGAGTTGGTTCGCGCTTGCATTCTGAAAATTCTGAAAGAGCCACACGAGTTTCAAAGGGTTGATTCCGGTTGCAGCACAAACATCGGAACCGGTCACCTCTGCCCGCACTCCGCGTCGCGCGAATCGCTGAGCGAATGGAGCTTGCCGAGAATCAGGATCGCCAAGATATGAGCGCGCGCCGGACCCACGCTGCCCCTGGGAACGTGCTTATGTGGAACGGCTCATCGGCTCGATTCGCCGCGAATGTCTGGATCATGTGATTGTGTTCAACGAGAGCTCTCTGCGTCGGATCCTATCAGCTTATTGCGCCTATTACCATGGCTGGAGAACTCATCTATCGCTGCAAAAGGATGCCCCGGCAACACGAAGAGTACAGGCACTGACCGACGGCGAAGTGACCGAGACCGCAGAAATTGGCGGTCTACATCATCATTACGAACGCCAAGCTGCGTGA
>DATBFG010000012.1:0-6030 GCA_036558645.1 Terriglobales bacterium
TGCGCGGGAATGGACCTCGATGAACTGAAGTCTCTGCTGGGCAAGAATCACGAGGAAAATGTGAAGGACTCCTCGCGTATGGCAACCATGTTCCGCAGGCTATACGAATTCCCCCTTCCCACAATCGCGGCAGTAAACGGCGCTGCCATTGCTGGTGGAACGGGGCTGGCGACCATGTGCGATTTTACGCTTGCGGTGCCGGAGGCGAAGTTCGGTTACACGGAAGTCCGCATCGGATTCGTCCCAGCTATCGTGTCTTCCATTCTTGTTTGGCAGGTAGGGCACAAGATTGCGCGTGACCTGCTGTTGACCGGTCGCCTGTTCGATGCTGTCGAAGCATATCGTTACGGACTGGCAAACGAAGTTGTTCCCGCCGAGCGATTGATGGCTCGCGCTCACGAAATCGCTGCACAACTCGCCGAAAACAGTCCATCTTCGGTGCGTGCTACGAAGAAGCTCATCAATAGTTTCATTGCAAAGTCGCTCGATGAACAGATCGCGGCGGCGATCGAAGACAATGCGCGCATCCGCACGACCGCCGACTTCCGTGAAGGCGTCTCGTCATTCCTTGAAAAGCGCAAGCCTGTCTGGAGCGGCCGGTGAGCGACACTATCTCTTTGGTCACATCGGAAACCCGCCTGCGAGTTCGTTACGCCGAGACCGATCAGATGGGCGTTGTCTATCATGCAAACTACTTCGTATGGTTTGAAGTTGGGCGCGTTGAGTTGATGCGACAGCTCGGTGTTTCGTATCGCGAGATGGAGCAGGAAGGTTGCATGATTGCGGTGGTTGACGCGCGTTGCCGATACAAGTCTCCGGCGCGTTATGATGATGAACTGGTCGTGCGCACTCAGCTGAAAAATGTGCGTGAAACTTTGGTTCACTTTTCCTACGAACTGGTACGTGTCGGCGATGGAACTCTGCTGGCAGAGGCAGAGACGACCCACATTGTGATCGACAAGGAGATGAAGGTGAGTTCCCTGCCGGAAAAGTATGCGGGTGTGTTCCGGCAAGCCGCAGGAAAGCGATAACACACGAAACTCGACACAGGAAACTTTCTTGAAAGCTCTTCACATCAATGGTAACGACCTCACCATAGAGGCAGTGTACGAGGTCGCATTTGAACGGCGACCCGTGCTGCTCGATCCGGATGCGCGGACTGCAGTAGACCGGGCACGCTCGGTGGTCGACACGCTGGTGGCGAACAACAAGGTTTCATACGCGATCACAACCGGCGTTGGCAAACTCAGTGATGTGCACATCGCCGGCGATCAGATCCGCGAATTGCAGGTCAACCTGGTGCGCTCCCATGCCGTAGGGGTCGGTGAGCCTCTAGCCGTTGTGGAAACGCGCGCCATGATGTTGTTACGTGCCAATTCCCTCTCACGCGGATATTCGGGCGTACGTGCCGCCGCAATCGACACCATCTGTGAGATGTTGAATCGTGGCGTCACTCCATTCGTTCCGTCGCAAGGAAGCGTGGGCGCCAGTGGTGACCTCGCCCCCCTGGGACATCTTGCGCTGGCATTGATTGGCGAAGGCGAGTGCATCGACGATAAGGGCGTTCGAGTTCCTACCGCGGATGTTCTCCGCCAGGCAGGAATTAAGCCTTTGGTGCTGGAGGCGAAGGAAGCCGTTTCGCTCATTAACGGCACGCAAGGAATGTTGGCTGTCGGCAGCCTTGCTCTGATCGCGGCCGAGACGCTTGTTGAGTCCGCCGACGTAATCGGCGCGATGACATGCGATGCCTTGCGCGGGACTGATGTCGCGTTCGATGAACGGATCCACAAAGCACGCCCTCATGCCGGGCAATTAAAGACAGCGGCGAATCTGCGCCGTTTGCTGGAGGGCAGTCAGATTCGAGAGTCCCATCGAGACTGTGGGCGTGTGCAGGATGCCTACTCCCTACGCTGCATGCCGCAAGTGCACGGAGCGGTGCGCGACACGATTGCTCACTGCCGCGAAGTGATGGAGATCGAGGTCAACTCTGCGGTGGATAATCCGCTGGTGTTTGCACGTCCGGCGCAGACCATGCGAGGAATGGGTTCACCCGATCTTGCCGAGGGCGACATTCTCTCAGGCGGAAATTTTCACGGCGAGCCGGTCGCATTCGCTTTGGACTTCTTGGCAATCGCGATCAGCGCACTCGCAGGAATTTCTGAGCGGCGACTCGAGCGGATGGTGAATCCGGCATTAAGCGAAGGTCTGCCGCCGTTTCTTGCATCTGGCGCTGGACTGAACTCGGGATTCATGATGCCGCAAGTCACTGCCGCAGCACTGGTCAGCGAAAACAAAGTCCTCTCACATCCTGCGTCAGTTGACTCCATCACGACGTCGGGCAACAAAGAGGACTTTGTCTCAATGGGCATGCATGCCTCGATCAAGTTGAAAAAAATCGTCCAGAACGCATGCAACGTGCTCGCCATTGAGGCAATGGCCGCAGCGCAGGCGATCGACTTTCTGGCACCGCTGAAGACATCCAAGTCATTGCAGCAGGCGCATGCAGCGATTCGGTCCGTTTGCCCGACCATGGAAAAAGATCGCGTGATGTACCAGGATTTCGCAAGGATTAGTGAGTTGATTTATAGCGGAAAGTTAGCGGGTCTGCGCTAAATTTCGTACTTAAGTACTGCGGCCTGACTCCAGCCAGCCGGGTTTATGGAACGAGTTTGAAGGCAGTTCCATACCCATTGTTGCCAAAACCCTGTCCCCCGTCAGGCGTCACTCCGTATAGGGTCCCGTTGGGAGCGACCGTAAGACCCGCCCTAGGATAAGCACCGTCATTGCCTCTCTTGAAACTATGGAGGAGAGCCGCTGTCCATGGACCTCCGGGTGTTGTTGGCGGCTGGAGTTCCCACACAGTTCCGTAGTTATACTGACCATCACTGGCGGCCGTTCCGTACAGATTACCGCTCCGATCAAAGACCGGGCCAGAAAAGATATCGGAGCCATCATCCAGACCTGAAAAAGTGTATAAGATCGTCTCAGTCCACGGAGTGCTCTGATCGAGTGGCGGACTCAACTCAAATATGGTTGGGTGATTGTAGGTTGCGCCATAAAGATTTCCCGCGCGATCAAAAACCAGCCCCCCATACGGAGAAGTACCATCTCCTGGATTGCTACCGAAGCTGTAGATGACGGTTTGAGTCCAATCGCCACCCGGCGCATTGGGATGTGCTAACCGAAAGACAGTCCCAGCGGAGTATGCGCCGCCGTACTGTGTAGTTCCGTAGAGATTGCCAGAGCCATCGAAGCTGAGAGGAGCCCCGAAGCGTTCAGGATATTGTCCATCCCTTCCCCCGGAAAAAGTGTAGAGCACTTTTTCTTTCCAAGGTTGGCCCTGGGTCTTTGGAGGAGATAAGCTGAAGATATTGCCCGCGCCGTTCAATCCGCCATACGCGGTCATGCCGTAGAGCACACCGCCTTTGCCAAAGACTAAACCTCCTGGGCTATTGCCGCCATTGGGAGGAAAGCTCCATAGGACGGTGTGTGTCCACTCTCCTCCCCCGGAAAGGGGAGGTGACAGCTCGAAGACGGTTCCCAGGTCAGCGTTGCCGCCGTGCGAGGTACTTCCATAAAGATTGCCGGCTTTGTCAAAAATAACGCTGCCGGAAGGATTGGCGCCGTCCGTTCCACCCAGAAAAGTATAGAGAACAGTGATGGTCCAATCGCTCCGTGGGGCAGAAGGACGTATGAGTTCGAAGACAGTGCCCGTGCTTTGCAATCCACCGGCTGATGAAGCTCCGTATAAGTTACCGTTCGAATCGGATGTAAGGTTTGCAATTACTGAGGTCGCATCCCAAGCCTGGAAAATGTGAATGGTTTTGAAGGAGCCAGCTGGAGCGATAGAGGCAGTCAGCAGAGTTATCAGTATGAGACTCAATGAACAAGCAGCTTTAGGAAAAACGAGCTTACTCATTTTATGAACGCTCCTTGCTTGCTTTTAGCCAGACACAGCGACGAGAGTCTCTCACAGGGCACAGTTGAGATCAAGACACAAAGCGCAGCGGTGGGCGGGGAACAACCCACAGGGGCGCATTACTCAAAAGGTTTGGGCGGTTACCGAACTCAGAAGTCCGATTTCAGAATGTAGAATTAACGACGTTAACCTTACCAATTCTGCAATCGAAAATGGGACTTCTGAATTTTCGTTTTGCCCAATTCTGCATTCTGACTTCTTACTTCTGACTTTTTAATCTCACGCTTTACCAATTCTGCAATCTAGAATCCTACAATCTGAAATTCATTCTCACTCTCATTTAGTTCGAGATAGTCACCTTGTGTCCATCCACCTTCGTGAACGTTATGCTGAATTTTTCGTTATAGGTTTTGGCCTTGTCTTTGAGCATGCTGATCGCGAAAGCCTCTCCTAACTGAATCGAAACGTCTGAATCCTGGCGCCAGTGAATCCCAGCCAGGATGCCGTGCCCGAAGCTCACGTTGTGGGCCAGTTTATTAAGCTCGCCGCCAACTGTGATCTGGCCGGCGTCGGCGCCCGTATACGGAACAATCTCCGTGCCATCACTGGTGGGCACCATCGGATTGGGTATCACGTAGTTTTCATCGAAGAAGAATTTCAGGATGGTGATGGCTGCTCCCGCCACCGTGCCGTGTCCGGTGGGATACGAGGGATGTGTCGGCGACCCCTCTGGGAAGGCCTGAGACAAAAAGTAGGTGCCGTACTTGCTGAAGCTCTGGGCTACGGCCTGCGAGTTCAGCACACCACTATCGAGCGTGGCGTCGATCTTGTCCTGATTTCCGCTTGCGATCTGGTGCAGCACTCCTCCTCCCGACTCGGGACGATGCACCAGATGAACCAGCCACTTCTGATACCAGACGCGGTGTAGCGACTTGGCTGCGACTTCGGCGACGGTGGCAGCGAAGTCGGGAGCGCCGAAGGTGTCAAATCCATTCTGCGTTCTTGAGCCAACATAAGGGCTCCCCGGATTCACCGGCATTTTCCCCGTACCCATCATCAGAAAAGCTGTGAAGTATGCCTGGTACAAAACGTCGTCGTGGGTGTAAGAGCCGAGACTGCGTCCGTCATGCAGATACCGACGGATGGAATCGTACTGCAAACTGAGACCCGTGCTGATGCCGTTTTGCACCTGCTGAAAGGTCGTCGGATCTGTCATGTAGTCGATGCCGGGCAGAGTGGTCTTCATGAGCTGATCGAGATGCTGAACGCCGAAGTCACAGGGTGTGATCATGAATTGGGACATGTACGGTCCCACGGTTTCTCCGGGAAAGCCTCCGCGAAACAGCAGATCAGGAGTCACGTTACCTCCTGAGTCGCGCGGACCGCGATATGCAGACATGCCGGACAATTCAGCCGCGGCCGTAATAGCCGTGTTGTTCGTCACGTAGTCAGTAAACGCTACGTCGCGAAGAAGCGAACCCCAATACATTTCCGTAAGCTGCGTGCCGTAATCGGCGCTTGCGATCGCGGCAAAGGGAGGAACGATCGCGGGACCGGTAGGGTCGTCAACTGAATGGGCGTTGCCAAACTGAGTCGAATCGAGGCCCTCCATGTCGAAAGCATAGGAACCCTGCGGCCCATTCAGCGTACGCGTCCCGCCCATGATGATGGCCTCAAAGTCGCTATTGAGGCCGCTTTTCAGTGCCTTCTTGAAAGATGCATATGCGGCGGGATTGACTACACCGATGTCGTCCTGCAGAACTCCCTTGGTATACGTCGCAGACTTGTCGGGATAGCGCGCCTCATCTCCGTTCGTGGTATGTGCGGGCACGGGCACAGCAGCATCTTTCGTAGCGGCTGCAATCCGTAAACCGAAAGCCTTCGCTACGCGCGAGTTCGGCACATTCTGCGTGCCCGTGCCTGCTTCGACGCCGACGTTGGACTGTGCGAATGCAGATGGAATCGTCACCAACGCGCCGGCGGCAGTAGCTCCCAATCCGACGCGGCCAAGAAATTGGCGCCGATTGGAGCGATTCATCGCATTGACAGCCTTCGCTTTCCTGGAATTCTTGAGTTCTGGTTTTTGGGTGGAATCTACTGAGAAGCGTTCA
>DATBFG010000013.1:0-66215 GCA_036558645.1 Terriglobales bacterium
AAGAGTAGTTTTGGATTCGGTACGAATCGCTACACTGGACTAAGAGACTCCGTGAGTTCCTCGGTGGAGTGGACAAGGAAAAGGGTTCTTATAGTCTGGTAGGCGCGGCAGGACTTGAACCTGCAACCCTCGGATTAGAAATCCGATGCTCTATCCGGTTGAGCTACGCGCCCGCAGTCAAGCAACTACTGTTGAGCGAATGGCTTGGCCAGAACTAACTGAAGGCAAGTTACCGGCTGCGTTCATGCGGGTGTCAGTTCTGGTGTCACTTG
The DNA here is from genome assembly GCA_036558645.1 of Terriglobales bacterium. Taxonomy (GTDB): domain Bacteria; phylum Acidobacteriota; class Terriglobia; order Terriglobales; family Acidobacteriaceae; genus DATBFG01. The sequence continues at coordinate 273 of DATBFG010000013.1, forward strand.
AGCCTTCCTGCATAGCCCTAGTATCGCATAGCCTCTGGACAGCAGCGAGGATACATATCAACCTGTTGGCCGAGGAATAAGAGCGTGCCTTCTTCAATACCCGAGAGTCTTCTTCTTGAGCCTGTAGTACGTAAACTCAGCCGCGAATTCACGAAGTGTACCCTCAACCATATATTCCCATTCCTTCCATCCTCGTTAAGGGGGGACATCTCGTGAAGTTGGGAATGTGTTACGTGCACTCTGCTGGTAGAATTCCCGGGATGGCCAAAACCCTGATGCAGAACGTAGTGAAGCAACTCCAGCACGAGCAGGCTCGCTTGCAGAACCAACTCCAGGGGATTTCAGCCGCCCTGGCTGCATTCGGTCGCACTTACGTCAGAGGAAGCAAACCCCCTCGAAAGCGGCACACCATCTCAGCAGCAGGACGCGCCAGGATCGCGGCCGCCCAGCGGGCCAGGTGGGCGAAGGTTAAAGCCAAGCAGAAGAAATCAACAACTAGGGCTCGACGCAAGCGCAGTTAGTCAGAACTAACCGATCCCACCCTCACTTGCATGCGATGATTGGCCTGCTGCGGGCTTGACAGCTCTCAGCAAACGGCGCAGACTTCGTTCGTCTTCCGTCGGCTGCAATCTTCCCTCCGCTAGTACGGAAGTTTTCGGCTCTGCACCATCCGGCCCATCAAAACGAGAGCGATCACAGGTAGTACTACCTCAATATGAAACGGTTTCGCTCCTCAGAACACTAGATCAATGAGGCTGTCGTCCGTTTCTGGTGAACATACGGCCCGAAACGCCCACGCAAAGGAACCGCCATGAAAAAGATTGTCTGGATTATCTTGTTGGTCCTGGTACTCCTGCTAATCCTGCTGCTCTTTCAATGCAATCGAAAAGGTGATACCCAACTCGGGTTAGGCACGGTCGCATATTCCCTGTGGCCGGACGGTTCGCTCTCGCTTGCGGCACCCATAGTGAACATCGGCAATAGGTCTGCTGAGGATGTAAGAGTAACGACTGTCACCCTCGGGAATGGAGGACGAGTCGTCCCAGCAGCACTTCCCGTTGCGCTTGGCGAAATCGTGCCCACCAATCGGGCTGTGCTTGACGCCCGCTTCTCGTCGCTATCAGTACCTGGAACGTATCCTTTCTCTGTCTCCGGAACCTACGTGCTCGACGGTCGAAAGCACAATTTCAAGGCGCAAACGGAGCTCAGGGTGGTCAAGTCCGCCGGACCGGCTCCGCCACCTTCCCATGTAACGGTACCCAAGCAAAAAACCTCCGGTGAGCCTTCACCGCCCTCGAAAGTAGAACCGGAAAGAGATAGCAATCCCGCTGGTCCGCCTATCCCTGAGGGTCCGCCGGCGAAGCCCTTTGCTGTCGCTCCAACCGGAACTGGCGTTTCACCAGCGCCTTCAGCTGGTGGGAGTTCAATAACCTTTGTGCGTGATACTGGAACTGGACAGAGCGGAAATTATCCTCCCGATCCAACTGTTGGTGCGTCAGGAGGTGGTGTCGTCTTTGCGAGCGGTAACACCTACGATTTGTTTTCTAGCGATGATGGCAAGACCTTTACACGCATCGATCCCACGACTGTAGGTTTTCCAGCTGCAGATGGTGGAATGTGTTGCGATCAAGTGATCCTCTACAACCCGCGTGTGAACCTGTTCTTCTGGCTAATTCAATACAACAGCAGTGCGCCCAACCCGCCGAATCCTTCGTTGCCCGGCCCCAATCGTTTGCGGATCGCATGGGCCTCTCCCGAGAGCATGAAGACCAATATCAACGTATGGACGTTCTTTGACCTAGCTTCAGCAACATTCAATCTCGGTCAGCAGGCGCTGGACTTCCCGGATCTCGCGTTTACTGACACGTTCCTCTATGTCAGTGTCGATCAGATGACGCAGCCGGGTAAAGTACAGGGCCTCATTGTTGCCCGTATTCCCTTGTCCGATATAACCGGGAATGGCGGGAGCGTGGGAATTTCATACTATTCGTCAGCGGAGTCAACCGACCAGAACTATGCTACTGGTGCCCGCCTCACTCAGAATGGTAGAGATTCCATGTATTGGGGCGGACACGTAGACAGTAGCAACATCAAAGTTTTTCGCTGGCGCGATGGCAGTGGATCGATGGAATCACCTCATCAAACCGGCATTAACAACTGGTGTAGAGCAACTGGAGATTACGCTTCCCAGGCCCCGGCAGGAGGATTTCAGCAGTGGCTGGATAGTTCCCGAACGAGTGCAAGCTCTATCATCGGTGCCACTCGCAAGCCATTTCGCGGACTGGTTGCACCCGGCGCAGTCCCACCGAATGGAGAGGTGTGGCTTGCGTGGGGCGCGGGCAAAGACGAAGGTGGCTCTGCGACTTGTAATGAAGGCCGGCCTCAGCCCTTCGTAAAAATCGCTCGCGTGGACGACCAAACACTCGATGCAGTCGGCGAGTATCACATTTGGAATTCAGGGTTCGCGTTTGCCTACCCAGCTCTGGCCACCGATCCGAATGCGAATATCGGTGTGTCTGTGGCTTTCGGAGGAACTGGGAACTATGCAACTACTGCTGTCGGCTATCTCGGTGACTTCGTCGTGTACTACGTCGAAGCAAGTGATGTGAATCTGACCTATCGGGTGCAGCAGGTAGACGCCAACGGAAACCCTGTTGTTGATGCTGCAGGGAATCCTGTTTGGGTCAGTGATAGCGCAGGCAATCCAATTCTGTACACTCGATACGGCGATTACTTCGCAGTACGCAATTCCGGATCGGACGGTACTTATTTTTCCAGCCAAGGCTATGTTGTCAAACTCGTGAATGCGGCCGTTTCGACCAGCTGCACAACGCCTCCGGGTTGCACATTCCGACCGCACTATGAGCAATGGGGGCGACCTGCGGCACCACCACCGCACTAGGCTGCGGCGAGCGATGCTAATTGTCGACGTTGTCGATCTTGTTCATGATGCGAGTTGCGATCCGGATGGCGCTGGCGATCAATGACTCCGTGCGTGGCGAGGGACGATACCCGAACAATTCATTCTCATTCCTCAGAAGCCGCGCAACCAGAATGGCTGCCGCGATCAGGATTACCCGCTTGCGCCCCTCGTCCATCGCAGCAATGGTATACCTTTCGCCTTTTATTCGTCTAGGGAAGGGGTTTCCGTCCCAGTAGTGCTAAAACTCGAAGCCAAAGAAAATCCTTATATATGGAGGAATGGTCACCCCTCATATATGGAGGAATGGTCACCCCTCCTCTCCGCCTTTTCGCTTGAACCTTCCCTAACCTCTTGGAGATGTTTGAGTTAAAGGATGGGAAAGCCAGGCAGTAGAAGGGGGTTGCGCCTGGGAGCTTTCTCGGGCTTTTCGGGCCTTTTTTCGCGCATTTCCTGTTTTGGGGCCGGATGTAGGCAAGCCCATCTCATTGAAAACTAAGGAGTAAAACAATTTTTAGGGTTGACAGATATACGCGGACTGAGCTTCGCCCAACTTCAAACCTCTTGCAGTTCGGCGGACCATACATTTGAGCTAAGAGGGATTTATAGTCAGCAGGCCCTCAAACTCGCTTACAATCCTCCGGCGGTGACGAAATTCTCGGACACGGGTAAGGATAGGGCTCCCCTGTCCCGGCCTCGCGAAAGTCCGCGCGCGAAGGCTCAATGATGCGCTGAACCATGCCAACGGAGGCAGCGTATGAAGCGCAGAAACCGAACGAAAATTGTCGGCACAGCCAAGAAACCAGCTAAGGGTAAGGCTGCCACGAGGTCTCGAAGCGGTAAGCAGGCCATTGAAGCAGGAGAAGAGTATTTTCGGTTACTGGCCGACACAGCGCCCGGGCTGATCTGGATGTCTGGAGTCGACAGGCGTTGCACGTATGTTAACCAGCCCTGGCTAGATTTCACTGGCCGGTCACTTCAGGAGGAAATTGGGAGCGGTTGGACAAAGGGTGTCCATCCTGATGACGTGCCGAGATGCCTCGACACCTTCACACAGGGCTATACCACGCAAGAGAAGTTCAGAATCGAGTACAGGCTCCGAAGGTATGACGGAGAGTATCGCTGGATGTTAGACATTGGAGCACCACGGTTTAATCAGGATCGCTCGTTTGCGGGATTCATCGGGATTGCTGTGGACGTGACTGAGCGGAGGATGGCAGAGGAGGACCTCCGGCAACTGAATCGAGCGTTAGAGGAGCAGACGGCGTTACTGCAATCGCGAGAAGAACTACTGGAAATTTTTGTCAAGAACGTACCGGCCGGAGTCGCAATGCTCGATCGCGAGATGCGGTATCTGCAAGTGAGTGACCGCTTCTGCGAAGATTATTCTGCTGACAGGTCGAAGATCATTGGTCGTTCACACTACGAAGCTTTCCCTGACATCCCCCAATACTGGAAAGAAATGCACCGCCGCGCCCTTCAGGGAGAGATATTGCGAGCCGAAGAGGACCGTTGGGACCGCAAAGATGGAACGAGTTGGGTTCGCTGGGAGATTCGTCCCTGGAAAACACAGAGCGGGGATATTGGAGGGATTCTGATTTTTGCCGAGGACATCAGTCGGCACAAAGAGATGGAAGAAGCCTTGACAGGCACGAGCCAAAAGTTGATTGAAGCGCAGGAGCAGGAACGTACCCGGATAGCGAGAGACCTTCATGATGATATTGCCCAGCGGCTTGCACTCTTGGCAATCGAACTGGAACAGGTCGAACACAGTCTCGCTAGTTCAGGGTCTGAACTTAGCACGCATGTCGGTGCAATTAGAAAACGTACCGTCGAGATAACCACCGATGTCCAAACCATGTCGCACAAGCTGCACTCATCCAAACTTGAATATCTCGGCCTCGTTGCGGCGATGAAGGGGTTTTGCAGAGAATTTTGTGAGCAACGAAGAGTGGAAATAGATTTCAGGAGCAATGATTTGCCAATGCACTTGTCACCGGAGATTTCCCTTTGCCTGTTCCGAGTCTTACAGGAGGCCCTGCACAATGCCGCAAAGCACAGCGGTGTTCGACACTTTAGTGTGCGACTGCGCGAAGAACGGAAAGAAATTCATTTGGAGATCCGCGATTCGGGACGGGGATTTGATGTCAACGCAGCTAAGAACAGCCAAGGATTGGGCCTTATCAGTATGCGTGAACGTGTCCGATTACTACATGGAACAATCGCCATTGACTCCAAACCTAGGAGCGGAACCAGCGTCCATGTTCGGTTCCCGAATGAATTATCGCGACATTTGCGCTCAGGCTAGGCGAATAGCCGGTTGAGTGTCGTCCAATGCAGCCACAACGGCGTCCAACAGCTCGCTGCCAGCATGCACTTTCAGAACGTAGCTTCTACCAAGTTCAAGTGCCAGCGCCCTAATCTCTTGATCAGAGTTTTGCGACACAAATATGATTCTCGAATCTGGAGAGGTTTGGTGGATCAGTTTCGCTGCTTCGAGTCCATTCAGGCGAGGAAGGCCAATATCGAGCAAAATTATGTCAGGCCGAAAATTGGCTGCTTTCTCGACGGCTTCTGAACCATCACATGCCTCAGAAATCGATTTCCAATTTTCCTCATCTCCAAGAATCTGACGGACGTAAGCACGCCACGGTGCAAAGTCGTCCACGATCAGCAGGGTTGAACCGGCGAAAGCGCATTCTGCTAAAGGTTTATTCACGTCGATGATTTTTTCTTCCCCACACTGGTAATCGATGATTTGTCAGTCTCAAAATAAAAAAAACGTAAACTAGAGTATTCGCCAACTACGCGATGGCAACTGGGAAAATTGGCAGTGGTTGTTGTTGTTGTGACCAACCATTGACAAGAGGCAACGCCAAGTTCCTCCACGCGAGTGGGAATCTTCTGATTCGAGAATATCGGTGAATGGCGAAAACGGGATTTCTCACCAGTTAAGCGGCCTGGTCCTTGGTCGTGCGTTGGGCCTCTCGCAGAAGAGTCTCAATATGTTTCCCTAGAGCAGTTTCCAGTTCAGATTTCGCGTGTTCAAAGCTGCCCGCCTGAACAGTGATGGCTGGTTGTTCGCAGCTGCCGCTCCACCCGTCGTCCGTGAGCCAGAACTTGCATTCGATACGCAGCAACGGCGCTACCCTGAGCGTTACGACATGGTTTCTCATGGGACCCCCATCCAGACCTAACGACACGCAATGATAAACCGGTTTGCCTCGATTCGTGGGGTTCCATTCGGCCGGCAAGTGTTGAGCGGCAAGGCCAACGTTTTCGCCAGGAGTATAGGAATAGACGGTCAATGAGTGTAATAGAGATTTCTCGCCAGTTACGGAATGAGCCATTGAATGAAGCCTCTCGACTGGACGAAATAGGGATCAAAAGCTAGCCTGATCTGGTCATGGATGACCTCGAACGGAAGATCGCTGATTGGGTAAATCTGCCGTTAGGTATCGAGCCTACTAGCTTGTGGTGCAGCGTCCATGATGCGCCCCTACTATCCGCAAGTTCGGATTTGCTTGCCCGAACACTAACGCTGAACTTCGATACTTACTACCTGCGCTCTTTCCATAATCTCGGTGAGGGTATTACGTTCTCCTTCCTGCTGAAAGGCATTCAGTCGGTAAGAGTGTTCCGATGGTCAGTTTGGCCAGGCGACTTTCAGTTGCCGCCTGCTAAACAGTGGGACGAACACCAAACGAAGATGGCTGAGTTCCGAAAGCTCTGGCGGCAAGACTCAGAATCTTGGGAAACATTCCAGTCCTCGGCGAACTCCGACGAAGATGCCGAAATAACCGAAGGTGAGGTTGTAAATGCCGATGGGATTTCGACAGTTCGCCTCGGGGTGCAAATGGGAAATGGGGAGTGGTACGAAGTGTTCGTCAGGGCCGAGTGGTTGGCAATACTACGTAGTGACCAGCAGGAAGTCCGGCTTTCTGAGTTCCTATCACTGGGGCGCGCCTATTGGGAAGCATTCGGCAACAGAAGCAAGAAGAGCGAAGTATAGCCTCCGATTCTGGGGATTATGAGTGCTATAGGGATTTTTCGCCAACATCGCTTAATCATGCCGAGACTAGTGTAGATTGTTGCGCGAACAATCCAAGCAGGACCGCGCGGGGGCAAACCATGTCAAGACTCATTCTTGGCGCGATTTGTGGTCTGGTATTCGGCGCTATCGATGTTGGAATCATGCTGCCCATGACCTTCCCAGACAAGAGGGCAGCAATTACGGCAGCTTTCATTACACGCTTCGGAATCGGGTTCGTAATTGGGGCGGCCCGTTTGCCATGGCCCGGGTGGTGCGTGGGCCTAGTCTTTGGGCTTTTACTGAGTGTCCCAGATGCGATTATCACTAAGGCCTACGCGCCAATCATCGGCATGGGTACCGTCGGTGGAACCATCATCGGTTTCATCGTAGGCCGATTCGGGAACTAGTTGGCGTAATCAGGGCACTCAAAACCCAAACAGGGTCTTCCGCCTTTCTCAGTTCAATGAGTGATATCGCGATGTTACGTCAACTACCCGGGAGCGAAGCAGTATTTTTCAAAATGACGCCTTTGGCGGCGAACTGACCGTCAAACCATTGCGTTCCTATTTGGCACAAAACGTGTGGCCTGTGCTAGACTGCCGCAGGGAAACTTTGCCCGTGCGACGCTGGACTGCCATATTGCTGTTGCTTTCGACCAGCCTTGTCCCCTCGGTCGCACTTTTTGCTTCTGATGCGCAGAGTGCTCTGGCTGCGTGCTGCCGACGTCACGGCAAGCATCATTGCATCGAGCACATGCAAGAGTTCCCATCGGGAGAAGCGCAATTTAAGTCGGCAGGCGTGAAGTGCGCGATGTTTCCCACCCGTGCCGTCACCCCTCGCGATGGCCACCAGTTTCTTCCTGCTGCCTCGAACTGCTTCTATGGGGGAATTATTGCGCACCCGGCAATGCACCCACAGAACGAGGTTTCCCATCGCATTTCTGGAAGCCGTAGCCAGCAGAAACGCGGCCCTCCAGTAATTGCATAGTCCTACATTCCACTCGCAAATGCCGTCGACCGCCACGTGGGGAAATTGAATCTTGCGTGGCACGTCAATCGATTGAGTGAACTGTTCCTGCTTCGGTGCCAATGTTTTAGGTCGCCGTTGCAAGTGAGGACTCATGCACGCACATACAAGATCCGTGGTAATCATGGCCATTATTTTGGCGTCTGCAAGCTTGCACCTAATGGCTCAGAACCAAGCGGGTCAGATATCGGGGGTTGTACTCGATCAGAGTGGAAGCGCCGTGGTAGACGCAAAAGTCACACTCCGCAACACGACAACGGGGGCGACCATAACCGTCGATTCCGATGGCATCGGCCACTTTGCTTTCAAGGGATTGGTTGACGGTACCTATGAAGTCAGCGTCGATGCCACTGGGTTTGAACATCTAACCCATGAGGACATGACGATCGTCAACGGGCAATACATAACCGTCGATCTTGGATTGAAAGTTGCCAATCGTAAGGAGACAGTCACCGTCATCGAAACCAACGGGTACACCGCGCCGGAGGTCTCGACGATATCGAAGATCGACGTGCCAATTGGGCAAATTCCACTCTCAGTACAGGTTGTGCCAAACGGTGTTATCCGTGACCAACTGGCTCTTCGGCTACCCGACATTACGCGGAACGTAAGCGGTGTGCAGACTAACTTTGGCTACGGTGCCCTCTATGAAGCATTTGCACTTCGCGGCTTTGAGACCAACGTAACGCTACGAAATGGCGAACGGGTCTCCGGCGGGATCGGACGGAGCAGTGTCGATGTTGCCAATATCGAGGATGTCGAGGTGCTAAAAGGTCCGGCAGCCATGATTTATGGACGGCTGGAACCGGGCGGAATGATCAACGTTGTCACGAAAAAGCCTCTTGACGGGCGTCACTATTCATTGCAGCAGGAGTTTGGCTCCTATGATTTGTACCGCACTACACTCGATGCGACCGGGCCGATCACCAGTGATGGCTCGCTCCTTTATCGCGGAATTTTCTCCTTCCTTGACTCAAACCAGTTCATCACGTTTGCCCCTCACGGAAGGACTTATTTCGTCGCGCCAAGCGTGAGTTGGAGGCCAATCGATAAGCTAATCGTAAACGCCAATGTTGAATATCGAAACATGGATCCGCTGATCGCAAACGGTATTCCTGCAATTGGCAATCGTCCCGCAGACATTCCAATAGCGCTCTATCTGGGCGGCGACATTGGGGACCAAGCGAATGTGCGACGTAAGCTTCTGGACTTCAATGCTTCTTACCAGTTCACTCCAAACTGGAACATCCGCGGTAGTGTGGCCGCTGCATTTGATGATATCGACTTCGAGCAGTTTTTCGGTGGAAGCCTGGAAGAGATCACCGGACCGACCTTTGGCGACTATACGAATATTCCGTGGTTTGATAAGCGCCGCTCCAATGGGACGAACGTAGTATTGGATCTGAACGGACATTTCCGAACAGATGCTCTGAGCCACAACCTGTTATTGGGTAGTGACTATTACAACCTCGACTTCAGTGATCGCGGTTTCGTCAATGGCTGGGCTCCCGTTGACATGATGAACATTTTCCGTCCTGTGTTCCGTCGCAGCACAGCCTACGGAGCGCATGCCTCGTTGGCCACCACACCACCGGATTGGACGAGCGTTGGGACCACCCAATGGCATGGCATCTATGCTCAAGACCAGATTGGCCTGTTGCGAAGTGTGCGACTGCTTGTGGGGGGACGTTACGACTGGACCGAGACTGAAGCTGGCAGCATCACGCTGGAATATGCCGATCCCGGAAGCACGCTAGATGACGTTTCCAAGACCAAAGCGAACCAACATAAGTTCAGCCCACTGCTTGGCCTGATTTATCAACCGCTGCCCTGGCTTTCTTTTTACGGCAACTATGTAAGCTCGCTTGGCACCTGGGGGACTTCCAATGTTATTGCGGTGAACATCAAGGGTCATCCCTTGCCAGCTCAGCAGAGCCATTCCTATGAAGGAGGATTAAAGATCGAAACGTTGGGAGGGCGATTCCGTTCCACACTCGCGATTTTCGACCTCACGAAAACACACGTAGCAACCCGTGATCTTTCTTCTCCCGATCCTACCGCACTCCGTGCAATTGGAGAGGCTCACAGCACCGGAGTTGAGGTCGATATCAGCGGTACGTTGACTTCGCGCCTGAGCGTGATCGCATCTTATGCCTACACAGATGCTAAGTTCAGCAAGGACAACAATGGTCTGCAAGACCTGCTGATCGCCAACGTACCTCGACATTCCGGCAGCTTGTGGCTGAGGTCAGAGATCATCAGGCAGAAGCTTTCAGGTGGTGCTGGGGTATTCGCGAGGGGACAGCGACAGGGAGACAATGAAAACACCTTCCAGTTGCCGGGCTATGCAACAATTGACGCTTTTGTAGCGTACTCCTTCCACTTAGGGGAGCGAGGGCGTCTGACGCCACAAGTGAACTTCATCAACCTCTTGGATAAGCGCTACTTCCTCAACACGAATGTTTATGACGCTTTTCCGAGACTGGGAATCATGCCTGGACAGCCCTTTACTGTAATCGGATCCGTCAAGTGGGAGTTTTGAAATGAAATTTTGCGTCAACCACAAACACTTTCGCTTGGCCATGCTAATTGCACTCGCACTTCTTTCACCGTTATTGCTTGCAACCGGGTGCGCACGTCGTCAATCGATCGTTGTTGCGACACTGACCAACCCAAGCGCCACTGGCAGCCTGTGTCCGAATCAGACGCTCACTGGCGATGGCAATGTGCTCTTGAGTTGGTTGGAACCTTCGGGCGATTCGCTGGCATTGAGGTTTGCTATTCGGCGTGGTCAAGGATGGACTACACCGAAGACCGTAGTAGTGCGCAAGAATTTTGACAAGTATGCGGAAGCCCCGCCTTGGGTTTTGATGCTTCCGAACGGCACGCTCATATCGGTGTGGGCCGAGCAATTGCCACCTGGAAAAGGCAAGTGGCCGGGGAATTATCTGCTCTCGGCAGTGTCCTCTGACAGCGGCCAAAACTGGTCACAACCCGTCATTATTCATTCGGATCGTACAGACGGTGAACACAGCTTTGGTTCCCTCGTATCTCACGACGAGGATCACGCCGCGATCGTTTGGCTGGACTCACGCGACTACGAAGTGAAGCATACATATCGCCTCATGTCTGCCGTGATTTCGTCCTCGGGAAGTGTCAGTTCTGAGACAACCGTGGATGATGACGTCTGCACTTGTTGTCCAACAGCCTTGATCAGCACGCTCCAAGGATTGATGGCGGCCTACCGCAATCACACCTCAGAGGAAATACGCGACATATACACGGCGCGGGAGTTCTCGGGGAAATGGCAAACCGGGCAACCACTAAAAGGGGAGAACTGGCACATAAACGGTTGCCCTGTAAACGGACCTTCCCTGGCGGTCAACCAGCAAAATGTTGTCGCAGTCTGGTTCTCGAGCAAAGAGGATAAACCCTCGGTGCAGATCGCGTTTTCGTCCAATAGCGGAGCAACTTTCAAGACATCAACCACGCTTGATTCCGCCAGCCAGGAAAAAAGTGTGCTCGGCAAAACAGCGGTGACAGTGCTCGATTCGGGCGATGCAATAGTTTCATGGATTCGCAGGCAGGGAGGGAAATCGGAAATGATCCTCTCTCGCGTTCGTTCGGACGGAACGATTCTGAGTTCGCAAATGATTGCGGAAGGCTCTTCTGAGAGTTTTGGATATCCACGGATGCAGCATAACGGTTCAGACGTACTCCTATCCTGGGCCGGATCAAAGGAAGCGGAGAAAATAAATACGTTATTGATCAGAAATCTGCGATGAGACCACTTGCTAGCTCTGGGATTTCTCTTAAGATCCTGAAAAGGGCTGTGACTTCGAAAGTCAAGGTGTTGTTAACAGATGGGATGAGAAGGCCGGTCTCCGGACGGGATGCTGTACGCTCCCAAGTTATCGACGTGCTCGAAGCATAAGAGATAAAGGAGACCGGCAATGAAGAAGATTAGCACTGTAGCAGCAGCTCAAACGAAGAATTTTGTAGGGCAGACACTCACCATCGGTTTGGATCTGGGAGATCGATCCAGCTGGTACTGCGTATTGGATGAAGCCGGCCGAATCGTGCTGGAACAACGAGTGAGCACAACGCCCAAGGCAATGCGTGAGGTGTTTGGAGGCATGCCGCGCAGCCGGGTGGCGCTGGAAGCCGGGATGCACTCGCCGTGGGTGAGTCGCCTGCTGAGTGAACTCAGACATGAGGTGATCGTGGCGCATGCCCGGAACGTGCGGCTGATCGGGGAGAGCCGGAAGAAAGACGATCGGCTGGATGCGCAGACCCTGGCGCGGCTGGCGAGGATTGATCCCGAGTTGCTGTGTCCGGTGAAGCATCGCAGCGCGAAGGCACAAGCGGATCTAACTCTGATTCGAGCGCGAGCTGGACTGGTGCGAGCACGGACGGCGCTGGTGAACACGGCCCGCGGGCTGGCCAAGAGCTATGGCGAGCGTCTGCGGGGCTGCAACGTGCGCAACATGAATCCGGAAAAAGCCGAAGGGCTGAGTCCGGAGTTGCAGAGCGCACTGGAACCGCTGCTGGCCGGCATCGAAGTGCTGAGTCAGCAGATAGGCGAGTACAACCAGCGTATCGAGCGACTGACACAGGAGAGTTACCCGCAGGTGGCATTGCTGAAACAGGTGAAAGGTGTGGGCACATTGATCGCACTGACGTTCTTGCTGACGCTGGAAGATGCGCATCGCTTCGGCAAGAGCCGGGATGTGGGCTGCTATCTAGGCTTGCAGCCAGGACGAAGAAACTCGGGCCAGAGCGAGCCGCAGATGCATATCAGCAAGGAGGGAGATCCCTACCTGCGCACGCTGCTGGTGCAGGAAGCGCAACACATCTTGGGGCCGTTTGGTCCCGACTGCGATCTCAGACGTGCTCGCTCAACGCGGCTTGTAGTTCAACAATGATTTTTTCAAGCTCCGGTCCTTCCGGTGTACTGATAGCTTTTTGGCACAACTCACGTATGCGGTTATCGAAGCGGGATTGCATTACAAGGGCCCCAAGACTCAAAAGTCATCTGATTAGTGTGCCACACGGCCAACCTTGGCTCCATACAGAAAGGACTGTATCAACTTTCCGCATTGCGTAAAAGCGGCCTTTCGAGCGTGGTTGTCTCCTTGGATATAGCTTGATAGTCTCGCGCAACCGAGCCCGACATGGTTATGAAATTCTTGTTGCCCCATTCTTCCGGCCAATGCAATCACAGAGCAGATTGATACGCCGCTTTCGCTGCGCCCTTTCTTGTGCATCCTCGCGGTATAAATTTATGCGTCCGTCCGTCAATCTTAGTTCTTCCGAGAGCAAGCGGCCTAGCTCTTCGGCGGCACGCTTAAGCGCTTGGATATCCCGTGGGCCCCTCACATAGGCGTTATACCATAAATGTTATAGACGCACGAAACGTGACACAGCACATTTCTCGGGCGTCCTCATTGGCAGACGAGAATAGCTAGCCGAGCTTGATGTGCTCGCGCTGGAGTTTCTCTAGTTCGGCCATTATCGCCCTCATAATTTTTTCGTGGTGCCGTGAACCTGTTGCTACGCGGCTAACGTAAGACGCGTCTACGCCCAAGCTTTCGGCAACACGCTTTAAGACCCCGCTGTGCAACTTGTGGAGTCGAAGCAGCGCGGCTTCCCGTGTTTGCTTTGATTTTTCCACGCGCAAAATAATACACCCCGGCAATATTTGTGCCTATTGACTCTGTGGTGTAATATTCCACACACTTGCAGATCATTTCCCAAAATGCAAGAAGAGCCGTCACGTCCGCCTCGCGCATCGCAGGAGATTCTTCAAGAACTATTGAGGGAGACTGATCCCGATAAAATCCGGCGGCTAAAAAAGGAACTTCAAGAAGCCTACGAGCGAGAGCAAGGGAAAATCGGAGGACCCGACAAAGTAACCTCGTTACCCACGCCAAAATCACAAAATGAGAAATTATGGAAGTTTGACAAACAAAAACAAAAACGGGGCTCCCAAGTCATTTCGCCGTAGAGATTCAACCCCCTACCGGGTACGTCTTGTTCTTGGAGACTTCAACTTTCGCTGTTTTCCCATCGATGAGTGTTATCGGGATTTCTCGTCAACTGAGCCGCTATTTGATCCCCAAATGTTGGAATAGTCCCGTCCCATTTCGCATCGGCTGCAAGCGTTACGCTGAACTCAATTGCCTCACCCGGCTTCAAAGAGTCTGCGACTCCCTCCCCCAAGACGCTCTCGCGGATCAGCTAATGAGGTGGTACGGGCGAGGCCCGACAGTTAGCGGGGTGTGAAAGCCAACGCAACCTCTTTACGCCTTGGCGAAAAAATCCTGCAACTGTTTGTTCTTCCAGTGTCGCTATCGGGGAAAAGCGTACTCTTTAAGGCGAAAAGGGAATAACTCGGAACAGTGGAACTGTACCGAGCCGACCGCAAAACGCCCTCGCATTCGCACATCGGGGGCGTTTTTCTTTTGAGATGGTTGACAGCCTTCGGCTCCGGGCTAAGGTTCGCGGAAAGAAAGTGACTTGAACCCTGTAGAGAAAGTAGCAAAGGCCGCACCGAGAAGGGGCCTTTTCCACTGCTGCTGTTTGTTCTTCCAGTTGTTCCTGCCGACAAAAGGCTTACTTTTAGAATGGGAAGTAACCTCTGGGGCCCTCCGCCGTGACGCGTCGGGGGGGCATTTTTTCGTTGTTCCTATCACCAAGTGTTGCCACCTTGCGCTTCCTGCAGGATGTCCATAGGGTCTTCGCTAGGAGATCAATGAGTGCTATCGAGATGTTACGTCAGTACAATTGTCGTATGACCGATCAAGGGTCGAGCGGCGGGTCCCGAAGGTCCGCTATTGAACGAATTGCCCGACGACTGCTAGAGATGGTCTCGGCAGCCGCGTTTTTGGTAGATGCACACGAGTGAGGGTAGACTGTCCGCAGCTTCTCCTTAGCTAGGCTTCTTGCAGTTGACGCTCTGACCGCATCTCGCATGTGTGCTTGGCGAATTGCCCTATTACGATCTCTCGGGATTCAGCAGGCGGCAGGGAAAGCGAAGCTTGAAACATTCGGCCACACTCCGAGCACTCCGCTAATGCCGGAATCAAGCCGAGCCAGTTTCTGACCAGCAACTGTCGAGTCGCCATAGAGTTGAATGGGTCTGCACAAACTAATACACCTTCTTGACAGCAATGTTAAATGCTTATGAATTCTTGCCTGAGACCTTGCGTCGCTTAGTCACCAGGGGTATTGTTCCCGGCGCAAAAGCGAACGCTCCCCAGGAGTTTGTTGTGGTTCATCTCCCTATTCCCACAGCAGACGATAATCCGCCATGGAGCCAGCACAGCACACCATGGCGGATTCTTGTTTTCTCCACTGACACCTTGTGCGCCCGGGATCAAAGCAGACAGCCGCCACGGTGAATAATCAAAGTGTAATCGTCGGATATTCCTTTATCGCTAACTTCGGGTTCCAAACTTCGCCTTGGACGGTGGCAACGTCGCTCGTCTCAATTTCCCAGGAGCAATCGAAACCTATGCCTTGGGCATCGATCAAATTGGCAAGATCGTGGGATACTACGTTGTCTCGCAAGCGGTAATCCACGGTTTCCTGAGAATGCCTTGAGCTACGACCAAATTTTCTTCACACACCCTGTTTAATTGGTGAAAAATCACGATTTTACACTCATCATCGCGATTTACCGACGTATGGTTTTGGGCTCCAAACAATAGCCGTCAACGAATTCATCGAAGCAGTAACCGGGGTAACCTCAGGTTTAGGAGACACATATTCGCACCCCTGTGGATTTCAAACTGCACCACTACTTGATTTGCAGCCGATTCGATTTCAGTGTAGATTTGGACCATTGGTGAGGCACCTATGCGGGCAAGCTCGAAGCGAATAGCTTGGCTCTGTCTATTGCTGACGCTGTGGTCTGTATTCGCACTCACTGCGCACCATCATTCCAGTTCACTTGAAGCTGCAAGATGTACGGTCTGTCTGGCCGCTCATTCAGCTTCCCCCATAACTGCTTCCCCGGTATCGAACGCCACGCTTGTACCCGTTTCCGTTGTCATCGCAGAGCCTATATCTTCGCAGTATAAGATCATTGCGTTCGCCCTCACCGTTCGACCGCCTCCTGAAATCTAGATCGCAGAAAATCAATCCTCTTACTCAACTTATTCTGCAGTCCTAAATTTCTTTTGGGAGGAATCATGCTGGCTTCCTACAAGAAGTCGCTGTATACGGCTTTTATTCTGCTTGCTCTAATTGCCTTAAGGCTTAGTGCATATGCGCAGTCCGGCGGCAGTTCGACCTCGGTAACTGGCAGCGTCGTGGATCCTTCGGGCGCCGTTGTTCCCAATGCAAGTGTGGAAATCCGTAATCCGGTGAGCGGCTTTTCGCGAACCACCGTTACGGACAACGCTGGGAGATTCACCGTCCCGAACGTCCCATTCAATCCTTATCACCTCAGTGTCACGGAAGAGGGATTTAATCCCTACGCTCAAGATATTGAAGTTCGCTCGGTGGTCCCTGTGGATGTGAAGGTCAGCCTGAAGGTGAAGGGGTCGTCGGAATCGGTGACCGTCGAGGCCAGTAGCGACCTGCTGGAGAACGATCCGACATTCCACACGGATGTTGACCGCGACCTGTTCGATAAGATCCCGCTGGAAAGCGCGTCTTCGTCCGTGAGTTCGCTGGTTACGCTTGCCTCGCCGGGGATTGCCGCCGACTCGAACGGGCTCTTCCACGGAATGGGCGACCATGCTGAAAACTCGTTTTCCGTCGACGGGCAGCCGATTACGGACCAGCAAAGCAAGGTCTTCTCGAACCAGATTCCGCTCGATTCAATCCAGTCGATGGAGGTGATCTCGGGCGCCCCACCGGCAGAATTCGGCGAGAAGGCAAGCGTCGTGATCAACGTTACGACGCGCTCGGGCCAAGGCGAAACCACTCCGCATGGGTCGGTAACCGCCTCTTACGGCAGTTTCGGCACGTCGAGTGTGGGCTTCAACTTCGGATACGGAGGCCAAAACTGGGGAAACTTCCTCTCGGTAAACGGACTGAACAGCGGCCGTTTTCTGGATCCGCCGGAATTCACCGTCATGCATGCCAAGGGGAATGAAGAGAACGTGTTCGACCGGGTAGACTTTCAACTCTCCAAGGCCGACTCGATCCACCTGAACCTGGGATATACGCGTTCCTGGTTCCAGACGCCGAACTCTTTCGATGCTGAAAACGCTACCGCGTGGTCTGGGCTGGTCGTGGACAATGGCGGGTTGGATCCCAATGGCAACGTTGTCGGCCCGGCGGACCAGCGAGCGAAGATCGAAACGTTTAATATCGCTCCCTCGTGGACCCGCTTGCTCAATGCAAACACGGTGTTGACGCTCGGCGCTTTCGTCCGGCGTGACCAGTTCAACTATTATCCGAGCGACAATCCATTCGCCGATCTCGCGCCGGACCTCCAGCAGGAAACGCTTAGTCAGGACCGAACTCTGACCAATGCGGGCATCCGCTCCGATGTTTCGTACGTGAAGGGTATTCATAATTTCAAAGCAGGCGGGACCTACCAGCAGACCTTTCTCGATGAGAACAATCACTTCGGCATTGTCGATCCGACTTTCCTGGCGAATCTTACCGATGTGGATGGCAATGCTCTGAACTGTCTGGATGGGAACGGCAACCCGGTTCCCGGTACGACCTGCGCGACACTGGCGCCATTCGACCTGACGCGAGGAGGAGGGCTGTTCCCGTTTAAGGGCCACACTGACGTCAAGCTGCTTTCCCTGTATGTGCAGGACGCAATCAGCAGGGGGAACTGGACTTTTGATTTGGGGCTTCGCGGCGATTTTTATAACGGCCTTACCTCGCACAACGAGGCTGAACCGCGGCTTGGTGTCGCGTACAACGTAAAAAAGACCAATACCGTGCTAAGGGCTTCGTATGCGCGCATCCTGGAGACTCCATTCAACGAAAACCTGGTGCTATCCAGCACTGGATGTGCCAACCCGGTGTTGAATCCGCTCCTGACCTGTTCTTCAAATGTCCCCACACCGTTCAGCCCAGGGTGGCGCAATGAATTTCATGTGGGCCTGCAGCAGGCGGTCGGCAAGTATCTGGTGTTCTCGGGCGAGTACGTGTGGAAGTATACGCACAATGCTTATGACTTCGGTGTATTCGGAAGCACTCCGCTGACGTTTCCGATTGAGTGGCACAACTCGAAGATACCGGCATTTGCGGGACGGGTGAGCGTGCCCAATTACCACGGTTTCTCTGCACTCTTTGTCTTTTCCAGTGTCGTATCGCGGTTCTTCAATCCCCAACTCGGGGGCGCAGGCGCTGTTCCCCCGGGGACTGGCGGAACTGGCAATACGCCATTCCGCATCGACCACGACGAAAAGTTCAACCAGACCACTCACATTCAATACCAACCGTGGAAAGCCGGCCCATGGTTCGGATTTAACTGGCGGTACGACAGCGGCCTTGTGGCTGGCGCGGTGCCGGTTTCGGACGGCGGTCCTGTAGACCTGGCAGGAAGTGGACTGACACCCGACCAGGAGTTCCAAGCGGGCTTGTTCTGCGGAGGCGTACACGCCACTCCGACGACACCATTGCCCGCCTTATGTCCGGCTGGGCAATTCGGGTCTACTCTTGTGAGCATCCCGGCGCCAGGCACAGTGAGCGATGACAAGAATCCGCCACGGGTTGCGGCGCGCCATCTGTTTGACATCACGGTTGGGGACGACAATCTGTTTCGCGGTGACAAATACAAATGGAGCCTTCAGCTCACGGCGGTGAACATTACGAACAAAGTTGCGCTGTATAACTTCCTGTCAACCTTCACGGGAACACATTATGTGACGCCACGAAGCTTTACTGCCGAAGTAGGCTTCCACTTTTGATGGTCAAAGCTTGAAAGGCTTCGGCTGGTGGACGCGAAGCCTTGGGTGAAGCAAAGAGACCGGAAAGAACGTCGAATCGCTCTCCAATCCAGCGTTTGCTTCCCTGCACCGAAATTGTCGGTCTTGGACTATGGTGCGACACAGGGGCAGAAAAAAAGCAGTCGAGGAGTTCGATACACGTCAAGGAATCTTGATGATCGGAATTGTACTCGCCATCGCGGGTGCGATAGTGTTGCTGTGGCTCCTCGGAGCGTTTGATTTCGATGTTCATTAGTTTGAGTCGGCGCGAGTCCCTGGTGGTGCTGCGATCTAGGTGCTTTCTCGGTAGTTGAAGGAGCGGGGCAATGTCGAACCTGCGCAGCAATTGGTTAAAGCCTCCGCAGTTCATTGCGCTTCTCTGGCTCATCATGGTTTGGCCCCTCGCTGCAGAGGATAGGAAAGAGTATCGATATTCGGTTGAATCCGAACCGATGATCACGGTCTCGAACAGCTGCGGCTCAATTGCTGTCGGGCCATCAGGAAGCAAAGAGATCATAGTAACTACAATCGCCTATTCCGAAGGGGTTACCTTCGTCCATGAGCAGCACGGCCGACGACTCGAGTTTCAGGCCAGGTCTAAACACCAAGAGAAGGTCGTCGCTAGCTACCAGGTACTCGTGCCAAGTGATGCTTTCGTTATCATGCGATCATCCTACGGCACACTTCATGCCGAAGGACTACGAGGCGATATCGTGCTTGAGGGCCCCGCTGCAGCCATAGAAGTGACTGGCATGAGCAATGCGCATGTCCACGTCAAGACCTTGACGGGTGCGGTTGGCGTAACTAACGTGCGCAGCAGTCGCGTGGATATTCAGTCGGTCAGTGGCAACATCAGGCTTCATAATGTGACCGCATCGACTGTGCAGGCAAATTCCGAAAGTGGAACAATCATGTACGAGGGCGATCCAGATGGCAGAGGCGAATACCACCTGACAACCCGCACGGGAGCCGTATTCCTATCCATTCCTGCAAAGGCCCCAGTGGAAATCAAGACCCTTTCCTTGAATCGCGGGTTCGACGAACAAGATCAGGCGATAGACCGTGGACTGCAGACCGGCCAGAGCAGTCTGTTATCAAAGAAAGGTGCAGTCAATTGGTCTAAGTTCGTGGTCCGCTCGTTTGGAGGAAGAATTCATATAACGCGACCGTGAGGGAGGACCGAAGTAAAGAAACCCGCTGGTCAACAAACCACGCACTGAATCTCGATGACAGCCAAGTATGCTGGCTGAAGATCGCGCTGCTTTCGCGTGCCAAGGCCCAGTTTGTTGTCGCCTCGCGAGGACCAAGATGCTCGATGATTTCGGTGAACCTTAAGGCTACCGACGTAGTGACACGCCGTGATCCTCTTCAGAGTCAAGTACATCCGCAAGCGGCAACCCCGCTGCAAATTATTGATTGGCGATAAATCTCTGTTACACTCATTGACCATGCTGTGCCACAACCCGGTCGAGTATCTTACGCCAGTATCGAAGGAGCGTTTGCGGGAGTCAGCATCAACAAGACGGTGCTAAGTGAAGGGTCAAACATCATCAGAACACATGCAGGACAACAGGAGTACACGAAAAATGGCGGCGGGTTCCAGCTATGCGGAGCGAAGTAGAGGCCACAGTCCACACATTGGACAAGACCGAAAAGATACCTAGCGCCTTGGTTAGAATCGATATGGCACGCTGATTGTTCGGCGCGATTTTTAGCGCGTTGTTCACCAATGAAGTTGGAAGCAGTGCTAACACCACCGCCAGCCCGCCCACCACGATCAAAAGCGACAGAGAACAGATACCGCATGCCGCTATCCGTAAGATCAAGGAGTGGAAGCATTCTGTAGCTACGACCCAACAAGCTGGTAAGCGTGCCGCATACAAGAAATAGCAGACGAGAGCCAATTCGAGAGAGACGAAGCGCCATCGCGGTGAAGTCAAGCAGAGCATCTGCGAAAATGCGGGCTATACGTTATTGCGGACTACACTCAAAACGCCAAACAAGGCCTTTTGACTCACATCTGGTCAATGAGTGATATAGGGATCTTGCAACAGCAATATCGAGTTGAAGCTGTAAGAGCACAAAACAGCATTCACGTGAAGGCGCCGCCCTCTATCTGGCTTTCTAGCATCGCGAGGCGATGGAGACCGCCCATTCGTCACGTAGCGATTTCCTTCCCGTCAATCGGCAAAACGACAATGATCGATGTACCATTTCCCGACGACTGGATCTGCATTCCGCCTCCAAGTTGTCTTATTCTTTCCCTCATTCCACGCAAGCCAACTCCTGAACTCCTTCCCGCCAGGATCTTGTATTGAATCTCACGTTGGATTCCGCGACCTCGATCAGACACTTGCAACTGGATTTCGCCCGGTTTGTGCGAGAGGTGGACCCCAGCCGTTGCACTGCCTGAATGTCGGTGAACGTTCGTGAGGCATTCCTGTACGATCCGAAAGATGGACAACTCGACATCTCGAGGCCAGCGTTCCAAATCGCTCGGCAAATCGAGGTTCACGCGTATGTTGCTGCGTTCCCCAAATCCACTAACGTAGTCCTTCAGTGCTGATATCAATCCCACCTCGTCGAGGAGGGGAGGATGTAGCAGATGAGAGATCGTCCGAATTTCCGAGAGAGCCTGGACGATCAGAGAACGGCTCTCTCGAACGTTTCGCGCGACGCCTGGGCTGAGCCTCGACTCTTCCGCTGAGATCGCCGCAATGTTCATGCTTAAGGCCGCAAGCAATTGACCGGCACCGTCATGCAATTCGCGCGCAATCCGCCTTCTTTCGTCATCTTGGAGTTGGAGTAATCGACCCGACAGTTCAGCCTCCTGCGAAAGGAGGGCCAGTCGTTTGCGCTCCGTAATGTCGCGTGCGACTTTCGAGGCCCCAATGACACGGCCCTGGCTATCCTTGACTGGAGAAATCGTCACGGAAATGTCCAATAAAGTTCCGTCTTTCCGTTTGCGGACAGTTTCAAAATGATCGATGCGTTCCCCCCGTCGGAGGGAAGCGAGAATATTAAGCTCTTCGTCAAGACGATCTGGAGGGACGATCAAAGTAATATGCCGACCGATCGCTTCTTCGGGAGCGTAGCCAAAAATTCGCTGTGCTGCTTGGTTCCAATTGATGATGGTGCCGTCGAGATCCTTAGCGACAATCGCATCCTCAGAAGATTCAACGATGGCAGCGAGACGGCTTTGTGCTTCTTGGGCTCGATTGCTCGCGCTAATGTCGCGGTTCGATTCAAGAATTGAGGCGATGTTTCCGCGTGCATCACGCTCTGCTACCCAGCGGGTGGACACCGTTGTTTTTGAACCGTTCGCGCAAGTGTGTTGGAGCTCACCAGCCCAGTACCCGTTACTGGCAACTTGTTTCGTAATCTTTTGGAGCGGCTCAGGAAATTCGGTACGAAGCAATTCGTGGCTCACTCGGCCCTCAGCTTCTTCTCGCGTGAAACCGTACATCTCTGACGCGCCCTGGTTCCAGAATGTGATTCGATCTAGCGCATCTCGCACCAGAATGGCATCCGTGGTTAAATCGAGTAGTCGAGCTCGCTCTCGCAATAGGCGGTCTCGATCCTGCGAGGTAAGCGTGTCTTTCACGTGCCCGATAGTACTCCAGCCCGAGTGAAAAGGTAACTAACGCTTGCAGCCGCTTCACTCAGAACCCCGAACAGGAGTCTTTCAGCCCACAACGAGGATCAATGAGTTCTAGAGATTCATCGCTAATCAGTGGCCCGGGTATCGACTAAAGACCATGGCGTCTCGGTGTTAGGCAGCCTTTCGGGACTTCCTCACCAAAACACGGGTCGATTCCGAGAACTCATGCAGAGCACTTTGCAGCTCCTGCATGATTTCGTCCAGTTCCGGGGACTCAGGTGTCGCAATCGCCTTCGCGCAATTGGATTATATTTTCTGCTTAGCTAGGACGACCGCCGGAATTAATTAACCGAGCGACGCGAAGCCCTGAGCAGGCACATCGAGGAGGAAAAACTCCGGTCAAGTTCGTAAATGCGTTCAGTTTTAAGGACCTTTCGCTCGGTAACAGTGCCCCCTTTGCGAGCGACGAGGCCATGCTCTCCTGCTCCAAGGAAGATTTCGTTCCTTTAACAGCCTCCAATCAGATTCCCAATTCGTCCAGATGCTGCTGTCGCACGTCTGTGATACAAGAGGATCTTGGTATCTTCCCGGTCGTGGGCATAAGCCAGTTTGCAGGAAGGGCCCCGTTGTCCTGAACAGGAGGAGGAATGTCAGGCGATGCTTGTTTTGTCATCATGCCTTTTGGGCAGCCCTTTGACCGCTACTATCTCAACATCTTTGTTCCTGCGATTACAGGTGCTGGCCTTAAGCCGCTGCGCGCCGATAGCATTTTCTCACCATCCACAATAATGGCCGACGTATGGCGATTCACTCGGCAGGCAGCCGTTGTGCTCGCTGATGTAACGGGCAAGAACCCAAATGTTTTCTATGAACTCGGACTAGCTCACGCGACTGGAAAGCCTGTGGTGATTGTCACAAACACTCTCGAGGACGTTCCATTTGATTTGAAAGGGTTGCGTGTCATCGAATACGACAAGCAGCATGAAGCTTGGGGGACGATTCTTCAGGAAAGTATCTTAGCGGCTATCAAAGCAGCTTTGGATGATCCCGACCGCGCAATTCCGGCAATATTTCTAGACCGCGTGAACGTGAACGACCCTAAAGACGTCGACCCGTTGTCTCTGCAACTCCGACAGATATTGGACGAATTACGCGCCTTGCGATCTCAACGTCGCATAGCTCCAATCGACCAGGCGCAGCGATTGACACAATTATTGGCTAGGCATAGCGGACTGCTCCGAGGGGTCCCCGATAATTCTCAGCTCATTATTTTTGAAAGTCTGATGTCTGGAGAGTTAACCAAGGCCGCCGAAAGGATTCAGAGTGAGTTGGGACTCTCACATAATCGCGCATTGGAAATCGCAACCCACATTGCTGAATGGATGAGACTTTACGTGAGGTGATAGCGCGACCAGTTGCGTTGGACCCTGGCAGTGGCACCAAGGTAACGTTTGCTGACCGACATTCTGGATGGAGATTTGCGCTCGGGTTCCCCACTCTCAGGGGAGCGACCCCAGGCGGGGTGCTCGACACGACGGCAAAGAGAATCCTACTTCCATATCTATAATCGCACTACACCGGAGGATGACTCCGGCCCGGCGTTTTTAGACTCAAGAGTTCTATAGGCTGAGCCTGACAGCCACACCGCCCCGCTCAGAAAGGTGGTCCCCCCAGAAGCCCTGTCCCCCTGGCCAGCTCACGGCCAAACGGGGCCCAAGACTGCCCTTACTCGGTGTCAGTTCTGGTGTCAGTTTGCTTGTGACTTGGGTGCGCTCTCGTGCAAGACAGTGCGGAATAGGAGCGGAGTGTAGGGCTGGAGAATAGCGGGGATTGCAACATGCTGCGTTACGTTGCGTCTTGCTGCAATCCCTTCAGAATGGATTAGAAATCCGATGCTCTATCCGGTTGAGCTACGCGCCCGCGACGCCACGATAAAGAAGCGTTCTGCCGAGATATTTAGTATCGCATAATAAAAGCGGGACTTGCGCCGTAACGCTTTATGTCGCAAGTGGTACTTCCACGCTGATCTCGGTCCCTGCACCTAGCTTTGACTGGATCGAAAGCGTGCCATTGACGAGGTTGGCTCGCTCTCTCATGCTCAGGATGCCAATGCTTGAACCGGAAGCACGCTGATCACTCAGGCCCACACCTTCGTCCTTGATGACAAGTCTCAAAACGCTGTCTACAGCTTCCAGGGTGACGACGACTACCTCGGCCTTGGAATGCTTGGAGACATTCCGCAGGCACTCCTGAAAGATATGGTAAAGACTTCCCGCGACTTCGCTCGACAACGAGTCGGGAATGTTACGACAGGTAAACTCCGTGGCAATCCCATATCGTTCTTCGAATTCCTCGCAGTATTGCTCGATCGCAGCCTCTAGTCCAATGTCATCGAGCACGGCAGGATGCAACTGGTGAGAGATACGCCGTACAGTTTCTGCCGCCTCGGCGGCCCGCATTTGCAATGGATGCAGATCGCCTAAGAATTCTTTGGCGGAAGGCCTGGCGCCCAGCTTGCCGATGTCCATTGAAAGATAGGCTAACTTCTGGCTAAGGTCATCATGAAGGTCGCGTGCGATACGCCGCCGTTCGTCATCCTGTGCGGTCATCATGCGTGTGGCAAGCTGCCTTAACGCCTCCTTCTGCTGCAGAATAGCTTCGCTATCCTCGCGACGCCTTGAGATATCTGTCACGAATGCGACAGCCATCGTGCCTGTACGCGTCTGAATATGACTGAGGCTGATCTCCGCATAGAAGCCGGTACCATCTTTACGTCGGGCCTGAAGGTCGAGGCCCATGCCCATGGGCCGATTCTGGGGATGATGAAAATAATCGTTGCGGTGTCCGACGTGGATACCTCGGAGTTTCTCGGGTACCAGCAGGTCAATGTTCTGGCCGATTAACTCGCCGGGGGAGTATCCGAAAATTTTTTCTACGGCCGGGTTAGCCGCCACAATCTTTCCTGATGGATCGACAATAAAGATGGCTTGAGCGGCAGCCTCGAATAACGCATGTGAAGTAGACTCGCTCTCCCGTGACACGGCCTGGGCGCGGTCCCGCTGCTTTACCGCGCTGCGGACATCGACCGCGGCCATTACGAATCCGGAAAGTGCCAGCAACAACGCGATGATCGTCGAATAGAGTCCCGCCTGCATTCGGTGTTGCCGGAGCCGGGAGCGTTCATCCAAAAGTCGATACTCTTCATCTTCAATCGTTTGGCTGACATCACGAATGCCCATTGTTTCAACGCGCCCGTTTCCGGACAGCACCACAGCGAGCGCCGCTTCAAATCCGTGCTCACGCCGTTCCTCAAGAGCATGATTCATGACAGCCATACGACGGTCGATTCTTGCCATCATGTCTCTCGCGCGAGTCCGCTGCAGAGGATTGTCAGAGACTAGCCTTTCGAGTCTAGTGAAGACTGGAGCGATATCCGCCGAGTACAAGCGACATCCCTCGAGATACTTTTCATCGCCGGTGATGATGTAGCCGCGTTCTGCCGATTCCGCGTCCTTTAAGTCCGAGAGTAATTGACGGTTACTCTGGATCACCTCACGCGTATGCTCCACCCAAGAGTCCGAATCGTCCACCTGGCGCAAGGTCCAGATGGCTATAAGTCCGACCGCAACCAGCATGATCAACCCCGCAACGGACCAGTAGATGGACCGCTTCTGTACTGGATCTATCCCCGTTACGGGTTGCGGCGTCACGGAGTGATTCGCAACGTCCAAAGTGGCCTCCACAAGCTATTGGCAGGATTTTCGCAAAATAATACACTTCTGGGCGGGTTCGATGCATGAAACTGCGATTACTATTGGGTGACGATCATGCGCTGATCCTCGACGGTTTGCGCGTCGCCCTGCAAGAAAAGTACGACATCGTGGGGCTTGCGACGGATGGGCGAGCCCTGATCGATGCCGCAGAAAAGCTAAAGCCAGATCTCGTGATTCTCGATATCAGCATGCCGCGACTTAACGGTTTCGAGGCGGCCAAACAGATTAAGAAGAACCGGCCTTCAACCCGGATCATTGTTTTGAGCCAGCATCTGAACCCCGCCTACCTGAAACAAGCACTCAAGCTGGGTGTTTCCGGCTACGTTCTCAAATCCGGCGCAACCGAGGAATTGCAAAAGGCAATCGCGACTGTCATGCGAAACGAAGTCTTCATCACTCCCGCATTCGGAGAAGAGATCACCTCACGGTTATGGAACCGGGAAGGCGAATTGAATAAGGAGTCCTCCGGGCTGACGGACCGCCAGCAGGAGATCCTGCAACTCATTGTCGAAGGCCGCAGTAATAAGGAGATTGCGGACATTCTCCACGTTTCCATAAAAACTATCGAATTCCATCGCAGCCGAATCATGATTAAACTCAGAGCCAAGTCGGCGGCGGAATTGACCAAAGTCGCCATCCAACAGGGCCTCATTCCTGAGTAAAAACTAGGTGAAACCCTAGTCGTAACCCTCTCTCCCCTCCAGTAAGTTTAGAAATGTGAGAGGAGCGGCGGGAATGCGGCCGTTGCAGCAAGCGTGAACGATTCAGTTTTGTGTGACGAACCGAACCTGCAAAAAAAACCTGTGATGCTGAGTCGAATTCTATTGGCGGACGACCATCAGGAGATGCTTGATGAAGTACGAGACCTTCTCCAGGGTGACTTCGACGTCGTCGATGCCGTGCAGGATGGGCAGCAACTGGTAGAGCGAGCTCTTGATCTCAAACCAGATCTGATCATTTCGGATATCAGCATGCCACTCATGACGGGGTTTGAAGCGGCGGCGAAGATCCGGGCTTTGGGTCTTTCTTCCAAGATCATCTTTCTCACCGTGCAGTCCTCTTCGGTCTACCTGAAAAAGGCACGTGCCTTGGGCGCCGACGGATATGTTCTGAAGGTCTACAGCAACGAGCAATTACCACTGGCTGTCAAGCAAGTACTTTCAGGAAACCAGTTCTTTTCGCCGGAACTCCAAGCCAGCCGCAAGTAATTCGCCTTTCTCGGTTGAAATAAAGTCCATCGCCACATAGCCCTGCCGATAGAACGTCAGCCTCATCGCGCATTTTCGCCCCACACTTTAGTCATCGAGTGTGACATTTTTTCAAAAACTAGGGATACCCCTAGTATGCAGCTGGAATTTCGCGGTCTAGAGTAGCGTCATTGTGGGGTTGGAAATCATCGCTTGAGAGGACACCGTTTATGCTGGCTACGATCAATACCACACCGACCGCAACGGAACACGTGCCTTCCTATTCCTTCGCCGGACGTACTTCGCGCACACCATATGGATTGCCAATTGTAGACAACTGCCTTCATTGCAAGCTTCGCAACGGCAACTTTTTCTGCTCCCTCGCCCAAAATTCCGTGGTCGACCTCAACCGGATTAAACACGCTACATGCTTCCCTGAAGGTACGGTGGTCTTCCTGGAAGGGCAGGCAGCGAATGGTGTGTACATCCTCTGCCAAGGCCGAGCCAAGATGTACACGACCAACGAAGACGGGAAGACCTTTATTCTGAAAATGGCCGAGCCGGGCGAAGTACTGGGATTGCACTCAGCCGTAACCGGCAAGCCTCACGAAGTTACGGTAGAAACATTGCAGCCAAGCCAGCTCGCATTTGTTCACCGTGATGACTTTATCCGATTCTTGAATACACATGGCGATGCCTGCTTACAGGCAGCGCAATATCTGGCGAAGGACTGCCAGGCTGCCTACGAGACGATTCGCTCCATCGGATTGTGTCACTCCGTGTCTGAAAAACTCGCCCGCCTGTTGTTGCAGTGGTCCGCTGATGGGAGAGTTGAGAATGGCTGTATCAAGCTAAAGGTCGCTTTGACCCACGAAGAGATGGCTCAGTTGATTGGCACGTCCCGCGAAACCGTGACGCGAACTCTCAGCGGATTGAAGCGCCAGCGCGTGCTTGAACTGCACGGTTCAACACTTATCATTCGTAACAAGCAGGCTCTGGAACGGATGATGACTTCCTGAGCGCATTTGCCTCCCCCTCATCCTTGGATCGCAAAAGTGCTAGACCTGCTTTAGTCGATAAAGGACATATCGTTCTTCTCTGATTGCTCCCGTGCAGAAGTGTACTTGGGAGTTCCGCAACTTAGCAGAAATCGCCGCCTGTGGTTTCCAGATCACCGTGGGGTGATTAAGGCCACTCTCTACCTGATGTCCCTGATCGATTCCAATTGTCTGAAGAATTAACGTTTTATAGGAGGCAGGTGTATTTGCACCATCGAGCGGAACTCTTGCTCGCCTCACATTTGCGTTGGTGGCTCCCATCTGGTGGGAAACCGCCGCGCTACAGCGAGGTAATGTTTATGAGAGCGCTCAAAAACTTTTCCCGAGTCACGCCACTATTACTCGCCTTGGCCTTGCCTGCTTTTGGCTGGCAAGCTTCCAGGGACGACTCGAAACAGAGTACATACGCGACGCGATTGGAATCGCGCACTACCAAGGCAGTGGATTACAAGCAGGACAGCACAAGCAATTTAGATCTTAAGGGAACGACTCTAGTTCCAGATTTGAAGGGTGAGGCCAAGGTCCATACCCGCACAGGCCGAGTCGAGATCGAAGCCAAGTTGCATCACATGCGACCCGCGAATTCATTCGGGCTCGAATATCTGACCTATGTATTGTGGGCAATCGCCCCGGATGGCCGCGCAAATAATCTCGGCGAGTTAGTTGTCAAAAAAGGAGAGGACGAAGCTTCCATCGAAACAACCAGCACGCTGCAGTCTTTCGCTCTGATCGTTACCGCTGAACCGTACTTCGCGGTGACGCAGCCGAGCGACATGGTAGTTGCAGAAAACGATGTCAAAGACGCGAAAGGCTCGGTGCGGATCGTGGACGTTCAGTACGAATTGATTCCCCGCAGTCTCTACACCCAACAGGTGGAACCAATCGAGAAGCCCGTCTACGGAGTCGATGAAAAAGCACCTCTCAGCTTGCTAGAGGCACGAAACGCAGTTCGCATTGCCAAGGATGCGCAGGCCGACGAATATGCGGAGGCACAGTACCAAACAGCTAAACAGTCATTAGCGCAGGCTGAAGATTACTACCAGCGAAAACAAGGTACGAAGTCGATTGATACTGTCGCACGCGAAGCGACGCAATCCGCCGAGTCGGCTCGCGTAATGGCAATCAAGAACTCCGAACAGGCGAAGCAGGAACGCGAGCGTAATGAGGCACAAGCAAGGGCGGAGCAGGCCCAGGCTGATGCGGCTAAGCAGACCCAGATCGCCGCACAGGCACAAGCAGAACGTGAAGCGGCTGCGCGGCAAGCGGCCGACGATCAGGCTCGTGCCGAATCGGAGGCTCAGCAGCGTCAGCAAGCTGAGTTAGCTGCTCAGCAGCAGGCTCAACAAACCCAACAGGCCCAATTGCAGGCACAGCAAGCGCAGCAACAGGCTCAACAGGCTCAACAGCAAGCCCAAATCGCTCAACAACAAGTTCAACAGGCCGAATCTGATCGTCAACAGATGCGGGCGCGGCTGCTGGAACAGCTGAATCAGGTCTTGGAGACTCGAGATACCGCGCGAGGCTTGATCGTCAGCATGCCGGATGTATTGTTTGACACCGGCAGCGCCAACTTAAAGGCTGCGGCGAAAGAACGCCTGGCGAAAGTTGCAGGAATCCTGATCGCGTATCCGGATATTCACGTTGAGATCGATGGCTATACCGATAGCACCGGAAGCGACGCTTTCAACATGCAGTTGTCCCAGCAGCGTTCCGATTCAGTACGGACTTATCTTGCCTCGCAGGGCGTTTCGCAGAACGTCATTACCACTCAAGGATTCGGAGAAGGTAACCCGATTGCCTCTAACGACACCGCAGCCGGACGGCAGCAGAACCGGCGCGTCGAACTAGTTGTTTCAGGTGAATCTATTGGGGCTCAGTCGGTTGTACCGAATCAGTAATCTAAGACTTTCACCCTGACCGGCCTCCTAATGAGGCCGGTTTTCTTTTTGCGAAAAGAAATGCTCTTTAATCGAAACCAAATGCTATTCTTGCGCACCTAACCAACTTATGGCGCAAGCCTCTCCTTCGAGTCTACGACCTGGTGATCTGCTCTCCGGATGGTGGCAAATTCTTGCCGGCCGAGTTCCCCTACTTTCGATCGAAATCACACGCGAATGTCCGTTGAGCTGTCCCGGTTGCTACGCCTACGGAGAGACGCATCTGTCAGGCGGCGTCACACTACGCGACCTGAATGATTTTCGCGATGACAAGTTGGTTGAGGGCGTCATCGGATTGTGCGAAAAACACAGGCCGCTACAAGTCTCTTTGGTCGGCGGAGAACCCTTGATGCGTCGCCGTGAACTCGATCGCATTCTGCCCAAGCTGAGTGCGATGGGAATCGCGTCGATGGTCGTGACGAGCGGAGTTATTCCCATTCCAGAGGAGTGGGACAGCATTCCCCGAGTCCGAGTCGCAGTTTCAGTCGATGGATTGCCGGAACATCACGACATCCGCCGCAAACCAGCGACCTATGAACGAATCCTAAAGAATGTTGCGGGGCGCAAGATTAACGTCCACTGGGTAATCACAAAGCCAATGCTGATGCGCCCGACATATCTCGAGGAGTACGTCGCGTTCTGGAATGCGCGTGAGGAAGTCGACCACATTTGGCTCAGCCTGTACACGCCTCAAATAGGGGAGCAGAGCCCGGAAATGCTGTCGGCAGATGATCGTGCTTACCTTGCCGAAGCTTTGCCGCCGCTCCGGAAGCCTTATCCCAAGCTGCTCCTAACCGAAGGCATCGGCCGCACTTTCGTGGATCCTCCCACAAGTCCGAGCGAATGCCTGTTTTCCAAGATGTCGATCAATTACTCGGCCGATCTCAAGAGTCGCGTCGAGCCTTGCGTGTTCGGCGGCACGCCTGATTGCAAACAGTGCGGCTGTGCCATGAGCAGCGCTCTACACTGGATCAAGACCATCAAAGTCGCCGGTCCTGTTACGATCGATCACCTTGTACGGGGATCGATGGCAATCGGCACTGCTGTGTCCCGAATATCGTCTAAGGGCGGAAAGCCGGATCGCTGGAGCGGATCGCAAGGACCCGCGGAAGACGCCCTCGTCCAGATAAGCTCGTAGCTGCTCCTCACCCGAGAGTACATGTCCTAATTTCAGCGCCGCATTATCCCGAAGGTCTGGAGTGACATAGCTTTCTCTCGTCGAAAATAGAGGGATGAAGACCAACCTTGTTGTTTGTCTGTGCGCAGCGCTGGCCCTGTGCGGCTGCGGAGGCGGCTCTGGAACGCTCGACAGTGGAGGTGGTGGCAATGGCGGGAACGGTGGCGGCGGCCAGTCGCTCGATTGCAGTGTAATGGGCCTTGGCCAAGGCGCGAACCTAAACGGCTTTGTTCCCTTCCCGAGCGACAGTCTTTGGAACAAGGACATTTCAGCTTCTGCGGTGGACCCCAATTCAAGCGCGATCATCAATTTCATTGGTGGTAGCGTTGGACTCCACGCTGATTTTGGGTCTGGTCAATATCAAGGCTCGAATATCGGCATTCCTTACGTCGTCGTGAGTGGTTCGCAAGGTTTGGTAAACGTCGATTTTTCCGCCTACGGCGATGAGAGCGATCCCGGCCCGATGCCCGTGCCGGCAAATGGACCCATCGAAGGTGATCCAAACCCTGGGAGCGGAGACCGTCACGTCCTTGTGCTCGATAACAGCAACTGTTTCCTGTATGAGTTGTATAGCTCTTATCCGAACGGCGACGGAACCTGGAGCGCCGGATCCGCCGCAGTTTGGGACCTGCTCTCAAAGCAACAGCGTCCGTGGACATGGACCTCTGCTGATGCTGCCGGTCTGCCGATCTTCCCCGGACTGGTGCGCTATGACGAGGTCGCCGCCGGAGAGATTCGGCACGCGATCCGATTTACAGTGTCGCAAAGCCGGGCTGCCTTCACACCTCCAGCATCGCACTGGGCTTCGAGCACCACCTCCTCGTCCGCTCCGCCGATGGGCATGCGCCTTCGCCTTAAGAACAGTTTCGATATTTCTCACTACTCGGCCTCGAATCAGGTCATCCTCACCGCCATGAAAAAGTACGGCCTGATCCTGGCCGATAACGGCAGTTCCATGTACATCAGCGGCGCTCCCGATAACCGTTGGAACAACGACGACCTTCATAACCTCTCGGCCGTCACTGCTTCCGACTTCGAGGTAGTGGAAATGAATCCGGTGTACACTCCGGGGAACGTGCCTCAGGGGACGGCTCCTGCAATCAACAGCCTAAGCGCCAACCCTGCGACTATCGCCGCCGGTAGCAGTTCTACGCTGACGTTGGACGTGAGCGAAGCATCGTATCTGATCGTCTCCCCTGAGCTTGGTTCTGTGCGCGGAAACAGTGTCACTGTCCACCCAACTCAGACGACGACTTACACTTTGGTAGCAACAAACCAGTATGGCAGGAGCACCGCGACGGTAACCGTGAACGTGCAGTAATCGTTGCCTGATCAGCGGAACTCCTGACATATATACTGCGCAGGTGGTCAGCGCCAACTCCGCATCCCGGCTGTCCTACATCGACTGGATGCGAGGCCTCGCCTGCGTACTGATGTTCCAGACCCATTGCTACGATTCCTGGCTGAGCGCGGACGCCCGGAAGACAGACTTCTTCATGTGGTCGCAGTTGGGCGGAACCCTGCCTGCTCCGTTATTTCTGTTTCTCGCGGGAATCTCGATGTCGCTAGTCATCAACAAGCTCACGCGCAAGCAGGCTTCTCCAAGCGATATCGCACGCACAACGATTCGCCGCGGCGCTGAGATTTTGGGCCTAGGGCTGCTGTTTCGCGTACAGGAATATGTGATCGCCTTCCCGTGGGCTCCTTGGACCGACCTTCTACGCGTCGATGTTCTAAACACGATTGGCATCTCGATGATGCTTATGGGATGTCTGGCGTGGGCAGTGTTGTCGTTTACCCATGTTGCACCGAAAGCGATCATTGCGGCAGCGATCGGGGCTTCGTTAGCGATCTCCCTGCTAACGCCGCTACTGTGGATGACTTGGCGATTGCGGTGGCTGCCCTGGCCAATTGAGTCCTATATCAACGGCGTCCACAATCTCGGTGAACCGCAGGCATGGCTATTCCCGATCTTTCCGTGGACCGCGTTTGCGTTTGCCGGGCTCGCGGTTGGCTTTTACCTCCTGAGCGACAGTGCACGAAATGCGGGTGGTTGGGCGTTTGCGTTATGCGTTGCCATGGGAGTCGGACTCTTGTTCTTGTCGCGATGGCTAGACGCACGGCCAAGGCAACTGTATCCGGTCTACGATTACTGGCATACCAGTCCGAATTTCTTTCTCTTCCGCGTGGGATTGCTGCTGTTGATTCTAGGGGCCGTCTACGCCTGGGTGAGATGGGGAGCTGCACAGTGGGGATTCAGTCCGCTGATTCAGTTGGGCCAGACGTCACTACTGGTTTATTGGGTGCACATCGAGTTTGTTTACGGACGTCTTTCCATCCTGCATAAGAAAAGCAACAGCATCTTTATGGCGTCAATCGGTCTCCTGATTATCTTCCTCGCCATGCTCCTTCTATCGATGCTCCGAACACGCTACAAGGGACGGGGTAGCGAATTGTGGGACCGCCTCACGCGGCAACGCGCGTCCCGGCTTGCCAGCACCTAGGCTTCAGGAATGCGAGGCTGAAAACCACTGCCCATACTGGCTTGTCTGATGGCATTTGCGACAAGTTGTAATCCAATGGCCCACTGACGCCGAGCGCGACTTTCATCTTCTCCAAAGCCGAATACGTACATGGTGATATAGAAGCCATTCTGCTGTTCGGAGTGAAAGAAGCAACCACGGACGATGAACTCAACCGACGAAGGCACGTCCGGGGCCGTTCGCAGAAGTTTCGTCCAGCGCGTTACCAAGCTCTCGTACTCTGGGAAGGAAAAGCGCCTCGAGTCCGAGTACAACAGGTCGATGTAGCAGCCGAACTTGCAAGGAAGATTGAAGATTTGGTCTTCAGGCAGGATTTCAGCCGTACTCCACACATCGCACTTGGCAGTTTCAAAGAGGCTCGACGCCGAATTCATCGACTCCAAAAAATCGTGCAGTTCCGGAAAGGTCACGACCTCTGGAATCAACGCGAGCAACTCGGGTTGGCGTTTGAGGTCGCGATACTGAACTTCTCCGCTAGGAGAGGTCCAGGGCAGTTCCAGGACGTCTGCGCCCGCGCCAAGTTCCACAGAGTAATCGGCTTCCATTCCCTAGCGTGCCGGAGCCGGCTGCGGGGCAGATTGCGGAGTTGAGAAGTTAACCTTTGGCGCCTGCCGCGACGCTTCACTCGCGCTGAAGTAAGCATCGTTTGGTTTGAATCCGGCCCAGCTTGCAAACAGGCTGGTGGGGAAACGTTGCACGTAAGTGTTGTAGTCTTGCAAGGTATCGTTGTACCGCTTGCGTTCTACG
Organism: Terriglobales bacterium; assembly: GCA_036558645.1. Taxonomy (GTDB): domain Bacteria; phylum Acidobacteriota; class Terriglobia; order Terriglobales; family Acidobacteriaceae; genus DATBFG01. The sequence continues at coordinate 35,179 of DATBFG010000013.1, forward strand.
GCAATGCGGTTTTCCGTTCCGGCCAACTCATCCTGCAATCGCAGGAAGTTCTCATTCGACTTCAATTGCGGATAATTCTCGGCTATTGCCAACAGTCTGCCCAAGGCGCCATCAAGTTGCTGGTTGGCGGAGATCTTTTCCTGAGGGCTTCCCGCAGAAAGCAACGCTGAACGTGCTTTTGCGATATCCCCGAAGACGGTTTGTTCCTGCTGCGCAATTCCCTTCACGGTTTCGACGAGGTTGGGAATCAAGTCAGCACGCCGTTGTAGCACGACGTCTACCTGCGCCCACGCCGACTTCACTGCCTCATTCTTCGCCACAAGAGTGTTTTTCGCGCTGACGTACTGCCCAAAGAAGATGAGCGCGATTACCACGATTACAACGATAAACCCGATCATTGCCTTGCTCATGAGTGTCTCCTCAATCGGTCTTTTAGGATTGCCGGTTGCCCCGTTCGAATATTGTATCCACTGCATCTGTTACCTTTTGGACGGCCTCCAGGTAACGCGTAAAGAGTTCGCGCACCGATAACTGCTTACGTTCCATCTTGCGTTCGCGAATATCCAGCAATTGCAGGATCGCTGACGGATCAAAGGAAATCTTCTCCGAAAGTCCCTTTACCGCAGCCCGCCGCGAGAGCAAATCCTGACCATCCAGGATGTGCAGCGCATGCCGAAACAAGGTCGTAAAGGCGGCCACTGATCCTAGCAGCAGATTCCACATCCGCGTTTCGTCTTGAGCAGCCAACAACAATTGTTCCCGCAACACGATGACTTTCTCACGGAGCTCGTACTCGACTTGAATCCTGTGGTTCACGGTTGAAATTTCGAGTCCGGTAAATACGTCCTCCCCGAACAACACGCGATGATGGCGTTGCATGTCGAGCAACTCGATGGTGAAGACATCCACAGAGTGTCTGATTTCGTCCTGGGTGAGCACCAGTGGCGGAGAGTACTTCTGTTTTTGCCACCATGCCGCCAGCGGCGCAAGAGCCGTCAGCCCCGCAAATGAGGTATCGCGCAAGACGCAGAGGAGATTAATGTCCGAAAAGTCTTCCAGGAACTCTCCCGAAGCCGCCGAGCCAAAAAGGATTACGGACTGAAGATTCTGCCCCGCTGCCGCTTGGGCCTTGGAAACGAACTCCGCGATCTTTTTCTCAGGAATCACACCGCCTCCTACCAACTGCCGCTCGCGCCACCGCCACCGGAACTGCCACCACCGAAGCCACCGAAGCCGCCACCTCCTCCACCCCATCCTCCTCCGCCGAAGCCACCACCGCCCCACCCACCGCGGCTTCGACCTCCAAAACCGCCACCAAAAAGCAGCCACCAGAACACAACCTTCCTCAGCGGCGTGAAAAGGACGATCAGAATGATGATCACTACCACGATCCAGGAGAAGGGCGAGGCTTGTGGCTCGGCCTCGCGTGGTGCGGAAGTAGGCGGCGTGTCAACCCGTAGCTGGATATGCGCATCATCGGCGATCACCTGAGCAACGCGTACAGTCATCAGATAGATCGCGCTCGCAAAATCGCCTGCTCTCAGCGCCGGAACTGCCTCGCGCCCGAATCCACCTACCTTTCCGTCGGGCAGTATGGGTTCCAGACCATACCCGACCTCAACGCGGTAGCGGTGATCTTCAGTCGCAACAAGAATGAGCACTCCGTGATCGCTTGCCTTGCTGCCAATGCCCCATTGCTTGAATAGCTGCACGGCATAGCTATCGATATCGGAGCCATCGAGCGTGCGAACAGTAACGACTGCTATCTGAGCTTTGGCCTCATGATCGATCTGCTGGCAAATACCGTCGAGTTTCGAGACTGTCGCATCGTCAAGAACGTGGGCGAAGTCATTCACGTAGTCGGTCGGACGAAGCTTCGAAACAGGCTCCGCGTATGAGAGAAAGCTTAGGAGGAGAACAATCGCCGACAGCAAGCCGGTTTTAGTGGCGAGCTTCACTAGGGATCATTGTATAAGTCTTCTGCTCGAGAACGCCTGAAGCGTGCACAGAATCATCCCACACATGTAATGGAAACACTCTTATTGGAACATCCGCAGGAACTCCAATACCTGCCTCTCCGCCCAGTGCCCATCGTCGCCATCTGGAGCGGCGAGAAACGAACAATGACCCCCATCTTCGGTTTCAAGGTAGGTGATGTTCCGATTCGCTAAAATCTTGCGCCGCGTTTCAGGAAGAATGCGGATAAACGGATCGTTCGCCGCATGCAGAATGAAGGCAGGAACCGCGATGCGATCGACAACGTTTGAAGCAGCTGCGCGCGCATAGTAGTCCGAAGCACCGTCAAATCCGGAGTAGAAAGCAGTAATCCGGTCATCGAATTCGCGCAAGGTCCATACGCCGCGAAGGCGCGTTGCATCAAATTTCTCCGGATACTTGCGAGCCTTGTCTCGCAACCGCCGCCGAAGTTTCCACATGAAGTAGTACTCATACAACCGGTTCGCCGGCAGGTGAAGCGCATCAGCCGAAGGCGCGAGATCGACCGCTGGACAAACTGCAGCTACGGCCCGAAATTCCTTTGGTCCCTGGACTCCCCATTCACCTGCCAACTTGAGGACGATATTGCCTCCCATGGAAAACCCGGCGAGGGCAATACGGCTCAGCTTGTCTTGTTCCAGAAAATGCCGCATTACGGCAGCGACATCACTCGACCGACCTGAGTGATACAACGTGGGAGTCTCGCATTCCGCTCCGCCGCAGTTGCGCTGATTCATGCGCACCACGTTCATGCCCAAGGCGAAACCTTTGTTTGCGATGCCGACCATGTACTGGGACTCGTGTGAGCCCTCCAGTCCATGCAAAATAATCACGGTCAGGGCTGATGCGCGATCCTTCTGCCAGTGACAATGACATAGAACCTTGATCCCGCTCTCAACCTCGACCCAGCGTTCTTCGGTCTCGGGAACATTGATCCGGCGTCTCAGGAAGAACCCTGCGATCGTCTGCACGTGTCCGCCACGCATGCCGCGGCGAGGAGCGAACTTTTTGGTTTGCAGACTTCCCACGTTTTGATCTTAAATGGTATTGAGTTTTGTCTCAGGAGTTTGGGTCATGCCGATTTTCGAGTACGTCTGCAAAGAATGCGATCATCCCTTTGAAGCTTTGGTTTATGGCAACGAGAAGCCAGCTTGCCCTAAGTGTCATAGCCGCAAACTAGCACCACAACTCTCTGTGTTCGCAGTGTCCACGAAAGGAGCATCTTCCTCCTCACGCTCAGCGATGGGCCCTTGCGGCAGTTGTGGCGATCCCCGGGGACCGGGCGCCTGCTCGCTAGACTCATAAGAATCGATTTCATCAACGCTACGTATACCGCCCAATAGATCTGCCCACCAGTCGTAATAGAATCATTGCGTTAGGTCCTACTGCTTTCGTGATTACTTCATGGTTACCGACGGCATCACTTTGGCGTGACCCGCGTAAGTTTGCTAGGTCATGAATCGCCCTTACCATCCTCGGAAGCGAGGGTGGCACATGGACAATCGCAAAACGTTGCGGGTCTCAGCAACTCTGCCGGTGCGGATTTGGGGGTTAGACGCAAATGCTCAGCCGTTCATGCTTCTGGCTAGTGCGACCAACATCAGCCGCCACGGCGCTGCCATTCGTGGGGTAAATCGTTCCATCCGGCCCGGGGAAATCCTGCAAGTCCAATTCGAGAGCCAAATCGCCCAATTTCAGGTGACGTGGGTGGGTCGGCCCGGGACCATTCGCGACGGTGAGCTTGGCATTTCGAGCCTTCCAGCACAACCTTGCATTTGGGACGTCAACCTGGGACGCTGCGTGCAGTTAGCTGGAAATGGATGACGGCAAACTGGTCGTGAGTCCATCCTTCCTTGCCTGAGCTGCCAAAGAGCATCGCGAAATGCACTCGCAATCGGCATAGGCGGCTTTGTGGCGAATCGGCGTGGAGTATATACTCCAAGTATCTCTGAGGATCGGCTCGCTTATTTTGGCTGACTCAAGCGCCTTCTCGTTGGCGGCGAACTTCCGTTACTCTAGAGCCTTCCCCACCACGGTGAAGCATGGAAGAAGGCGGCAAGACATTGCCGGATTTTGATCCAAAGAATCCGGGCGGGTCGGGGTTTTCTCCACCCAAGCCACACGTTGGCACGGCTGCGCAAACTCCGCCGCCTGTTAGCGCTTCCGACGCCCCGACCGTCATACACCTGGAATCCATTGCGCCCGGCTCCGCCGAGTCGGTCCCTGTCCCCGAGTTCACCGATAACTTAACTATGCAGATGACGTTTCAGCCGGGTACGATTCTGGCCGGCCGCTACCGGTTACTGCGAGTGCTGGGTGAAGGAGGTATGGGGGCCGTCTACCAGGCGCGGGATCAGGAACTGGATCGCCTAATCGCTCTAAAAGTCATCCGTCCGGAACTTGCAGGACACGCCAGCATCCTTCAGCGCTTCAAGCAGGAACTCATACTGGCGCGCCACGTGACGCATAAGAACGTAGTACGCATTTACGACCTTGGAGAAGCCGACGGCGCGAAGTTCATCACCATGGAGTTCGTTGATGGTGAGGATCTTCGATCTCTGCTCCGCCGGAAGCAAAAGCTTTCTCCTGATGAAGCTGTTGACATCGTCATTCAGATTTGTCGTGCTCTCGACTGCGCGCATGGCGAAGGCGTCATCCATCGTGACCTGAAGCCCCAGAACGTAATGCGCGACTCGCAAGGGCGTGTGGTGGTCATGGATTTCGGACTGGCGCGTTCGCTGGAAGCTCCGGGAATGACTCAGACGGGAGCGCTCGTCGGAACTCTGGAGTACATGTCACCAGAACAGGCCTTAGGGTCAGAACTGGATCAGCGATCCGACTTGTTTGCTGTGGGGTTAATCTTCTACGAACTGCTGACGGGAAAAGTCCCGTACAAAGCGGACACAGGCATCGCCAGCCTGATGAAAAGGACGCAACAGCGGGCCGTGCCGATCAGCGACATCGATGGCACAGTGCCGAAGGCCCTCAGCGCAATCGTGAGCAAATGCTTGGAACGCGATCCTGCGCACCGTTATGCGAGCGCCATCGACCTGCTGCGGCAGCTCGAGGCGTGGCAGGGAAATCCCAATCTGTCCGTCGCAGTACCGACTCATGCTCCCAGTCCACCACGCAGCGTGCAGATCTCGTTGGCGCTTCCGGGAAGACGCGGCTGGATTTGGATCGCAGTGGTTGCCGCAGGTCTGATCACTCTGCTCTCAGTGCCCAGAATTCGCCATCGCATCTTCTCATCATCCCAGACCTCCACCAACCGAGGCATACCCGATCTGTCCAAGGGAAAGTATGTCGCCATCCTTCCCTTGAAAGTGCTTGGCGATGAAAACTCGTTGCGCTACGTAGCCGACGGATTGGTGGAGGCTCTCTCGGCAAAGATGTTTCAGCTGCAGGAAGTACACGTGGCATCGTCATCCGCCGTTGAGAAGGCAGCGGCGAAGGAGCAACCGATCCAAGCCCTGGCAAAATCCCTTGGCGTTAACCTTGTCTTACAGGGAACTGTACAAGGGTCGGGTGACAGGCTCCGTATTACCCTCGATCTCGATGACGTTTCCAGCGGCCGGCGAGTATGGGCGAAGGAATTCCCCGGAGTATCGCAAGACTTACTCACGCTCGAAGATCAGATTTACGGAGACTTGGTCGACGCTCTGGAACTCAAACCGAGCAGCGAGGAGATGGCTCGCACTGGCGTACATCCGACCGAGAACATGGCTGCATACGACCTGTACTTGAAGGGACGGAATGCGCTCCGCGGAGGCAAGAACGCAGCCGACACACAAGCGGCCATAAAGATTCTAGATAGCGCATTGCAGCAGGACGCCAATTTCGCGTTGGCTTATGCCGGGCTGGCGGATGCAAACCTACTTCTCTACAAGGATACGAAAGATCCGATTTACGCTCAGAAGGCTCTAGCGGCGTCGCAGACGGCTGCGAATCTGAATCCGAATCTGCCGGAAGTCCACCTTGCTATGGGCAGCGTGTACAGCGCGATGGGGCGAAATGCGGAGGCAGTCGGCGAACTGCAAAACGTGCTGAAACTTACTCCCAACTCCGACGAAGCCAGTTCCCGCCTGGGCAGCGCCTACTTGGCGGCCGCAAAGAAGGACGAGGCAATTGCGGCTTACCAGACCGCCGTAAGTCAAAATCCTTATTACTGGTTTAACTATAACAAGTTGGCTGGGGCTTATTCTCAACTAGGCGAATATGACAAGGCGCTCGAAGAGTTGAAGCGCGTGATCGAACTCGCGCCGGACAATCCAGTCGGATATGAGAATACGGCGGCAATCTACCTTCGACAATCGAGATACGGAGAAGCCATTCCCGCCATAGAGAAAGCCGTTCAAGCCCGGCCTGACGCAATCAATTACTCCAATCTCGGTACAGCATATTTCTATGTCAAGCGGTACAGTGACTCGGTCATGATGTTTGAACAGGCAGTCCAGCAGAATCCCCGCGATCAGGAGCTTACAGGCAACCTGGCCGACGCTTATCGTTGGTCGGGCCATGTGGACAAGGCGGCCGAGACATACGACAAAGCCATCAAGCTTGCATTCGACGAGTTGCAAGTCAATCCGAAATCAGCCAACGTCACGGCCGATCTTGCGCTTTACTACGCCAAGAAAGGTGATGCTGGGCAGGCACAGGCTTACATACGCCAAGCTCGGGCTATCGACCCGGACGATGTGCAGCTCCTGTATGACGAAGCGCAGGTCTATGCGATTACTGGTAAGCAGAACGAGGCGCTCAAATCCCTGAAAGAGGCTTTCCACCGAGGCTACTCCCCAGGGCAGTCGCTGAACGACCCTGAGCTAGATAAGCTCAGGGCCCTACCGGAATTTTCAAAGCTGATAACCGAGTACAGCAGTAAAAAGAGCAACTAAGTCTGCGACCGCTTCAGAAGCTTGCGGCGGGAAACGATCGCTACCAGGCCAGTGCCCAACAAAGCCAGGCTTCCTGGTTCGGGAACGTTCGCGAATGCGGTGAATTCCAAGTCACCCGGCCAGGGTTCACACTCTCCGGCTACGCATCCGAAGATAATTTCGAAGTTCGACCCAGCCTTGATCCCCGCGAATTCCTCATTTACTCCAGAAAGGAGAATAGTTGTGATTCCATTCACGGTGGAGAGGGAGCAATTGGCGAAAAGATCGGTGAGACAGGTAATCGCATCGGCGGGGACACCGGTCTCAACTAGCTTCAGGTTGAACCAGTCGACGCCCGAAGCGTTGGTGAAAAAAACTGCTCCGGTACCGTCTTCCGGGGTGCCGAAAGTGAAGCTGGAATCAACCGGGGTGCACCCCGTAGACCGGCACAGTGGATCTCTGATGATCACCTTCGGATCTTTGACGGAGTCCGCCAAAGCAGGCACAGACATCGCAACCATCAGCCCGACGAAGACGAGACAGAAAATCCTTACGTGACATTTCATGACGGCTTCCTATCGCCCGCAGCCGGCTTTGGGGGGAGACAGCGCTGCAGCACGGACGCTCAAGTGTTTACGCCGCTAGCCAGTATCTATCCTCGGAGTTTTTAGTCAAGGCAAAACTTGGAAAAAGAGATCAAAATAAAGTGCGCAAATCTTTTCATCTAAGAACCCAGGTCCCTTATCCCAGAATGCATCTCGGAACACGAATTCGTGTCAGATGTCATTGCCGAGTGGCAGGGCCTTCCACTATGCTGCCCTTTCGCCGGAGACCTGGCTCATGCGCATGGTACTGCTAGCTGTGCTGTGTTCGACCTTCACCGCCGGACAGATTCATCCCGCTTTTAACCTGATGCCCCAACCCGCCAACCTGCAGCTCGGCACGGGAGAGCTCGCGGTCACACGAGCATTCTCCGTCGCGATAACCGGCCGCACTGAACTGAGACTGCAGCGGGCCACTGACCTCTTTCTGACCGACTTGCGCAAAGCGACGGGCATGCTCCCCACCAGCGACCAGATCAGCGATCCCAGCAAAGCGACGCTCGTCATCCACGTGGATAATGCGAGCAAAGATGTTCAGGAGCTTGGCGAAGACGAGTCGTACACGCTTGAAGTGACTTCCAACAGCGCGACACTGAATGCAGTTACCGTTCTCGGCGCCATGCGCGGACTACAAACGCTGTTACAACTGGTCAATATCGGGCCCACGGGGTTTACCATCCCAGCCGTCACGATCAAGGATCAGCCTCGCTTCCCCTGGCGCGGACTCATGATCGACGTCAGCCGCCACTTTATTCCGCTCGACATCTTGAAACGCAACCTTGACGGAATGGCGGCAGTGAAGCTGAATGTTCTGCACTGGCATCTCTCCGACAACCAGGGATTCCGCGTGGAAAGCAAGCGTTTTCCCAAGCTGCAACAGATGGGTTCGGACGATCAGTATTACTCACAGGATGAAGTGCGCGACCTGATCGCGTATGCCCGTGACCGTGGAATACGTGTAGTTCCGGAGTTTGACATGCCGGGACACAGCACAGCCTGGTTCGTAGGCTATCCCGAGTTGGCGAGTGCGCCGGGGCCCTATGGAATCGAGCGTCACTGGGGAATTTTTGACCCAGCAATGGACCCGACTGAAGACACAACTTACAAATTCCTGGATTCCTTCATCGGCGAGATGGCGAAGCTTTTCCCAGATCAGTATTTCCACATTGGGGGAGACGAAGTAAACGGCAAGCAGTGGAGTGCCAATCCCAAGATCCAAACATTCATGAAGTCCCATGGTATCAAAGACAATCCGGCATTACAGGCGTACTTCACGCGGCGGGTGCAGGAGATCGTCCATAAGCACGGCAAGATCATGGAGGGATGGGATGAAATCCTGCAGCCCGATACGCCGAAGGATGTAATCATTCAGTCGTGGCGGGGACAAGACTCGCTCGCGTCGGCAGCAAAGATGGGTTACTCCGGATTGCTGTCATTCGGGTACTACCTCGATTTGCAGTGGCCTGCCTCGCGTCATTATGCGATCGATCCCATGCCAGCTGCCTCTGCAAATCTTTCGAAGGAAGAGCAACAACACATCCTGGGCGGGGAAGCCTGCATGTGGTCGGAGTATATCTCGCCGGAGATTATCGACTCACGAATTTGGCCTCGCATGGCGGCCATTGCAGAACGACTGTGGTCTCCCAAAGAAGTAACGGATACGGCTTCAATGTACGATCGAATGCACCTCGTCAGCCGGCGACTGGAATGGCTTGGACTTACTCACGATTCAAACTATGAACCCATGCTGCGCCGCATCGCAGGCTCCGACAACATCGAAGCGCTACGTACAATCGGCAATGTCGTTGAACCGGTCAAGGATTACAGTCGCGAAGAGACAGCGGCGACAACCCCGAATAGCGGCGATCCGCTAAATCGATTGGTGGATACAGTCCGATCCGAGAGCGACACGGCGAGACATTTCGCTGAGTATGTGGACCTATTTCTTGCCGGAAAGTCGAAGTCCACCAATGAAAACAAAATTCGCGAGTGCCTAGTTCAATGGCGCGATCAAGCACCCGCAATGGAAAAACTCCCACCCAACCCATTGCTGATAGAGGTCATCCCCGTTTCTCAGAATCTTGTTGAGGCCGCACAAACGGGCCTGGCCGCACTAGACTATATGGACAAGGGTCAACCCGCGCCTGAGGCGTGGAAAACGGCGGAGCTTGCGGTGATTGAACGAGCTGCGAAACCGGAGGCTCAACTGCTTATTATGGTGGCGCCCACCATCCAGAAGCTTATTGAAGCTGCCGCCGGCCAAGCTTCAAAAGCGCAATAATGTAACTCCAAGGTGATTGTATGAGTCATTTTGCAGACAATCCAGCAGCATGGCCTGAGCTGCCTTTGAAGGGATGGCAAGATACGTGTGCGACGCTGCATATGTGGACACAGATCGTCGGCAAAGTTCGATTGGCATTGGCGCCTCCGACAAATCATTGGTGGCAAGTGCCTCTGTATGTATGTGAGACGGGTCTTACGACGTCAACGATTCCATGCCACAGTGGCGTTTTCGAGATTCGTTTCGATTTCGCCCATCACAATCTTGTAATTCAGACCAGTGCCGGACCCAGCCGCGTGATCCCGCTCCGGCCGCAGTCGGTTGCCGCTTTCTACAAGGAATTTATCTCGACACTGAGCTCGCTCGGTATTGAGCCAAAGATTTGGACGATGCCTGTCGAGGTTCCCAATCCGATTCCTTTTGAAAAGGACACACAGCATGCATCGTATGATCGCGATTCTGTAAACCGCTTCTGGCGAGCTCTTCTGGTGATTGAGTTAGTCTTCCAGGAGTTTCGGTCGCGTTTCGTTGGAAAGAATAGTCCCGTGCATTTCTTCTGGGGCAGCTTCGACTTGGCAGTAACTCGGTTTTCCGGCAAACGGGCACCCGAGCGAGAAGGAGCGGACCGGATCACGCGCGAAGCCTACTCGCACGAAGTAATCAGTGCCGGATGGTGGCCCGGTGGAGGAGACATCCCGGACGCAGCCTTCTATTGCTATGCCGCACCGGAACCTACAGGACTTTCGGAAAGCAAAATTCTTCCTAAGGAAGCGTACTACCATACGAACATGAAGGGGTTCTTGTTGATGTATGACGAGGTCCGGAGGGCTCCGTCTCCGCGGACCACATTGCTGGACTTCATGCAGAGTACTTACGAAGTTGCTGCGAACCTCGGCAAATGGGATCGCGATGCTCTGGAGCGGTCAACGCAGGAAGCTGCTTGAGAGGGTCCTAGAGTTTCAGCCTCGACACTGCGAGCTTGGCCGCATGATACCCACACATCCCATGAACTCCGCCGCCCGGTGGAGTTGAAGCCGAGCAGATGTAAACATCCCTGGCCGAGGTCGCGTAGTGGCGCCACGTAGGACGAGAGAGAAAATTACTGACGTCTAGGGCGCCGCCGACAATATCACCACCCACCAAGTTTGCATCCATGCGTTCGAGGACTGCCGGCGTACAAATATTTCGCGCAAGAATGCAGTCGCGAAATCCAGGAGCGAAACGCTCAATCTGTACTTCCATGCGGTCGAGCATGTTGAAGGTTGAACCGTTCGGTACGTGGCAGTAGGCCCATGCCGTGTGCTTCCCTGCTGGGGCCCTGGTCGAATCAAACAGGCTCGGCTGGCTCAGCAGGACAAACGGCCGCTCAGGCTCTCGACCATTATTGACGGCCCTTTCACATGCAGCGATCTCGTCGAAGCTACCGCCAAGGTGAACCGTGGCTGCACGCTGGCAGTCGGGAGCTTTCCATGGAATCGGTTCCGACAAAGCGTAGTCGACTTTGAAAGCAGCGGGACCGTAGCGAAACTTTGCAAGCTGTTTCTTATAACTTTCGTGGAATTTCTGCTCTCCTAGATTCAACAGTTGCTTTGGGGTTACGTCACAACAGATCACTTCGTAATCAACGAGGTCCTTCAGGCTCTCGATGCGTGTAGACGTTTTCACCGTGGCGCCCAACATATCGAGGTATCGGCATAGCGCATCCGTCAGAGCTTGCGAACCGGTACGTGGGATGGGCCAGCCCACGGCATGAGCCGCCGCTCCTAACATCACTGCGAAGCTTGAACTCAGCGGCGAATCCAAGCTCAAAAAGGAATGTCCGGCAAGCCCGGCCCAGAGAGCCTTTGCACGCTGGCCACGAAAATGAAAATTGGCACTCATTCTGGCCGAAGGCAGGGCAGTCATTCCGAACCTGACCATTTGTACAGGATGTAATGGAATGGTCGGTTGTGGACTAAGCAGTTCAGGTATGAACTGGTTCCAGTTCTTTGCCAATGGCTCTAGGAGCCGACGCCAGGGCTTGCCATCCTCCCCCAGCGTAGCCTCAGTACCGCGTAGATCTCGCTCCAGAACTACCGCGGTGCCATCGTCCAGTGGGTGCGCGAGTGGCGCTGGCGAGTGAATCCATTCAAGGCCGTACTGTTGCAAGGGCAGAGACGAGAAGAAGGGCGAACCCGCGGCGAATGGAAGCACCGCCGCGCCGAAATCATGACGAAAACCCGGGAGCGTCAATTCGAGAGTGCGCACTGCACCCCCGGGGATGGTTTCGGCCTCAAAGACTTCGACTTGCAAACCCCTTCGCGCGAGCACAACCGCGGCCGCGAGGCCGTTGGGGCCAGAGCCTATCACGCAAGCTTTCTTGGGCGAACTCGATGTCATCGTTGCGGCATTTGATGCAATTGCTGTGCACGGCAACAGCTGTTGAAAATTACCAATTCAGTCTCGTGGTGGTACATTCGGCCAATCCAGCACTTGCAACTTCCCTTCCGCACTTCTGCTCAACGTTGGACCGTACAGTCCCAGCATCTCGCGCCGCCACCACAATCCCTTCGTCCGTTTATCCTCTATGGAGGTGAACCAATATTGCCAGAGAACGACGCGAATCTGAGCTGGAGGATCTTTGGGGAACGGATTCGATGCAAACAGCGCTAACACATCTGGCGCATTAGCCAGCAAGCGTTCCTCGGTGCTGGTCACGATCGGATATTGTCTCCAGGATCCGAGTGACGCGAACCACAGGTTCCAGTCGAAACGAGGCTGATATGGGGCGTATACCCCTGGCGGAACTGCAAGCTCCTGAGGCTTGTAGCGGAAGGGATACGCTGTCCAATTCTGTCCGTCTGGTGATCCCTGAAACTCAATTTCGTAACGCCCTCGGGTCATAACGGCAAAAAGACCATATTGATTTGCGATTCGAAATGGATCCAAGGCTGTTACGGGCGCAGTCGGGAGAGGACAAGAGCGCCAGAACATCCACACAAGTTCCGCAGTCGTCACATAAAAGACAAGCGTCAAAATTCCTGCAGTAAACGGAAGCAGGATCACTTCACGAGCCGTCAGGCGAGGTGGAGTGTTCTCACTCTCCACAGCAACCTTCGCCTCAATTGTCCTCCATTTTTGCGGAATGAAGCGCGATAGAAAATCGTCATCCAGAAGCAGAAATCCCAGTGCCAGCACCAGGTAGTTGAGAAACGTGTAGTTGGCCGTGAGGATCACGACAATTTGCCACGGCGTGGCTATCAGAAAGCACGCGATACGCCAGTGGCGTGGCAGAAACATCATCCAGACCAGCACCAACTCCAGTGCGAAAGTCGCTATCACCGTGAATGCATGGAATCCGTGTGGCAAATGCTGCATGTACCAGCCGATCCATGTGGGGAGTGGACCGTTCTGGTAGTACTCGTCCATTGCAGTGTAGTTGCGCCATTGCGGATCGTGACTCAAGAGCTTCACCGCGCCAGACTCGAGGTAAATGCGGAACCATTCCCAGAGTAAAAGAAAATGACTTGCTCGTGATGGTGGAAAATTCTCACCCCAGCCCGGGAGAAATCCTCGTGGTGCAAAAAACAGAGAGATGAATCCGGCTTCGAGCAGCATTCCATCCGACTGATAGCTGGAGAAGTCCCCTGCTGCGCTGACAAAGGATAGAAAGCAGATAAAACAGATCAGCAGAGTGCCACGCGGCCAGAAGTTGAGCACGAGGAGCAGCGCTGCCACCATTCCAGCCCAGCACACCGCCATCAGCATCCCATTCCCGGCCGAAATCCAGAGCAACGAAGGAGCAAACCATATCCGCTGATAGGGGCCGAAATGATTGGCGACGTAACGCAGGAATTCTGAAGCAGGAAGAATTCCCTCGGGCCCGATGAGCCCGCGAATCTGAAAAACAAGCGAGAAGAACGCAGAAAAGTAAATAAGCCCGAGCGCTCGTAAGAACACCCAGCGTGCGACCAGGCGATCTGACAGCCCCTGCTGTGAACTAAACAGCCAACGCACCACGGACGCAGGAGCCCAGTCCATTCACGGCGAATTATAAGACGACTCGGAAAAGCTGGTTCATTGCACGGTGACTTTCACGGTCTTTTTCGAGCGGCCGTACTGATTGGTGGCGAATAGCGTGTACGTGGTTGTCTGTGCCGGATGCACAATCGCCGTCGTCCCGCGCACGGCCCCAATCTCCGGCGACACGACGTAGTACTGAGTACCGGTGCTGCTCCAGTTCAGCGTAACCGGAGATCCTGGCGGCACAATATTGGGATTAGCCGTGAAGCTGGTAATCACCGGCTTCTGGCCCGTTGGAACGTTATCGGGCGTATAGATCGGATCCATCAGAACGACCTCGAACGCAGACGCGGGAACAGACTTCAGCGAGTTCAGATCATCGTTACTCCAACGGTTATCAGGAGCTCCGCTGAGAAACATGGAACTACCGTTGTCAGCCATGATCATGCCGTATTTTTGAAGCGCCGCCAAAATCACTTTCGATTGTGGAGGAAATCCAGAGATGTCGTAACTTGCTTTCAGCCGCAGGCGCATTCCCATTGGCGCAGCCAGAGAATTGTTGGAATTGGCTGCCCAGTGCGATGCGGGAGGAACGAAGGCTTCCCTGCTTTGCGATAAGGTGAATCGTAATGCATGTCTGATTTGTCCATTCGCGACTTCGTCGTACCGAGCGAGCCCCGGGAACATCGCCAATCCGGCAGCATCAGCCGAGGTCCAAGTGTAAGGACGCTGCTCGTCATTCAATAAATCCCACACTACCGCAACATCAGCATTCCAGTTGCCGTTTTGGCGACGAAAAGCACGGCCTAGCTCGTAGAGCCAGCAATTATCGCGATCGAGAACCAGGACGTGGCGGTCTCCATCATCAGGGTGGGGATAACCCTCGATCGGTGCATTCGATGGAATTGGCATGGGCCCAGGATCGCTTTCGTCGCCATAGGCTGTGAAATTGATATTCACGAAAGGCGTGCCGCTGACGACCATGTAAGGAATTCCAATCGTTGACCCACCGTAGAGCCCAGCACCAAAGTCAGGATGCATCGTAACGCTCCCGCCAATGAAATTGATGATGGCGTCGGAGTTCGGATCGACCACTGCGCCGGAAATGTCCTGATTCCAAGCGTTATCGGCGGGAAATGGAATGAAGCCGTTCAGGCTTGCTCCGCGACCGAGATTGATCCCACTGCAAGATCCACCTTGAGCAGAGAGATTGGAACAAAAGACAAGCGCAATGACCAGCAGCGGGAGAATACGTCGCATGGAGCCTCCACAATGAATCGATCGAACCCCGCGAAGCTAGCACAAACAATTGCGAGTGGCTGAGTAGGTAGTACGTTAGTTGGCTTAGCCGTCTTTGTTTCGCATTAAGAGTTCGGGTTTGCTCAATCGGGCAAACTGCGCGATAGTTAGGCATGCGAATTCCAGAACTCAAACAAGGTCAGGGACGATTGGTTGCAAGAGGCACCGATTCGCAGGAATATGCGGTGCAATACCGATTAAAT
Source organism: Terriglobales bacterium (assembly GCA_036558645.1). GTDB lineage: Bacteria > Acidobacteriota > Terriglobia > Terriglobales > Acidobacteriaceae > DATBFG01. The sequence continues at coordinate 50,432 of DATBFG010000013.1, forward strand.
ATTCTTACCAGCACAGTGGAGCAATCTGGCGCGGAGCCGATTATCAGTAGTATTCGCAGTCGTGGTAGTGTTCGAGCGCTAGATGGACGAGCGCTTCCAATAGGACATTACGATCTCCACACTGACAAGGAAATCATTCACATCGAAAATACGGGGATGTCGTGGGTGGTCCTGAAGTAGCAGTCTGATGCGTTGGGGCGGGGTAAGGGATTCGAACCCTTGACAACCGGAGCCACAGTCCGGTGTTCTACCACTGAACTAACCCCGCCGTACTCTCTTGAAATTATAACAACTCGCGTGAGGACTGTCAGAAGCGCAGTTGTGCACAACGATGAGAGAGGGTGGGGGAGGGCTGCGAAAAATCGTTTTAACTTCTTCCTACACCGATGTATTCAAATCCCATGCCGCGCAGACGGCCGGAATCGAGAATATTTTTCGTATCGACAATCAGGGGACGCTTCAGCAGATGCTTAATGCGCCCAAAGTCCAGGTCGCGAAACTCGGGCCAGCCAGTTCCCACTACCAGTGCATCCACACCTTCCGCAGCGGCATAAGGGGTGTCACAGTAAAACACGGCGCCATTCAGTTCTAGCCGCGCTTCGGGAATGGCAACGGGGTCGTACGCGCGAACACGGGCGCCCTTGGCGATCAGGCTCTGGGCCAGGCGCAGCGATGACGATCCGGCGACCGAGTTCGTATTCGGCTTGAAAGCCAGCCCCAAAATGCCTACATCCTTGTTTTGAACTGAGTCTACGCAGGTCGAGATCTTCTCGATGGTCCTATCGGCGAGGGCGTGATTGACTTCACGCGCCGCTCCCAACACCTTCAGCGATACGCCGTTTGCCCGAGCCAACTCGACAAGTGAGTCCATATCGGATTCCGCGAAAATGCCGCCCATCCCAGCTCCGGGCTGCAAGCAGCGGGGCGCAATCTTTTTGTCCAATCCGAGAGCCAGTGACAAATTAACGGCATCGGCCTTTACGTGCTCGCATAAGCTCGCCAGTTCATTGATAAACGAAATCTTGGTAGCTACAAACGCTGTCGCTGCCTCTCTCACCAATTCCGCAGTTTCGTGATTGGTAACAATAACCGGAACACCTCGCATGACTAGCGGATGGAAGATCTGCTTGATAAGCAAGACGGCATCGTTGGAGGAGGTACCGAGGATGATGCGATCCGGCCAGTTAAAGTCTTCCACGGCACAACCCGGCGTGAAAAATATCGGTTGGGACACGATGGTGCCGCGCACACCGGCTTCAGACAGCTTCTGCTCAACTCCCGCAGCCGTACCTACCGAGACCGGCGTGACCACCGATAGAACTGGCGGACGCGGCGCGTGCCGAGCAATCCTGACTGCCAGGTCGGCGAGATGCTGCGGAGTGTCTTCGGCAAGGAATATCACCTGGGCACGCCGTGCAAAAGATTCCATGTCGGTCGAATACAACAATCGCCCCGAGCGCACGTTGCGCTTGATGACTTCGATCAAATTCTTCTCGAAGAACGGAACATTGCCCTGCGCCATTTCCACCATGCGAGAGCTGTCTGGATGACAACAGATCACCGGAGTTCCGAAGTCGGCGAGACAGGCTGAAATCACTGTGCCCAGGTAGCCCGCGCCGTACACCCCGATCTGCATATGCTCCCCCGAAACTTTAGCTATGGCTGAAAACCCGCTGGGGAGGCGGCTTTTTGACGAGCCGGGGATGCAGCCTTAGTACTTATGTACCCTCGGATGCACCCCTTGGCAATGCACGAAAAGGACATGTCCTGAGGGACAGGACATGTCCTCGCCGAATGGTTTTTGTGGAAGGCAATCGAAATGCTCAATGGGACCGGGCCGACGCGAGCGTTTTCCCTAGCTTGATTCCGGCCAAATCGACCCACTGATACTGTGCTTGCTCACGGACAAACGTTAGCTCGCGAACCTCAACCTTGTGGGGCCCCTTGAACTGCGTCCATCGCTCACGAGCCGTTGCATATGCATGATCAGCCTGGTCAGGAACCGTTGTCTTTACGATGGTGAGGTGCGGCATGTAGGGGAACTCTTCCTTATAGGCCAGCGGACCCAGGTTCAGCCGGTCATGCAACTCGCGCAGTTTGTATGCCCCGCGGGAAACTCGAACAAAGACGGTTGGTGTTGAGGGAATGAAGGTATCCACATCTCCCAGCGTGATGTCGAAGGGGTCCACTTGCTTGCAAAGATCGTCGAGAGTCGCCTGGGCGTCGGCTTCAGTTCCTTGTAGTGGGCGGGGGGGCAAAATCGTGATATGCGCCGGGAGGTGTGGAAGATCAGGATGTAACTCTTTGCGGAGATGTTCGACAAACTCCGCGATTGGCCCCTTCACATAAGCCACCAACGCATAACGACGGCTCGGCATGATAAGGCTCAGATTATACGCTGCGGTGCAGAGACCGGCACGAAACGCAGCAGTGCCAATACATTGAACGACGCACCCTCGACGGATAAACTGCAAGGATGTCAGTTGCGAAGTCAGGAACGGCTGTGCTTGCATTCGAACCCATCGGCCACGTTCGAAGCCCGTACCAAACGACGCAGGAAATTCCTAAGGGACTCGGTGCAAAGCATGACGTCGAGGGCATACTCGAAGTGTTGTCCCAATTCGAGCCCGGACTGCAGGACGTTGAGGGATTCTCCCATTTGATCGTGATCTGGGTCTTCGATCGTTCCACGAGCTTCGAGTTGCTGGGCACTCCTCCGAGCGATAACCGGCCGCACGGCGTGTTTGCAACGCGCTCCCCGCGACGTCCAAATCCGATCGGATTAACTACCGTCGAACTCCTGCGACGTGATGGGCGGTTTCTGCATGTCCGCGGCATCGACATGCTTGAGGGCACGCCCATTCTCGACATCAAACCTTACCTATCGAGCATTCCCGAGGAATCACTTCGCCGCGGATGGCTGGCTGAAGCAGAGGCGCGAAACGCAAAGTGAACGAAGGATGAATCAAGTTGCCAGCGTGATCACTCCAGCCACGATCAAAGCGACAGCCCAGACGAGGTCAAAATTAAGCCAGACGCGCTGCAGCAGACGCAGGCCCCATTTCTCGTAGGCTGCGAAAAATGCGCACGCAAGAATGCCGGCAACAATCAGCATCCCCAGAGTGTGGATCGTGAGCGCCAGAGCGATAGCAGGCTTGCTCCAGGCCATGGAGCGGGGTGAGAACGTTGTGTGCGACATTGGCATCGGCGCTGCAAGGAGCACTGGCAACAGCATCAACCCAGCGCCGTGCGCCGACGCCATGAGAAATGACCATAAGAAGAGGTCGCTCGGTCCGACCCTCATACCGCTGCCCTGCGGATGGCTCGCTCGAAAGATCCTGTATGCGCCGAGAGAAAATAGAACAGTGGCCACAACCAGCTTGATGATGCTGATGGGAACGAAGTCTTGCGCGAAGCGCAGGATGATAACGGCACTCCCAATTGCCGCGGCATGACCTAATGCAATGGGGATGAGGGCCCGCAGCAACGCGGATCTGCGCTTTTCCTGCAGGCCCAAGGCCAGCGCGAAAAGCCAGCCCATCGCAGGATTTACTCCGTGATAGGCCCCGAGCATGAATAGAACTGCCCAGGGCCAATTATGGTTCATGGGTAGCAGTAAAAGTCGGAAGACGCATCGCCGCCCTGCAGCCGGACCTGGTGTCCCCGCAGGTCGCCGAAATCGACGAACATCTTGGGGTCAAGTTCAATGCCGCCGCCCGGCTTCACGTTCAACATGACCATCCATCCTCGGATTCCATCGGGGTAAAACTGCTCATCCCACGATGCATAAAGCGAGTTCGTGAAATAGACGCGCTTACCGTCGCGGCTGACTTCAACCATTTGTGGACCGCCATTCAGCGGCTGCTTCGGTTTCGTCGGATGAGCTGCCCGCCTTACGATTCCCCCAATGTGTACCGAGCCAACCAGCCTCGGATGAAATGGATCGGACACATCATATTGGCGCATTTCTCCCGTGCCCCAGCAAGAGGCGTAAAGGAAGCGATCGTCGACCGAGAGATTGATATCGGTCAGCAATGGAGGCACAGCCTTGAAGCCTTGCAGTAGTGGAGGCAGCTGACCGGGATCAGCTGCTTCAGCCGGGATCTCGATCACCTTTTCAATCGCCCACTGTCCGTTGGCGCCGTTGTTTCCGCGGTGCCACAACCAGATTGAGCTGGAAAGATCCTTCAGCGACGTGACGACGCCGACAAAGCCATAGGCTTTGGTGGGATCATGCGCCGGGCGCAGTTCGAGAACCATCTGCTGTTCAGCGCCGAGATCGAGTGCCTGGAGATGTCGTCGCTTGCGCAGGTCCCAAACATGCAGACTATGGCCGTACTTTCCGCCCAGAAGAAGCTCAGGGACGACTCCGTCCTCGACCATCTTTGGGGTACCCCACTCGCTCGTTATGGCGGTGTCATATCCAAGATGCCAGGCAAAATCGTAGCCGAAGTATTGGGGACCGCGCTCCACTTCCCACCGGCCGAGCGGTTCGAAAGTGTAGTGATCGAGGGCGAAGATTCCGCCGGGACCATCCCCGTTCGGAGCGCCGAGAGCACTGACGTAAATGCCGTCCGGCCCACAATGCAACGTATGAGGACGGCTATAGCCGGTTCGTTCGGCAACTTGTTCTGGCTCGATGATCTTCACCAAAGCCGGCCGTCTCGGGTCATCTTTCGTGTCAAACACGTGGATGCGGGACGACCGTAAGCCGGGAACAATCAAATAGCGCCGCTCGACATGTGGATGCGAACCGTAAGGACAAAGTGCCGAACTGCAGGCGTTCCAACCAAAGTGATGCAGTTCATCACCCGCATTGGGCATATCCGATCGGCCAACGATCTCACCGTACGCGCTAGATTTAGGATCAACATCCACAACCAGAAGCGCGTCCGGTTTGCTTCCGCCATTTGCGTTCAGGGCGGCGATGTAGGCAAGCTTTTCAGCTGGAGCTTGAATAGCAAGTTTTGGCGAAGGATAAAAAGTTGGATCGGCCTTCCACAACATAACAAACCCTCTTGCGGACGGTGGTAATCCCAAGGAGTGCTCCATACTTTACCACCGCCGCAGGACGCCCTGCTGAAGGCGAAGAAGATTTGACACCGGTTTTACAGGTATCGCAGCAAAATAACTTGTGCAACTCGAATAGAGTGACACCGTGAGTGGACGTTTTGGAGTAAGCTTTCCCATCCACGGCCGCAGTCTTAATAAGGGAGTCGTCGAAGGGAGGCTCCAACATGGCTGAGCAAAATACTTCATTGTTGGTAGGGCGGCTCTCGCGTGAGCTGTACTCTGAACTGATGACCGCTGTCAGCTGTGTCGGTGAATTCCGCGAGGAAGTAAAGAAAACATCCGTACACCTAGTGCGCAAGTCTGCCTTTCTCGACGTACAAGCGCACAAGCAATACCTACTGCTCACCATCAAGACAGATCGTCCGATCAAAAGCCCGCGCATCTCGAAACTGGAGCAGATTTCCAAGGGACGTTGGCATGCGGAAATGAAGCTCTCAGCCCGCCGGGAGATCAATGGGGAGCTTATGGACTGGATAGGCAAAGCTTACAAGCTGTCGGCGTAAGCCGAAACTGCGGTACTGGTCCGCTTCATCCTCTTTGATCAAGCGGCGACCATATGGTTTCGAACGGCGTACCTCACCAGTTCGGCACCGTTCTTGGCACCCAGCACATCCATGATTCGATATTTATGGAATGCGACTGTCCTTGTCGACATGTTCAGAATGTCAGCGACTTCCTTCATCACTCTGCCTTCGGCCAAGAGCTGCAGGACTTCACGCTGCCTTCTGGTGAGTCGCACATCTTCTTCTACCATCTTCTTCTCCTGCCGGCAAAGCATGCTGACAGCGTCTTCGGAGATATTTCGCGATAGGTAGGTATACCCCCTCAGAACCTGGCGAACGGCGGTTACGAGTTCGGAACTGGCACACGTCTTCAATAAATAGGCTGATGCTCCTCGGCGAAATGCTTCCGCCGCTACATCAGCATTAGGATTCATGGTCAGGAATACCAGTTTGGTACGAGGAAGTTCTGCTTTTATTTGTTCTCCCGCATCCAGGCCATTCAGGATAGGCATGGTGATGTCGACAAGAACCACGTCTGGCCTCAACTCTGCTGTGGTGCGCAGTAGGGACCGGCCGTCGCCCACGGTTCCCACCACATCAAATTCGGTTTCGAGTAGCTTCTTGCACAGGTCTGCGACGAGAGTGTGATCGTCAGCGATAAGAATGCGAGGGCGGTTGCCTGCCATGATGATCTCCTAGGGCCCCAAATGTATGCGCGGAAAGGAATTTCGGCCAACTAGGAAAACTCCTAGGTCGAAAGGCAAGCTTCGTGACACCTCTTCGACGTTTCGAATCTAGTGAGACTTTTTACGTGACAAAAGCGAGGATACTACCTCAACGCGATACTGAAGGGGAAACGAAATGCCGGCCTGAGAGAGCTTCGTTTATTGCTGGAATCAGATCAAGGAGCAATCGGGTTTTCGTGACATACCCAAGACCTCCTTCAGCAAAACACTCGTGCACGAAAGCAGCCTGCTGATGGACTGTCAAGAAGACAAGCTTAGCATCGGAGCCCGCCTCTCTGAGTTCGTGGGCGGCCTCAATACCCGTCAATTTCGGCATAGTGATGTCGAGTATGATCACGTCGGGATGCAGGCGCGAGGCTTCTCCGACCAACGATCGACCATCACTGACGGCTCCTATCACATCGAAGTCAGACTGCAGAATCGATGTGAGCCGGTCTATTACCGGTGGATGGTCGTCAGCGAGTAGGACTCGGGGACGCGTCAAACCTAGCCTCTCTTTCAGCGAGTCAACGTGTCAGACGTTGAACCGACCTCCTGGGCATCCGCTAATCTCTGACGAACTTCGGAGGTAATGCTAGAAAGATGAGTACAATGAAGCAACTAGAAGAGTTAACAGGTTCAAGGAGCCCGCCTTCAATTCGAAATCAAGTGGTTTTTCAGAGCAAAGAGGACTAAGTCCGCATTGTTCTTAAGATTGAAAGCCGACATGATGTGGTATTTGTGGAACATGATCGTCTTTTCACTGACCTTCAGAATATCGGCTATCTCCTTCATAGGCCGACCTTCAGCAAGCAACTGAAGAACCTCTTTTTGACGGGGCGTCAGCTCTTTCTCGTATTGTCGTGCTCGCTCTTTTCGGATGGCCCAGTTTTCCGGCCTGAGTCGGGGCGTTACATATGGCTTTCCTTCAAGCACGTCGCAAACTGCCGTGAACAGTTCTGAGCTTGCTGAATGCTTCAGTACGTATCCCACAGACCCGAGATCTAGTGCTGCAGCGGCCAGATTAGGATCGTCCTTCATTGTCAGGAAAACGACCTTCACGTCAGGCATGAGTACCTTAAGCCGCTCTGCTGCTTCCAAACCATTCAGGAGCGGCATACTGATGTCCGCAACCACAACGTCTGGCTTCAGATTGGGTGCCTCGGCCAATAATTCGCGCCCATCCCGCACCACTCCGACCACTTCGCAGTGCCGTTCGAGCACCGAACGAAGGCCCTCGGCTACGATGCTGTGATCGTCCGCAATGAGCACGCGAGGCCGGTTTTTTCCATTGAGCCCTACCATGGTTCCTCTCAAATCTCTACATATTGCTTTTTTACCGGCTCTTTTAGATCGATACTCGCCGGTAGCCAGGCTTCAACTCTTGTTCCCTTAGAGGGTTGCGAGTGAATGTCCAACTGTCCGCCTAGTGCACGCAAACGTTCCTCCATACTGCGGATGCCAATACCATCACGGGATGTCCGCTTGCCCACGACGAATCCACTGCCACGATCTGTAATCGACAACCAAAGCCTGTCGCCGAATCCTTCGAGCCGAACCTCAGCTCTATTGGAACCGCTATGCCGCTTGACATTTCGTAGTGCTTCCTGAGCAACGCGGAAAAGACAAAGCGCCGAGGTGCCGGGAATAGTCCGCGGGATGTTCTCATGTGCGAAGTCGACCTGAATTCCCTGTTGATCTGAAAACTCCTGGCAGAAGGCCCTCACTCCTATTACCAGTCCAAGGCTCTCGAGCGTCGAGGAGTGCAAATTGTGTGATAAGGAATGCAAGTCGTCACCCAGTTTGCTGACGCGGTTCCAAAGTTCATGCAATCTTTTTCCAGCGCCCTCAGGGGAGTTCGCGATGTGTTCTGCCAGATCTTCGAGATCAATCGCCATTACCGCCAAGCGCTGGTTGTAATCATCATGGATGTCTCGGGCGATACGCTTGCGTTCTTCCTCCTGTGCATCGATCAATCGCCTGCTCAGATTCATCAACTCTTCTTCAGCCGCTTTTCGTTCAGTGATGTCCACGGCCATGCCGAGCATACGTTCGATGTCGCCCTCAGGAGAGTAGTGGAAACGTCCGCGGGCCGTAAACCAGCGCACAGACCCATCGCTTCCAACGACGCGTATGTCCATGGCGCAAGGTCTTCGCTCCTTCCTTGCGACGGCAATCGCTTTCCAGACCCGCTTACGGTCCTCGGGATGGATACGCCGATAGGAATCGCGAATTCGTTCTTCGTAGGCTTCTGAAGTTATTCCCAATAGGCTTTGCAGATCGCCGAACCACTTGTTCCGTCTATTCTTGACATCCCATTCCCAGCCGACCGGCTTTCCTGCTTCCACTGCCAGTCGTAACCGGTCGTACACAATCGCCAACTCCGCCTCTGCCTTTCGCCGCCTGCGTCGCTGCCACACCATGGCGAGAATCAGCAGAGACTCCAGTGCAATCAGCAGGATTCCGTCGATGATGAGCCACTTATGAGACTCCCAGAGCGTTGGTTGCCGATTCAGAACAACGCTACCGGAAGGAAGGTTCGCTTCGCTAAGCCCCCAGCGGCGCAGTGCCCGCCCATCGAACAAATTCACATTCGCGCTTCTAACGATAGGAATGCTCTGGACGCTTTCTCCATTCAGAAGCCTGATCGCCATTGCTGCAGCAACTTGGCCCTGAGCGGAGAAACTCAGCAGGTTTCCTCCCACGGTACCCCGCCCAAGATCAACATCGTCGACGACAAACACGGGCGCGCTAGCGGCTTCCGCCACTAGTGGAACCGACTGAGTCGCGTCAATAAAGTACGATCCCCCTGCATCCTGCATGATGGAGGTGTGATAAACGATAGTGTTGCTGGGCAGATGTCGAAGCCGCTCGAGGAGCGTGGACATTTCCAAGTCTGTTAGGTAGGTGAAATCGAGACTTGATTCGTAATTGCGAAAGCTTTCGCGCACGATTCCCTGCAAATACCGGTCGTAGGTCCCCACGCCGCCGACTACAACCACGTGTTTTGTATCGGGCTTGAGACGTAATGCCGCTTTCAATGTATTTTCGGGGTTGGCCACGCCCCAGACCCCGGTGAAGTGGGAATCCAACTTGAGGCGGCCCAGCATCTCCTGCGTGCTCCCGCAGAAGACAATCGGTGTCCCCGGAAACGCACTCTCGTGCGCATCCACCATGAACTTCAATGGATCGGGTCCGACTGTAATAATTACATCCGGCTTGCGATCGCGATATTTTTCTACGTACCACTGACGGAACTTCGCCTGGGTCTGCTCGTTCGGAAAAAGAGTCGCCTCCATGTCTTCACTGTAGAGTTCGATTTGATAGGGAGACTCCTGCAATTTGGCAACGATCGCCTCATCCATCGCCGCAACGCCAGGAGACGAGAGTTGACCATAGACATTGAAAATCAGCACACGCTTAATGGGCTTAGTGCCAGCGGCATCAACGACTTGAGGAACGGCGCAATAGGCGACGATCGCCGCTAAAAGCATTCTTACCAGTGTCTTCTGGATCTTCATCCGAAGCCCCATTTTCAAGGCTTTCGCCTTAATTGCGAACACGGCAAACAAGAATTCGCAAGAAAACAAGAATTCTTGCCATATTGGAACCCGCGACGCGTGTCACGCGACTTAGGCGGGGGGCGTGACAGGAAACCTGTTACAACGTCAGCAATACTATTGGGAGTGAATGGTTTCGGCACTGTCAATTTTGACAGTGTCGGACGATACCGGCTGCAACCCTAACATTCATCTAGCACGAACTTTTGATTCGATAATCGGGGGTCCTTCCGTCGGGTGATTCAGAGATAGCTCGTCATTCGGGTCGCGGTAACGAAATGAGAAATGATGCTCATGAAAGAGCAGCTTTGGACGAGCTCACCACATTTTTTCACCCACAGACTACTTGCGATAGTTCTGCTGCTTTTTGCCTGCGCGCAATGTCAGACCTCCTCGACCGGGGCAGTAGCAGGCCAAACACTTGATGACTCTGGACTTGTCTTGCCGAACATAGAGGTTCGACTCCAGAATTCCACGACAGGCGAAGCTGACACAGTCATTTCTGATCAAGAGGGCAGGTTTTTATTTCAGCTACGGTCGCCTGGCCCGTACGAGGTGCGCGCGGAGACATCCGGAGCTGTCCATCTCTTCGCACATGCGAGCATCAATATCAGCGTGACAGAAGTTCTTCAGATAGAACTTCACCTTCGCACCATCCGGGTCTATGAAACCGTAACGGTATCGGGCGAACCCACCATGGTCCAATCCGGCAATGCCGCCCTGGGCAAAGTGGTGAACGACGCGGCGGTACGCACGCTGCCGTTGGTGACAAGGAATTTTTCTCAAATCGCCGGACTTGCTCCAGGCGTCACGACAGGTGTGTTCAATGCTGGGGAACTTGGAGTCGGCGGAACAGCCTTGTCCCAAATCGCGAAATCCAATGACGGAATCTTCGTGCACGGAGCGCGTTCGTACGACAACAATTTCTTGTTGGATGGAATCAGCGTGAGCGATGTGCAAGGTAGCGCATCAGGCAGTGGTGGCATTCCGATCCCCAATCCTGACAGCATCCAGGAATTCAAAGTTCAAACAGGACTCTACGATGCCGCGTACGGTCGGTACGCCGGTGCGAATGTCAGCGTGATCACGCTGACAGGCGGTCGCGACTTTCACGGAACGCTCTTCGAATTTCTGCGCAATGACGCCCTCAACGCAAATGACTTCTTTTTGAATCAAACCAACCAGCCGCGCCCTGTGCTCAAGCAAAATCAATTTGGATTTTCTCTCGGCGGGCCCATCAAAAAAGACCGAGTGTTCTTTTTCGGTTCCTATCAAGGCACACGTCAAGTAAATAGCATCGCTGCCGGCCAATCGAGAACCGCATGCAATGCGAGCCTGACCGAACCTGCTTTAACGAATGACCGGACGGCCAGCGCACTCGGCATGTTGTTTGGGGGAATGTCGGGATCACAGGGTGGCGTAACGGTGAATCCCGATGGCACTAACATCAACAGCGCGGCACTTGAACTGTTGAACCTTAAGTTGTCTGACGGTACGTACCTGATCCCGACGCCGCAAACAGTGGATACCACGAAGCCATTTGCTCAACAGGGATTTTCAGTTTTTACCGACCCTTGTCATTTCAGCGAAGATCAATTTTCAACGAACCTCGATTATGTGGTGAATCCAAGGCACAAGATCACTGGGCGCTTCTTCCTTGCAAATGACGATGAAACAGTTACCTTTCCCGGCAATGGTGTTAACGCGTCAGGCAATATCCGGGGATTCCCAAGTCCCAGTGATTCCGGGTTTAGAGTCTTTTCTATCGCACATACATACGCGATCAACAATCACTGGCTGAACGAAGCGCGGTTCGGTTTCGCACGTACCAGGACCGATACGGAGGCAGTGACTCCGTTCAAATGGTCCGACATTGGGGTCGCCGAAGGAGAAATGAGCCGGAATAACGAGCTTCCCAGCTTAAGCATTGTCGGCTCGGTAAGCATCGCGTCCGGATTTCCACGATCCGTCACGCAAAACACCTTCGTAGTGAGTGACGAACTCAGCATGGTGCAAGGACGACATGCTGTCAGGGTAGGAGGATCACTTACACGCATACAGGATAATGTGAACCTGATAGGACTGGGTTCCTTTGTTCAGTTTTTGAGCTGGCCAGATTTTCTGCTCGGCCTCAACGCAGCCCACAACGGCACGCGGTTCAGTAATGTTTTTGCCTCCTTTGACGACTTCGGATTGACGACTCGAGAATTCCGGGCGTGGGAAGGATCGGCGTTCGTTCAGGATGACTATCGCATCTTCAAGTCTCTTACTTTGAATATCGGCTTGCGCTATGAAAGGCTGGGACAATTCGGGGACACTCTAGGTAGAAATGCGAGCTTCGACATTACGAAGGCTGATCCGAACCCGCCACCTGGCGGAAGCGTGGCGGGATACGTAGTTGCATCCAACTTTCCCGGCACTGTGCCCGTTGGAGTAACGCGCGTCGATAATACATTCGGAAACAATGGAGCAGGGCAAAACACGATTGCTCCGCGAATTGGATTTGCTTATCAACTTCTCCCTCACAATCCGCGCCTGGTGCTCCGAGGCGGGTATGGCCTCTACTATTCCCGACCTACAGGCCAGGCGTTTTACCAGAATGTGCTTGGCGCCCCATTCTCGGTTTTCCGCCTAAACGCGGGGGAATCGAATGCGAGCGCAACCTTCTCAGAACCGTTTGCACAACCTTTTCCAACGCCGGAGTCTTTTCCCCAATTCCCGGCCTACTCTCCCACCAGCAATATCACTATTTATTCGATCGATCCCGCGTTTCGACCAGCCATGATCCAACAATTCTCGTTGAATGTTCAGACAGAAGTTCGCGAGGGTTGGTTGTGGGAAGTAGGATATGTAGGCACTCGCGGCACGCACTTGGTGCGCCAACGTTCACTCAACCAGGCCTTGCCTGCATCGGTGGCTCATCCCATCCGAGGCATCACCGACAATACGCTGGACAATATTTCGCAGCGGGTTCCTGTCCTCGGGGTGCCACCTGACTCGCTACAGCTCATGGAATCAGAAGGAAATTCCTGGTACAACGGACTTGAGACGAGCATAACCAAGCGGCTGAGTCATGGCTTCCAATTTCTCGCTTCCTATACCTTCTCGAAAACCTTCGATACCGATGGAGCAGACATCAACTCCACATCTTCAGGTAACGCGCTCACGTTGGGAGACCAGAACTCACCCAGCCAACGCTGGGGACGCGCGAGCTTCGACCGCACTCATCGCTTTGTTCTAAGCTGGATATGGACATTACCAAGCCCGTCGAGTGGTATACAACGGGCCGTCTTGGGTGGCTGGGCTCTGGCCTCGGTCGCAACAATTCAGTCCGGGAACGCACTTACGATCTCTTATACGAACTCCGACAATGTCTTTGGCATTAGCGAAGACCGCGCTCAACTGAGCGGCACATGCTCGAATGGTCAGTTGGTGAAGATTGGATCAATCCAATCGAAACTGAACGGATACTTCAATGCAAATTGCTTCACAAAACCGAGAATCATCGGAGCGGACGGAATCGGGACTGGATTCGGCAACAGTTCTACCGGCTTGGCGACGGGCCCGGGACAATCAAACCTGGACCTCGCCCTCTCAAAGACCATGTCTCTGGGCTGGCCGATTGAATCCAGCAGTCTTCAATTTCGCGCCGAGTTTTACAACGCAATCAACCATTCTCAGTTTGCCGATCCGGACAGCAATTTTTCCTCAGCCACGTTCGGTGTCATCAAGAGTACATCGGTAAATCCCCGCGTCGCTCAAATAGCATTGAAGTGGTCATTCTAGTTTTGGGTTGGTGCGTTTGTGGGACTTTGGCAATTAATCAAAAGCATGGGCGTTCCGCTCAGAGGACCAAAATCTTTCCCGAGAACACTGGGCTACAGAGGAATACATTAGAGGGATTTTCATCGATCCTAGACACCGTTGGGACGCTGGCGAATCAATGACAGAAACTCAGAGCGAGTTTCTTCCTCATTGCGGAATACGCGCTGGACGGCGGGACGAACCGCGCGACGCATTGAAAACTGAAGGTCCCAAAAACCGAAATCCCCGCTCATTCGCGCAAACGGCGCACGACAAGGATGGGGGTACCTGGTCTCTTGAGCTTTACTTCTTGGGCCGCGACTCCGGCGGCACAAGACCTGCGAGGCGGTAGTACACAACGAGCTGGCCGTAGTGTTCACCGCTATGTTCGATTAGGCCGTACGCTATGTCGAGAACGCGCGCTTTCTGATCACCGTATACGACAGTCTGCATCAGGCCTTTCTCGCCCTTTGACTGAATGGCAGCTGCGCCGTCGGTAACGGATTTCTTTACGAATGCGACGATGTCGGCCTTTGTTTTGTACTGGTCGCGCTTCGGGTCTTCTCCCGCGGGAGGCTTCTGCCCCATGACAGGATTGGTGAAGTAATACATTGAACCCGCAGCGTGCAGCAATTGCTCTGCGAAACTGCGCTGCGCGGGTGTCGGCTTGAAGTCATATTTGTCCTCGGGAAAATCTTCGGCCATCACCGTCAGCTTGCGGCCAATCTCATTCCTGGAATCGAGCACGACCTTCAATTCCGGATCGGCAGGTTTGACGGCTGCATCTTTCTTCATCGCGTCCTGGGCATGGGCGGGAAATGCGAATGCCAGCAGGACGATAGCGAAAAACGGTATTCTTTCCATTTCTTTCTCCACGATTGAGTTTCGCGAATCAAACCTTCAGCTTCTTATTTCGCGTGCGTCAGCCCCGCAACAACTGCAGCAAGCTTATCGAGTATCTCGTTCCAGCCTTCCAACTGACCGCTATTTTTCGCGCTCTCCATGGGTTCATTTCCAATGAAGGTGAGCTTCGTCTGGCCGTTTCCTAGATCCTCAAAGATGGTCACGTCGTACGCACCCTCTATGGCCTCATGTTCTATTCCTAGATGCGCAGGATCAATCCTGTTTCCCTTCGAGTCCGAAAAGTACATCGAGGAAACGATCTTCTCGTGCGGAATAATCTCGTGGTATTCAACCGCATTCCAGAACTCCTGCCCGTCCGGAGATCTCATACAGCAGAGAAATTTTCCCCCAACGCGAAAGTCCATCTCGCAAACGGGCGCAGTAAAGCCCTTCGGCCCCCACCACTGCATCACGTACTTCGGGTCTGTCCAAGCCTTCCAAACCAGTTCGCGTGGGGCATCAAAAACTCTGGTGATAACCATCCGCTCCGTCTCATTCACCGTGTTGTTTGTCATCTCTGATCTCCGCTTTTTTCATTCGATTCACAACCACATCCAGCTTGTCGAAACTCTCTTCCCAGAATTGGCGATAGCTAATCGCCCAGTCGCTGACTGTCTTGATAGCCTGTGGCCTAAGCGCGCAGATACTCTCTCGTCCACGCTTCGTCTTGATCACAATCCGCGCCCGTACCAGGTACGCAATATGTTTTGAAATCATCTGCTGCGAGAGTGCAAACGGTTCCATCAAACCGTGCACAGAGGCAGGCCCACGGGAGAGCCGCTCGATCATCGCCCGCCGGGTTGGATCAGACAAAGCCGCAAAGGTTGTACCCAGTCTATCCACAACCATATGGTAGTGGATTTCGATTGAATGTCAATTGGTATTCTCGCTAGCCCAGATTTCTGTTCCCCGGGCCTCTGAACCCTGACACCTGCGCGTCATAAATCGCCAATGAACTCACTGAACACGATCGCTACCCTTAAGGCGGCTTGTGTGAATCAATGGCAGAAATTCCTGGATGACGAGTTGTTCGGAAGTTGGACCAGGAAAGCTCAAGCGGGCCAGAAGTCGGCTTCTGGGAAATAAGCCTTCAGATCGCGCGCGCGCTTCGGCATCGCTCCCCAGCGAAGATGAGTGAATTTCTATTTCGCTCTCTCGGTTGAAACAGGAATGGCGGGGACGACGGGACTCGAACCCGCGGCCTCTGCCGTGACAG
>DATBFG010000014.1:0-49745 GCA_036558645.1 Terriglobales bacterium
TATGCAATAGCTTGGGCAGCGACAGGGCAAGGCAGAGGATGATCCTGATTAACTGTCCAACCGCTTAGAGTACCGTCGCTTTGTTGGACAGCGTAAGCCACTTGAACGACCGCGCTACCCATGCCCAGCCCGCACGGCAGAACGTGCTGTCCAGATGTTTCCCCGCCCACAAGGTAAATCCTATTTCCAGAACCAGTGGGGACAGCTAGCGGGCACGTCTTGTAGATCTCAGGGCCACCGTCTTCCGCCCCGGGAAGGACACCCGTTTGATTCCAAGAACCCACTGAGCCATTGCTGTTGATCGGCGCATAATACACTTTGTTTTCCATGGAAAGGTATTCCCTGTGATCGTCGTGTAAGTCGGAGGATCCACCCATGACGTACAGGTAGCCGTTTACGGCAACGGAGCCATGCAACTGCAATGGCAGTGGAAGACTGGTCGTGTTAATCCATTGGCCTATATTGCCCATCCCATCGATCGGCGCGTACCACACTGCGGCGGTTGTTTGGGGAGCGTGGATTTGCGAGGAGGAGATGCCTCCAATTGCGTAAAGATTGTGGTTGTAAATGACTCCGCAAATGTCGCGGTACAAAGCCTGAAGACCGTTATTGAAGTTAACGCTTGTGAACGTGCCGAGCGAGCCCACACCGGATCCGGAGCCAGTGATTGGAGCGATTCGCACCTTGTTTGAAATCATTGCCATGTCTACATCCAACCCGCCCACGACATACAGGCTCTGACCGTCGCTTCGTTGGTCAACAGCCGCCGCGAAGGTCTCAAGCGCCTCCGGGAGCGCAGTGGTGGAATGCCACGCTGGAGTTTGGGCTAAAGCTAGCCCGAACTTGGCAGTCCACATTTCTGGGAGAAGCAGGATCAGAGCGAGCAGAATGGCGGTACGGAGTCTAACGGCGTAATAAGCCCTAGAATGGGATTGATATGGCAAACGCATTTTTTGATTCCTCCAGATGTAGTCTTAACCCTCAGCTCGTATGCCCTTTTTTCACAGACTGAAATCTCGGCGACAAGAAAGGGTCCCGTTGACGAGAAATGGCGTCGAGAGTGTGGTGAATATTACACCGAATGGTCAACCCGCATCGTGGCCAAAATATCCACAGGTTGACAACCTGCAAAAACCAGAACTAATTAGATTTAGTGACGCTGTTCGGTTCTGGGCGTTTTGACTCACTTGCCTTTGTCATCTTTGTGAGCTTCCCAATGTCCCATCGGATCGCGCATAGCAAAGTCGTGATCGGCCTCTTTCTCCGTCGGGAAATGTTGTCGGATTCGAGCGCCTATACTTCGCAACTCAGTCCAAATCAAAAACAGGCCGTGGGGAGACTATCCCGGCGGTCGCTCAAACGTGGCATGACAAGCGCGTATGCCTCGCCTCCGACAGAGGCCTGCCGCTGACTGCTGAACAGTATGCGGCCTTGAATCTAGGATTTCTCCCAGGGGAGCGGGAAACGCTAGAAGAAAGAATGACCGATTCCCCTCAATGAGTGTTATCGGGATTTATCGCCAAACAATCCCTTGAAGCTCCCTCACCTAGCCGATCTTGTCGAGTAGACGTCTACATCCTAAACGTCGAGCTGCGATTTGCAGATGGTCGCCGTCGTGGACGACAATAGGCAGCCGAACTGAGATTGGGCGAGCGTTGCACAATGGAAGGAAAAATAAAGAATGACGTGGCGCGAGTTGAACGACCAGTTAGGAAAAACCAAAAACGGCAAGCTGGTTCTGAAATTGTACAAAGCAGAGCGGAAGGGGAAGCGTCGCAAGAGGTGGCTGAAGAGGATTTACCACCGCTACAGCTATCTTCGCCGAAAAAAGGAAATGAAAGCGGTGGCATCCGGTGAAGCATTTGTCTGAGAGGCCAAAGGACCGAGTCAAGGCGTCAGATTTTGGAAGTCAAGACATCGGAACTACAAGCGCCCCACAGGATCTCACCCTCACTAACACTGGTAGTGGTTCGCTGATTATTGCAAGCGTCGCTAGCCAGGGAGACTATAGTCAAACCAACACCTGCAATGCACCGATACTTCCGGGTTCTACATGCACAGTCACCTTGACGTTTACACCCACTCAAGAGGGGATGCGAATCGGCAAATTACCTTGCAGCGGACCGCACCGAGATGGGTACGGGGTACTTGCTAGCTAGTCGTCAAGCTTGGCGATCCAATTCTCGCAAGAAATAAGGCTTGATGAGAGCATCAGCGGCCTCCGGCTCGCCAAAGTCGTCCAGCATCTTACTGCGAGCCAAGGCGACAATCAGTTCGGCCTTCTCCGTAGCCATCAACTCTATTGCCGCGCTGAATGCAGCATGATCTCTCGCAAGCTCTATCGCGCCATGCTCGAGGGCGATCTTGTCGCAGGTTTCTACCATGTGCATCAGTCGCTTCGTTTGCTCCTGAATGTCTGCGATAGCATCTCTCAGGAGCACAGACTCACGCTCAAAGTATTGCTGCTGAATTAGCTTGGCGGAGGCCTCAACCGCGAGGAAGTCGATTGCTACAGTTCTCATCGACCTTACCCAGTCCAGCATAAGATCTAGTCCTGCATCCGATAGGCACAAGACCCGAAGCCTTTCATGGAGCAGCGCAATCTTCAGCCAACGCACCTGGGTTTCATTAAGAATCGCAGCATTTGTTCTGTTGACCAGCAGGATGAGAAAGTCCGCTTGCATCTGGCCTTGTCTCACGGCATTTGCAACCTGATGGGCCTCTTTCCCCTTCATGGCAGAGCGGATGTTATTTGCCACCTGCGCCGCGATCTTCGGCCTGGGTGCTGCGCTGAGGGGAAGTTTAATCAACCGACGAGCATATTCTCCTGACTCGTTGCCTTGGTGTTCGCTCTTGAGCCATAGCATCACGATTTGTGTTGGCGTGAGGGCCGTTTCAATGCGACTGATTCGTTTCTTGTTTATCATTCGACTGGCTTGGAGCTGCGATGGGACGCTGAACAAAATCGAATGTCATCTCACTTTCCAACGGCACAATGTGAGAAGGACGAGCTTGAGCTGTGGCTAGTTCCAGAGCTGACAATCGTCTCTCATAGTCGCTTTTCTCGATTGCACTCAACAGAATGCCTGAGAGATAGCCGATGGCATTCGATAGCCTAGTGTCAAGCTTACCTCCTCGAACTTGATTGATTGTTTCGGCAAGGAACCGTGCTACGTCGCTGGCCGTATGGAGTTGTTTCGGTTGAACATCGGCAGGCACCTGCAGAGGGCGTGTCCGCGAAAGGCCCCCAGCACGTCTTGCCGCAGCCCTTTTGTCGGCAACTGCAGGATCATGAAAGAAACAAAAACCACTAACTTGTTGTGCGTTCGCCTTGCACTGTGCTCCAGCATCTGTCTCGAAACCACATCGTTTTTTGATTCGCGTCATTAAGCTTTCATCTCCTACGTTCTGTCTAAGCCAATAGAGCAGAGTGAAACAAAACCCAGAGCAAGAGAAAAAGGCAGAACAAGCACTTTCACATCCGGACAATGGTGAACCGGAAGGCACACTGAGACCATAGCCCTCGGTCTCAGCATCCGGCGTAAAGGAGCCACCGTCGGTTAACCGGCTCGGTTCTGCGACAATTTCCGCCCCTCGGCTCACCCGGTCGGGTCTAGGCTTAACGACACGTCGCAACGCTTCCGCAATTGTTCTGTAGCCAAACCGCGCTAACGTGGTCTTCGGGCATTCGGCAATCGGCTATTTCCTTGATTGCCTACATCGAACAACCGGGGCCCCTACTGCGGCCCAGCAACGTCATAGCTGCCGCTCCCGTTTACACGAGAGAAAAGTACAGCAGGAGTTTTGTTGTGTAGCAACCGAACTTGGCCAGACGAGACTGGATGAGAGACCGTTCCCAGGAACGTCCAACACTCCAAATCGACTCGACCAAGTCGGCTCGTCAACTCAACTGCGCTCCTGCTTTTGACACTTCAAAACTGCAAAACTCATCTCTTAGGGTGAACGGCACGCGGTGAGCCGACCCCTACCTCTTCCGCTCGCAGAACCTCTGCCAGGGGCACCAGGCGACGCGCCCCGATGGTCACAGATTTGAGAGCACCGTTGACAATCAAGCGCCGGATGGAATATTTCGATAAGTCCCACCGTTCAGCGAGGCGTTCAATGCCCAATAACCTAGGTTCCTCAGCACCCATTCTTGCGAACTCCTTGTAGAAATTGATTGACGATTAATATCTAGTTCGACGATAATGCAGTTTATCGCGCCAATAGTGAGAAAGGAAGGGCAAGATGAATGCAGGCCGCAAACGAAGCGATCAACTTCTAGGAGGTCTTAACAGCGGATCTGCCGAAAGGCTGCTAGTCTCTCTCGCCAATGCAGATTTCGATCTTCCGACGCGCTTAAGGGCGCAGACGCAGAAATATTGGCCCGATTTATGGGAACAAGTGCCCGGGTCGCAAACAGATGTTCAGGATCGCGCACTTGGCATCCTGCACAAGATTCGGTACTACCTCCAACAATTCTGGGAAGCCCAGGACCCCCACGCAAAGGATTGGTACATATACAGAGCTCGAGAATGGTTTTGGCTTTCCAGACTTCATCAACTCAAGCCCGACGTGAACTTGTGGCGAAAAGAATTCGACACAGCCGAAACAGCTGAGCGGGTCCGCGCAGCCTCGTCGTGGCTCAATATTTGGGCACAGGACGCATTGGACAAGGCTCCTGAACGCACAGCCTTCGAGGAATCGCTGTTTCATTTGCAGCGTATTGCTGGAAAAACAAGGCGTTGCCCAAACCCAACTTGTCAGGCTCCGTATTTCATCGCCGTGAAAAAGGGCCAGAAATTTTGTTCACCTGAATGTGCCCGACCAACATTATTAGCGAGCAAACGCAATTACTGGAACAGAAGGAGGAATAGCAAATGAGCAGAAAGCGAGACGGGCTTTATCGACGAGGAAACATCTTTGCTTTTCGCTACAAGGATGCCGATGGTGTCTGGCGCGAGAAGCAAACCGGAAAACGAGATCGTCCGGAAGCGAAGGACTTCCGTGCCGATTTCCTGAACGATCTGAAGACCGGCACTCTACCAACGCGAATGTCGGAATGGACACTACAGGAGACTCGTAGTTGGTGGCTAGAATTTCGCAAGCCGCGAATTGCTGCTGGCACGCTGACGGCGGAAGGGTATCGACTCAAGCCAATGATCGCCATTCTCGGCAATCTTCGCTTGAGGCAGATTACAAGTGTAGAACTCGACAACTATGTGACCCAACGACTTGCTGACCAGATCGCGCCTTGGTCAATAAACAAGGAAGTGCTGACCTGGTCCATGATCTTAAAGAAGGCAAAGCTGTGGCGGCGGCTCGCGGACGATTACAAGCCGCTCAAGACCAAAGCATCAGATATCGGCAGGGCTCTCAGCAGGGAAGAGCTCCGTCAGCTCGCTTCCGTTGCTACCAGGGATGAAGATTGGGAGGCAGCATTCTATGGGTCAGTACTTGCGGCGAACACAGGCCTCCGTGGCGGTGAAATCAAGAAGCTCCGCATTGGCTCAATAGACCTCGAAAAGAGACAGCTAAGGGTACGGCGAGCGGACACGAAGTCTGATGCTGGCAGCAGGACGATTGAACTGAATCGAGATGCAAGGGAGGCAGCGGCCCGGTTGCTGTTACGTGCGAGCTTGCTAAAGCCTCCTGCCATTGACCCATCCCATTACCTAATGCCGAAGCATCTTTCGCGAATCGCTTATGGCCAGCATAAGGGCGATCGTGGATACGATCCGACTCAGCATCAGCAGTATTGGGATACTGCTTGGCACTCACTCACTAGGGAAGCTGGCTTTAAGGGGCTTCGCTTTCATGATCTGCGCCATACCTTCATTAGCCATATGGTCGAGCTGGGCGTACCGCTAGGCGTGATTCAGACCTTCGTCGGCCATATGAGCGCCAGGATGGTACGGCACTACACTCACATCTCTAGTGGCGCGGCACGCAAGGCTGTAGAACTCTTGGATTCCGACCCGATCCTGGCGCCTGTAGAGGCCGGGGATGGGAAGGTTTACCGTGTTTGATTGCAGTTTGTGGGGAAATTTGTGGGGAATTCTGTTAAGGCAAGCGCTTGCTGCTTCTAACCCATTGAGGAATTTGGTGAGCGCGGCAGGACTCGAACCTGCGACCCATGCCTTAAAAGGGCATTGCTCTACCAACTGAGCTACGCGCCCTCACTTCATCAAATTTAACACACTGCGAAGGACTTAATTCACAGCGGGCGGAGGAAGGAATTTTGCCAGAACCTTCCAGGCACGGGTCCGACGGCCATTACCTCTGAACCGGAGAAGTTCACACGTCGACATCTGCTCGCCAACTTGATCTTTCATTCCCTCACAGCGGCACGCCCGGCCCGGTCAATCTCGTTGCTACCGACGATCGTGGCAGAGTTCCTCAGTGCCAGGCTCGCGAAAAAAATAATAAAGTAAGCTTTGTCGATCTCGCTATGCTTCGTTCGACGAAATGCACAGAGCGGAGTTCCTGGTCTAATGGGACGCGCTCAATCGACAAGAAAACAGGAGGAATTGAATGCGAGTAATGGTCATTGGGAGAGCCACCAAGGACACGGAAGCGGGCGTCCCCCCTAGCCAAGAGCTGCTTGAGGCAATGGGGAAGTACAACGAAGAGCTGGCGAAAGCGGGCATCCTGCGGGCGGGCGAGGGGCTGAAGCCGTCCTCACAGGGCAAACGGGTTCGTTTTTCCGGAAGCAAGCGGACCGTGATCGATGGGCCGTTCGCGGAGACGAAGGAGTTGATTGCCGGATATTCGATTTGGCAGGTGCGTTCGATGGAGGAGGCGGTCGAGTGGGTGAAGAAGTGTCCCAATCTTCCAGGGGAACCTGATGTGGAGATTCGTCCGCTCTTTGAGTGGACTCCGGAGGAATTGGAGGTCGCCCGTGGGGAGCATCCCGCTGCTGTGTAAGCGCTGAGGCCATCAAGAAGGCCGACGCCACGCAGAAAATTCCCTATAACTTGGTTTAGTAGTCGGGTCCCAACTCACCGATGGCGTCGGCCGGCCTGACAAATTGTGGATTGAGCGCAACTGCCTTCCAGGAAAAGGCCGGTCGGAGTCAAGTAAATTAGTTAAGTTTGAGAACGGGCAGCAGTGCTAGACTCCTGCCCTATCTAGTCCAGAGAGAGGTTTTTTTCTGCGAGGCATGGACATGACGCAACCACGGGAGAAGTGCTACTACCTCACTTCGGGTCTGTTGCTTCTCTTGGGAGGGGTTATTTTTCTGTGGGGAGGCAAGAATCACCCGGCCATCAACGCCCAACTAGGTCCACTGGGCAGCGAGGAGTTCTTCAGGCATTTTGTGGCGCATGTGCTGGGGACGCCGAACTGGCAAGCAATCCACACAGGCATTCTCGCGGGACCCGTGCTGTGGGTACTCGGGGCCGTGGCTCTATGGGACAGGTTGCGACGTGCTGAGGAATCACAGTGGAGTTCTCTGGCTTTGGTTGCCTTAGCCCTAGGTGGCCTAACTTGGGCGGTGGCCTTCGTCTTCGATGGCTTTGTCGCACCCTATTATCCAGGGTCATATCCCAGACCTCGGATTCCGCCTGGACACGGGAGCTGTTTTCCAGTTTTGCGGCTAATCAGATCGTGGTCATCCGCCTGGGACTCGTGAGCTGGTTGTTGATCGGGACTGCTACGCTTGCCTTCGCCATTAGCATGCTTTTGGCACCACTACTCGCAGGTGGGTTCATTCGGTTCTTAGGCCTGACGGGGCTCGTGCTGGGAATCTGGCCTCTGATCGCGTGGTGGTCTGGGACCTTTGTTCCAGGGCCGTTCACTAGCCGCTGGTGGAACTTGACCGCGCTGACGACGGCCCTGTGGTACATGGCGAGCGGAATATTCCTTTTCGTAGGCGCCTTAAAAAGGTCCACGAAATCACACTCCTGAAGCAACCTGCTCTGCCAACTGAGCTACGCGCTCCAACTTAACACTTCACGAAGGAATTGCCTCACAGTTCATGTCTGCTGGTGCCACCAGCAACGACAGACCGCTTACCGCGACTGTTTACAAGAATCACGACATCGAAAGACAATGTGAGCTTGCGGCCCCGTTGAAGAGGAGAAAGCAAGGGGCGAGGTTCACTTGCTCCGACCTAGCTTGTCATGCGAAGTACAGAACATCCTACGCTTGATAATGCTCTGCAAGACGCGAGGGGTTGCTCATGATAACGAACACGAACGGGATCATCCACATTCCCAGCCGTCACTCGGTAGACGAAACAGTGGAAAAGCTCAAGTCGGCCTTGCAGGCGAAAGGAGTCACACTCTTCGCTCTCGTCGACCACAGTGGCGAGGCGGAAAAAGTCGGTCTACGAATGCCTCCCACGAAGCTCTTGATTTTCGGCAGTCCGAAAGCTGGAACTCCGCTCATGTTATCTGCGCCGAGTAGTGCGATCGACCTCCCGCTAAAGCTCCTGGTTGCAGAGGATGCTCAAGGTAGGGTTTCGGTCGGTTACAACAGTCCCTCATACTTGCAAGAACGTCACAACCTGACTCCGGATTTGATGCAGAACATCGCAGTTGTTGAAGCCCTGGCCGCGACGGCCGCCGAATAGCCAAAACTTATGAAATACAGCCTTATTCGTGTTCTGCAGAAATATTTTCTCAACCCGCCGATCAAGCTCTTGCTGAGTTTGGGTTTGGCGCCTGCGGGCTATGCCTACCTGGAAACAACCGGACGTACCACCGGCAAACCGCGCCGTACTCCTGTAGGAAATGGGCGTGTCGGAAACCAATTCTGGATCGTGGCTGAACATGGCAGGAAGGCTGGATATGTTCGTAACATTCAGCGTGATCCACGCGTGCGAATAAAGCTACGCAACGGGCTGAAGAACAGTTGGCATTCGGGCACGGCGTATTTGCTTCCCGACGATGATCCGCGCGAGCGCCAACGCTGGCTCGCCAGTCACATACCTGCAAGTTCCGGGAACGCCGCCGCCGTCCGGGCTCTCGGAACCGACCTCCTCACGATTCGCATCGATTTGGAAAATTGAATCTCATTCGCTCACTCTTGCGTGTAGAGAACCTTAAATGGGGCACGCAACAAAAAAAGCCCCGTCCTAGCGGACGGGGCATCAAGTGTGCTGCATTTAGGGGGCTAAAACCTCTGTTGAATTTCGTAAGTCACATTGTCGCCGTGCTGCTGCGTGAAGAAGGCACGCGCATCGAACAGTCCAGCCAGTGTGCCTAGTAGATCGGAGATATGCGATCCACCGGCTGAGACATCGATACCCGTTGGTTCATTGTCTTCTCCCTCGGCTTCCGACGTAGCATCTCGACCCAAGGCGATGAAGCGCAGCGGCGCAATCTTGCCGTTAATCGAGAAGGCCCACACTGAGTCGAGGGTGTTCAGTTCAGTGTGCAGCGTGTTGCCACGATCTTCCGTGACGATGATTTGCTGGGTATTGGCGAAGGCGATGTTGTC
Source organism: Terriglobales bacterium (assembly GCA_036558645.1). Taxonomy (GTDB): domain Bacteria; phylum Acidobacteriota; class Terriglobia; order Terriglobales; family Acidobacteriaceae; genus DATBFG01. Next base: position 9,445 of record DATBFG010000014.1, read on the forward strand.
GAATGAGTTGTGTGTGGAATCTCCCAAGAAGAAGATGGAGATGGTTCCTGTCTGACGATCGGAATCGAGGTCCACTCTAAAGATCGATCCCCAAGTTCCACGTTCCGCGAGCTCAACTTCGGCACCCGCAATCGCGTCGGTGTCCCCCGTAGGCGTAAAGAAGAAGGTTTGGAAATGCGATCCGGGCATGAACGCCATGTTCTCCGGACGCTTGAACGGTGTGGCCAGCGCAGCCTTGGCCGCAGCATTCGCGTCGAACGAGTCTGTGCCATCGACGGCAGTATCGTGAACCGTGACCCATTGAGTTGGGTACGACGTGCCTGGGGTATGCAACAGCAGTTGGTTGATGGAAAAGACATCGCCGGAAGGATCATCGGCATGGAAGACGACGGGGCTTCCATCGATGGAAACCTGCAAAGCCTGTAACTTGCCGCCTTGTGAAATATCGGCAACGTTGTAGGGAAGGAAGCGATAGACGAAGGAATTGGGCTGCTTGGCGAGCTTGGGGCTGTTGGGATCGTTAGGATCGACAGGAACAGCGGTTCCGCCTGAGTCTTCGACCAGAATAAGATTGCCTTGATCGTCGACATGGATTCCTTCATAACCGGCCCTTCCGAGGATACCGTCGAGCGTGGACGCTGCTGGCGGCCAACTGCGCTTCACCTGGATGACTCCCCCCGCCGAACCATCTTCTTCGGTGAAAAGCAGAGTGTTGGTGAAGGGGTTGTACACTGACCCGTCAATGGAATTGAAGTGGGTCAGACCATCACCACCGACCGGCGTCAGCAGCGTGATGTGATGAAGCGGATCTTTGACGTCGAGGTTGACCCTAGTTATGTAGGCCAGGTCGTCGCCATTTTCATGTCCCTGATAAAGGAAATGGCGTCCGTAGTCGAATCCTGGTACCGGCCCGCCCGGATTACGATCGAAAGCTACATAGGTATTTTGGTCTGGCTCTGTCGCAGTGTCATCGCTCAGGCGTCCGTAGGTGACGATTGAGCCAGAGGGATTCTCTAGAATATCGGTACCCCGCGCGACCGCGCGGACTCCAAAGCCGGCCGCGATGCGCGAGTTAGGGTGACCCACGTCTGCGTTCGCATGTGCGACCTGAGTTACGATCGGTCCAATGCCGCCCTGAGAGAAAGCCAGCGACGGTAGCAGAAGGAGAATCAGGAGGGAGTACAAGCGGGTGTGGTTCAAGTGCGACTCCTTATTAGTAGTCAGAAATTTCGGAGCCAGGGATCAGCTGGCGTCCGTGAACGTGAGGCTACTGAAGGGATGTTTCTGCTCCGAGGCAGTGCGATGAATATTCTGTTAAAGCTTCAACGCCTGTGGTTTGGGTCGAAGGATGGTGAGGTGCGTGCTTAATCGTCGACCTAAGGGGAAAGCATTAAGATTACATCGAAACCCCGACACTTCGTGGGCGAGTGTCGGTTGCTGGAGCTTCGACAAAAGACTGTCTTCCGTCGTACCTTAAATCGAGCGGATTCTCATAAGAAAGGTTTCTTACAGTCTTGATCACAATTGTTTCTGGCCTCCCACGCTCCGGCACTTCACTGATGATGCAAATGTTAGCGGCGGGCGGTATGACCCTTCTCACCGACTACGAACGCAAACCGGACGAAGACAATCCACGCGGATACTGCGAATGGGAGCCGGCCAAGAAGCTGCCGAAAGAGCCGGAGTTGATCGCCGAAGCCGAGGGCAAGGCCGTGAAGGTAATTTCTCAGCTTCTTCTTTCTATTCCCCTGGGACACGAATACAAGGTCATCTTCATGGAGCGGCCTCTGCCCGAGGTGCTTGCTTCACAGGACGAAATGTTGCGGCGGCGTGGCAAGACGGACTCGGTACCTCATGAGGCGATGACAAATGCATTCAAGGAGCATTTTCGTGCAGTGAATGCATGGTTCAAGAAACGATCGGATATCGCCGTACTGCCGATTGCCTACAACAAAGTTTTGCAAGATCCCACAGCCATCTCTGATGCAGTCAAGGATTTCCTGCAACTTGATCTGAATGTAGAAGCCATGGTCGCCCAGGTCGATCCATCCCTTTACCGCAATCGCAAGGCGCCATTAACCTAGCAATCATTTTTGAAGCTTTCATTGACCATGCTAAAATGCCGCTCCGCTTTTGCGTTTTCCACCAGGAGCCTGCTGTGAACATGAAGAATTCTCTGCTGCTCGTATCGTCCCTATTGTTTTCGGCCTCCGCCATGCTCGCGCAATCAACCCACCACGTCTCCACACGCGTTCCCGTAATCGGCCCAAACCGCGAACTTGCGGCCGATCGAGGTGCGATCAATAGCGAAGGATCGAAGAAGCCTTTGCTTGCACCTAACCCGAATCCCTGGAAGCTGGTAGGAACCCTTCCTGGTGCGGTGATTCATGACATTTCCTTTGCGAATGCCAAGATCGGATATGCTGCAGCAGAACTCGGCCAGGTCTGGAAAACGACCGATGGCGGCTTGCACTGGACCGAGATCATGAACCTGCAGTTTCCTTACTACTGGTTCGGTGTTGATGCGCTGAGCGCCCAGGACGTGGTCATTTCGGGTTTCAATAACTCGAATTTTCAAGGCATCATCCGCTGGAGTCACGACGGCGGCGCCACCTGGACCGATGACATCGTTCTCACCACTCGTGGGTGGTCTTACCGCGTGCGCTTCTCGGATTCGCAGAATGGCCTGGTCATGGATGGCCTCAATCTTGATGCGCCGAACGCTGTGCACTACACCACCGATGGCGGTGCAACTGCTGCGGATTGGACCGCCGCCGTCCCCGATCCCGCCGGTGGGTGGTTTGGAAATCAGTTCACTCTTCTGGATCACCGGCTCGTCGCTGCCTCGGGCATTACCTTTTGCACCAGTCGTAATCTCGGTGCGGACTGGAGCTGCAAGCCTCCAGTGGATTCGGTTTTCGACGGACCTGTTTTCTTCTATAGTTCCTCCGCAGGATGGGTTGGAGGTGGAGAAATCTCTCCCAACGTTGAAGGATGGGTGCATCGCACCACCGATGGCGGAAAAACTTGGAGTGACCGCACCCTCGACGTCGACATTCCTATCCGAGAAATTCTCTTCCGCAGCCCTCGCAAGGGATGGGCCGCCGGAGGAAACATCTACTCGAATGTTGGCGGCATTTACTACAGTAAGGATGGCGGTCAAAACTGGGCACTCGACGCTGATACGGCAGGGGCAGAGATGGACGCTTGCGACATCCAATACATTGAAGACAGTTTTCAGGTGTGGTGCGCCGGATACAACTCATCGTTTAATGGCGTGGTGTACACGCTCCGAGCGCGCAACAATTAAGAGCTCAGCGGCGCGTCTCTCGTACCTTTCTGGTACATCAATCGGCGTGCCGCTGTCTTTTCGATTCAACGGCGGTTGTCCCTCATGTATTCTTCCCGTAAATGAACTTCACCGTCCTGGATTGGTCGGCGATTGTTGCCTATCTTGGAATCACTCTTTTCCTTGGACTTTATTTCCGCAGCCGCTCGGGCAAGAGTGTCGACGATTATTTTGTATCCGGACGTAACGTCTCTTGGTGGTTGGCTGGGACGTCCATGGTTGCCACCACCTTTGCCGCCGATACTCCTCTCGTCGTCACCGGACTCGTGTACACGCAGGGCGTAGCAGGGAACTGGCTGTGGTGGTCCTTCCTGCTTTCGGGAATGATGACGGTATTTCTCTTTGCACGGCTCTGGCGGCGCTCCGGCTTACTGACAGACGTGCAGTTTGCAGAGATGCGCTACTCCGGTAAGCCGGCAGCCTTCCTGCGCGGCTTTCGTGCAATCTACCTTGGCCTTCTCATGAATTGCCTGATCCTTGGCTGGGTGACGAAGGCCATGACCAGCATTGTAGCTGTCACTCTGAATGTGACGGATCGTTCGGCACTCGCGATCTGCATCTTTTTTCTGATTCCCTTTACCGGAATTTATGTGGCTCTCGGTGGCCTATGGGGCGTGCTCTGGACCGATCTGTTTCAGTTTGCTCTCAAGATGGGGATCGTGATTGCCGTTGCGTGGTTCGCAGTCAGCGCCGCAGGAGGAATGACAACTCTACTTAGCCGGCTTGCCGAAATGCGTGCAGCGACGCCGAATGCGGGCGATGCTACGGCTTTTTTCCCGGACTTTTCCAGGCCAGCATGGGAAGAGGCAGTTTGGACATTGCCTGTGCTCACCTTTCTGGTGAACATCGGGCTGCAGTGGTGGGCTTTTTGGTATCCCGGCGCTGAACCCGGCGGCGGCGGATACATTGCTCAACGCATTTTTGCGGCGCGCAACGAACGCCACGGCCTGCTCTCCGTGCTTTGGTTCAATATCGCTCACTACGCCTTGCGTCCCTGGCCGTGGATTCTCACCGCGCTCAGCGTGATCGTGCTCTATCCCCATCTGGATCGCCCCGAAACTGGCTACATGCTCGTGGTTAGCCAACATGTTCCTCCGGCATTGCGCGGTATCGTGATTGCTGGATTCATGGCGGCGTTCATGTCGACGATCGCCACGCAGTTGAACTGGGGAGCGTCCTATCTCGTTTCAGATTTCTATCGCCGGTTTGTAAAGCGCGATGCAACGGATCAGCACTATGTCCACGTTTCACGGGTGGCAACGGTGATTCTCGTGATCGCTTCGGCGGTAGTGTCATGGTTGCTTTCGGATATCCGCTCCGGCTGGCAGGTTGTTCTCGAAGTGGGCGCCGGGACCGGCGGTGTCTACCTGTTGCGCTGGTACTGGTGGAGAATCAATGCCTGGAGCGAAATCTCCGCCATGGCCACGGCTCTCGTGATGACGCTCGGCCTGGGATGGTTAAAGCCATTCTCAGGGGCAAGCGCCGTAGTGTTCGCCAAGAGCGCATTGACGACCGCACTGGTAACAACCCTCGTTTGGATCATTGTGACCATGGCTACTGCTGCTGAACCGCAAGGAGTTCTAACGACTTTCTATCGCAACGTAAGGCCACACGTCTCTGGATGGAAGCCAATCGCCGCTTTGACGCCGGACGTTCCGCCGACGCGCGATTTGGGGCGTAACCTCGTGTCGTGGATCTTAGGTTGTGCCATGGTCTACGCCGCCTTGCTGGGGTTGGGCAAACTGATTCTTAATCAGGCAGTGCCGGGGCTCATCCTCTGTGCTGTGGCCATCGCATCCGCAATTGGCCTAAATGCCAACATGTCCCGTAGCGGTTGGAGCACTGAAACGGGTGAGAAAACAGCAATGGGCAGCAAAGCCTCTGTCTAATTTGCAGGCAGTTCGAAGCGTGGGTCGTCTAACGAGGGGTTTACCTCTACTTTGTCCAGAGTGATTGTCTGCTGATTCGAGGAGCCGACCGTTTGCGAATCGATTCGGAAGGCAAACATTACTCCGTCCACCGCCCGATAGTCACTAAATAGAGATTCGACCGCGACCTCCTTTTCCTGGTTGACAATTTTCCCGACCCATTTCAGTCCAAGATTCGATTCGCAATCGATGTATTCCTCCCGAACTTCGCCGTCCTTGAGCGTGACCTTCAGCTTGTAAGTGTCTTTGCCATCGAGCTTCTCCTTTCCTGAATACTCGACGCGGTTCCCTTTCGCTTTATAGTCCATGAGCGGACCATCCAGGTCGGCTCCGCCAGCCATATTCTTCAGATCTCCGGGTGAGAGAGCAGTCGGTGCATCGTCGCCAATTTTCATCCAGCCAATGGTACCGTTCGTCGCGCGAATAATCGTCTTTCCGTTGAGCAACATCCCTTCGCGCATTTTTCCGCCCCTCTTAATCTCAACGATGAATGGTCCCTCGACACCGGGGCCAACAGAAATTCGACCGGTTAATCGCTCTGAATTGACACTCTTCACCTTCTCAGTTCCCCCGCGTGCAGCCAAGGTCTTGACGATGATCTCGTCCACCGATTGGGCCGAGGATAGGAAGCCGGGTAAAAGGATCAAGAAAGTGAAGATGCTGGCCAGCCTGATCCGCTGCGCAATCATGCAATTCTCCGTTGGAGAAGCTTACAGCATTGAGTCGGTCGAGTGCCCTGCACGACAGCCCGAGCATGCCTCGTGTAAAATCAATGACGAAGCTGAGTGTCATTGGATTAGCCGCCACTTGCCCAGTATCGGCAGAGGGTTCGGCTTCTGTCCCGGCCTTTGAGGGACCAGCCCAAACATAAAAATGGATAAGCCCTCCGTGCTGTGGCCCGGTGTGGAGCTTTCCCTGTAGGAGAAAATAGTCGTGAAGATTGCTAAAACTGCAGATCGCAAGAAAGTAATGGATACGTCAAAGAGCACCGACTGCCCAAAATGCGGCAAGCCGACTCGCATCGTGAAGCGGGTAAAGGACCGCGAACGGAACGTTCCGGGAGGAGTCTTTATTTCCTGTTCGGCCTGCGAGTTCTTCGAGAAGCTCTAACGTCTTGGACCGTGTTCCAACTCTAGCCGGGAGAACGGCAACCGTGTTCGATCCGGCTACCAGTTCTTGGTCCGCTTGCGGGTTGCTAGCGGATATATTTCAATTCAACTGTGCGAGTATGGCCCGCGCCTCAAATCCTGGATCGGTAGCCTCTGTGATCGGCCTTCCTACCACGATGTAATCGGCTCCGGCGGCAATCGCTTCAGCGGGAGAGACCACTCGTACCTGATCTCCGTGGCCCGTCCCGGCAGGGCGCACTCCAGGCGTTACGATCGTGAAATCTGTGCCCAATTCGCTCCGAAGGTCGGAAGCTTCTTGCGCCGAGGCCACGACACCGGCGCAGTCATTCGCGATCGCCAAGGCGGCTAGTCGCAGTACCTGATCTACAACCTGACCCCGTACGCCGATTCGCTCCAGGTCCTGGTCCCCCATGCTGGTCAGTACAGTGACAGCTAACACCATGAGAGAGGGATTGACGCCTCGCGCAGCATCCGTGGCTGCTCTTAGCATCCTGCCGCCACCCGAGGCATGCACCGTGAGCATGCTGACTCCGAGTTGAGCGGCCTCTCGAACCGCCAGGCAGACCGTATTTGGGATATCGTGATACTTCAAGTCCAGGAATACCCTTCGGCCGGAGGCAATCAGATCGCTAACAACACGCGGTCCTTCGGCGGTGTAAAGCTGCATCCCGACTTTGTAGGTGAGAACGGATCCGCCCACGGCCGCCACTACCTTCTGAGCGGCGGCCGCTGACGAAACATCCAAAGCAACGATTAACCGCTGGCGCGGATCGGTCACATCTGCAGTTTAAAGGGGATCGCCCTAATTCGCTACAAGGTGCAGCATGGCGATTTCTTCAGGCTGGATTAGGTCAAGACGAACGCGTTGCAGGCCCTGGTCTCTAAATTTTAGAGCCCGTGCGGCACTGTAGCTGAGGTCGATGATCCGTCCTTCAACCACTGGACCGCGGTCATTTACCCGGACAACTACCGAGTGCCCATTTCGCAGATTCGTCACTCGAACTAAGCTTCCCAAGGGAAGGGTTGGATGGGCGGCGGTCAGGTCATACATATTGTATGGCTCCCCGCTAGCGGTGAGTTTCCCCATAAAGTCACTTCCGTACCAGGAAGCAGTTCCTACCTGATAAGGCTTTGTACGCTTAGGCTTGGGGGTGGCCTGCTTTGTCGGCGGACTTGCCTGGGTCTTTCGGCCAGAGTTCGAATCCGAACCCTTTGCCGCTCCCAAGCTGGCCACGGCAAGAACCACGGCCAGTCCGTGAGCAATGCTAAGTCGCATCCAGTCACCTCGTATCGTGCAAAGTCGAACTACGTTCTCCCAGAAACCGCCCGGGATTCTGAAATGCTATCGATCGAGGTCTTAGACGTCAATGCAGAATTCCATGTAGCAAGATGATCAAATAGTAATGGATAGAACACGTAACCTCATGTTAATCCTGAGTAACACGGTGGTCATCGTTGTAATATCAGTCAGTTAGATGTTTATATATAAGTAAATAACGTAACTAGCCTATTTTTGGAAAAAAATACCCTGTCATTTAGAATCAATCACTTGAGGCAGGAATTCGCTTTGTATTTTGTTTGCAATAGTTTAGGCCGTTCCACCTTGGCAGCGGCGCCAAAGCTTTGACTGAAGGTGGCACAAGAACTGGCGAACTTCGAATGGAACCTCACATTGCTGATAAACCCCACTCCGCAACTAGCTGGCCTTCAATCCCCGGAGGTAATGGGCAATTCAAAGAAAAGGGGATGCGCTTAGCATGTATTCCGATAGATTGCACGTATGGCTCAGTTGCCGCCTGTCGTCCTTACTATTGCCGGGTTTGACCCCTCCTCCGGGGCCGGAATTACTGCAGATATCAAAACCATAGCCGCTCATGGCTGTTACGGAGTGGCCTGCATAAGCGCTCTGACCGTGCAGTCGACGGCTGGAGTCCGTCGCGTCGACCCAGTTAGCCCCGACCTGGTCCACGAGACGCTCCAAGAATTGACGTCCGATATCGAGATTGACGGTGTCCATATCGGCATGCTCGGCACAGGCAAGGTGGTCCGCGCTGTTGCAAGCTTTCTTGAGAAAACGAAGCCGCCGAACGTTGTTCTCGATCCGATCCTGAAGTCTTCTTCCGGGGCAAGTTTGCTGGATGGCTCGGGAACCCGCCTATTGCAAGACATCCTAATTCCCCTCTCAACAGTGGTGACCCCAAACGTCGATGAAGCCTCGGTTCTGACTGGGTTGGCAATCCAGAATCCGGAACAGATGCGTGCAGCGGCGCACAAGATCCACGCCTTGGGGGCGTCGTCGTTGGTAATCACTGGCGGACACCTCGATAAGGCCATTGACCTATTGAGTTTTCAAACCAGCAAAGGGGTGGAACAGGAGGTTTTTAAATCCGACCGGCAGCGTTCAAATTCCACCCATGGAACGGGGTGTGCCTTCGCCACTGCCTTGGCATGTCACCTGGCTCAAGGCCGTGGACTTCCCGAAGGTGTTCTGCTAGCCAAGGCATATGTGACCGCCGCCATAGCCAATGCCCATCCGTTGGGCCGCGGCGTTGGGCCTGTTCACCATCTGTATCGCATGCACCAGCAGCGCCGTTCCACCCTGGTCACCGAGGCAGAGTCGGTTCATTGACTTTGGGAAGCACGTTAGGAAGAAAAACAAAGAAAAGTGGGGGAAGGCCGACCGATAGAGTTGTTGGGGAAGGGCTCAGACTTACTGCGCTTTCTTCAAAAGAATTCCAGCCACAAAGGCTGCAATCGCGGCAAGCAGCCACTGCATTCTGTAATACTGAACCGCCTGGAAATCGGCAAACGTCTGCATGGTGTAGATGACACCAACGCAAACGACCGCCATCAGGCAGCCAATCCCGACCAAAAACGCGATCAGAGAGCCGGTAGACAGTCCAAGCCCCTGCTTGATGAACTGGAACTCGAGGTAACGAGTCCAGCCATGCTGGGCGATGGGAACGGGTTGCGCCTGACGCGGGTGTCCACAAACATGACAAAAGGCCGCTCCCACCATGAATTCTGTCTTACAGCCGTCGCACACTTCGGCCATCGCGGTGGAGGTCGGAGTCACCGGAGGCCGCCAAAAGTCATGTTGCGTGTTATGGACAGCTTCAGACATCCGAACCACCTCCGACTTCAGTGAGGCAAGCTTGGGGCCAAAAAATTGCTCGAGCTAAGCTGTTGATCCTAGAAGCCAATCTCCTGCATGGATCGAAATCAACGCTCAACGGTCGGCAAGATTTACGTCCCACACCGGGAATATTCGCCCTGCCGCGATTATAAGGTCCGCCTTGTCTAAGCCAGTGGTGACTTCAGTGACGCTCTTGGTTCGGGCTAGAGCCTACTCCCACTCGGGTAAAATGGAAGGAATCGCTACGAAGGTTTTCTTGTCAGCTCTGGATATTCGTGTTGCGGTTCCGCGAGTGGTACTGTTGGGGTTCCTTCTGGCCGCGCTCGCATCCTCTTCGGCTGAGGCTGCCCCGGGGACTTCAAAACTATCCTTCCGCCCGACTGACCCTCTGAACGCTGTCGCCTTTGACCACTTTTACAACCTGGACTACGACCGGGCTATCAAGGATTTCGAGCAGGTCCTGCAAAAGCACGGAGATGATCCTTTCGCGGTAAATCACCTTCTGACAGCCGTTCTGTTTCGCGAGCTCTACCGTATGGGCGCGCTGAACACCGGCGACTACTCGAACGATAGCTTTGTTTCGACTCCGCATCGGCCTGCGGATCCAAAAGCGAAAGAACAAATCCAGAACCTGGTGAAGCGCGCTTTTGATTTGGAGGAGAAGGCACTGAACGCAAAGGCTGATGACGTCGATGCCTTATATGCGCGGGGCGTGACGCGGGCACAGTTCGCTACCTATACAGCTTTGATCGAGCGCGCCTGGTTTTCCGCCCTGCGAAACGGCGTGGGGGCGCGGCGTGATCATGAACGCGTCCTGGAGCTATCTCCCAACTACACGGATGCCAAGTTGATTGTCGGAGCGCACAACTACGTCATGGGTAGCTTGCCATGGGGTGTGAAAGTTGCGGTCTCGATGGTTCGGCTGAACGGCAGCAAGGAAAAGGGCTTCGAATACCTTCAGCAAGCCGCGAATGGGTCCGGTGAGAGCAGCATTGATGCCAAGATTTTGCTGGCACTCTTTTATCGGCGGGAACATCGCTTCGAAGAAGCATTGCAAATTGTGCATGGTCTGGTGCCGCAGTTCCCTCAGGATGTATTGCTCGCACTGGAAGAATCCAACTTATTGCGAGCGATGGGCAAGAATGAAGAAGCCGCTGCCGGCTACCGGAGCATCTGGCAGGCTGGCCGGGCAGGAAAATACCCCAACTTGCACTATGAGGTGGCGGCTTTCGGACTAGGGGAGCTATTGCGCAGCCAAAAAGACTTTTTCGGCGCTGCTACCGCCTATCAGCAGGTGAACGAAGCGCCCCAGCCCGATCCGGAAATTCAACAGAAAGCCAACCTGGCGGCGGGGGAGATGTACGATGTGCTGCAGAAGCGCGATCTGGCCCTAGGTCGCTACCAGGCTGTTCTGGCGAGCAACGCTGAAAGTCCGCAGGCGGACATGGCTCGAAAGTACATCCGGGAAGCTTACAAGGCAGACTGAGATGATCACAGGCTGAACCTTTTTTCTATAAAATCGTATTGAATTGTGGGGGTGGAAATGTATTGCAACTATTGCGGCAAGGTGATCCAGGATGATGCCAACAACTGCGCCTACTGCGGCACGCGTGTGGGTGGCGTTCTCGCGCGCAAACGATTAATCCGTCCAAGGGTTGGCCGGAAGATTGCCGGGGTGTGTCTTGGGTTCGCCGAGTACTTCGATCTCGATGTCGCGCTGGTTCGCGTGGTCTGGTTGCTTGCGTCGATCATGACGGGTGTTGGCTTGATCACTTATCCGATTGCCTGGATTGTGATGCCCGAGGAACCCTTGATGCTGTCGGCACCGACTGGGCAGCAGGCGACCAATCCGTAGCGTCTAAGGTTTGAACGCAAACATCCTGGCGAAAGGTGTTTCTCGCACTTCCGCTAGAATCTGTCCATGCCCACCGTCCACAGCCTCGATGCCGAAATCTTTTACGAGGTCGTCGGCAACGGAGCGCCGGTAGCTCTGCTACATCCTTTTCCGGTTCATCATGACTTCTGGCGACCCAGCTTGCAGCAACTCCCTCCGCGCTACACGCTGATTCTTCCTGACCTCCGCGCACATGGCGCTTCTGACGCCGGCGATGGTCCAGCCACGATGGAAAAGCATGTAGCCGATCTGATTCGTATCCTCGATGACGCCAGGGTGACACGCGCTGTTTTCGTCGGTGTATCCATTGGGGGATACATTCTGTTCGAGTTTTGGCGCAGGTACCGCGAGCGAATCTCGGCTCTCGTTCTTTGCAATACCAAGGCGAAAGCGGATACTGCGCAAGCAAGGGCGGGCCGATTGCAGTCCGCAGAGAAAGTTCTGCAGCAAGGAGTCGAAGCCTTCGCAGAGGAGATGCTTTCCAAAGTGCTGGGACAAACTACCCGCACAACGCGGCCGGACTTGGTGGAAGGTGCACGGAAGATGATGCTGAGGATGTCCGCGGAAGACATCAGCTTGACCCAAAGAGGCATGGCCGAACGTCCCGACTCCGTTTCTACACTCAAGTCAATGAATGTGCCGACGCTGATCATGACGGGTGAAGAGGACGCCATGACAGGAGTTGCCGAGGCGGACCTGATGCGGCAGCACATTGTGAACAGCCAGATGAAGGTGATTGCAAAGGCGGGACACTATTCGCCCTGGGAACAGCCTGACGAGGCAGGGCGCCTGATCAGGCAGTTTCTGGATACTGTCCCAAGCGGATAGCTTGCTGCGCGGCGTTTGCTACAATTCTCTCGCCATGATCGAAACTCTTCTGGTTCCAGTAAATACGGTAGTCAATTCCAAGGGTGATGGTCCATCGATCGATGTCGGTGGTGCTTCCGGGGGCGTTTTTCTTCTTACGTTGGTCATCACCGACATTGTGGAGCAGGAGTCGCTGGACGTGAGCATTTATGGGTCGGCCGACGGCGCAACCTGGGGGCCGAAGCCGATTGCCTCGTTTCCACAAAAATTCTACCGGGGCGACCACCCGCTACTGCTCGATTTGGGCTCACAAGCCGGAACGAAGTTTGTTCGCGCCCACTGGGAAGTTGCTCGCTGGGGACGAGGTTCGGAAACTCCAATGTTCCAGTTCCATGTCACGATGAAAGAAGTGCCGACCGACATCCTGAAAGAGGCCACCACAGAGGCGCGTGCGCTCGGGTAGAGCGCCGGCGTATCGGATGATCGATACTTCACGCCCGAGGCGAAGTTTTCGTCGTACATGATCCAATCCATCACGATTCGTCCCGCCCGCGGTGTCACGGGATCGCTCGTGCTTCCCGGCGACAAGTCTATTTCTCATCGATACGCGATGTTGGCCGCAATCTCAGAGGGTATATCGCATTTGGAGAATTATTCGCCGGGCGCCGATTGTGCCAGCACACTCAGTTGTCTTGAAACTCTGGGCGTTCGTTGCGAAAGGAAGGCGAACTCCGTCACTATTCAGGGCCTTGGACCGCAGTTGAAAGCTCCCGCTTCGGCGTTGGACTGCGGAAACTCGGGCTCGACCATCCGTATGCTCAGTGGCATTCTCGCGGGTCAGGAATTCACGAGCCAACTGATCGGAGATGACTCACTCTCAAGACGGCCCATGAAGCGAATTATCGAACCGCTCTTTCAGATGGGTGCCCGAATCTCATCGTCCGAAGGCGACCGGCCACCCCTCAGTATCAGGGGAGCTAAGCTGAAGGGTATTCAGTACAAGCCTCCAGTCGCCAGTGCTCAGGTAAAAACCTGCCTGCTCTTTGCGGGCCTATTCGCGGAGGGAAACACGAGCGTGGATGAACCCACGCGCACCCGCGACCACGGCGAGATTGCGCTGCGAGCGTTTGGTGCCCAGGTCATCCAGGATGGCATTCGCGTTTCCATCAAGGGACTTCAGAAGTTACATGCCCTCGATGCGACAATTCCCGGCGACCTCTCCAGTGCATCTTTCTTTCTCTGTGCGGCGGCGCTATTTCCCGAATCCCGAATCGAAATCAGAAAGCTTCTAATGAATCCGACCCGCGCTCGCCTCCTCGATGTTCTGATCGGAATGGGGGTTCGCATTTCAGTAACGGAATTGCAAGAAATCCATGGTGAACTTGTCGGATCGGTTACGGTTGAAGGCGGGGGGCTGGCAGGAGGACTGATCGCTGGCACCGACACCACGGCTCTGATCGACGAAATTCCGGTGTTGGCTGCAATCGCGCCCTACACGTCTGAGGGGATCGAAATTCGCGATGCCGGCGAGTTGCGCGTGAAAGAATCCGATCGGATTGCAACCGTCGCAAGCAATCTCCGCGCAATGGGAGCTCGGTTCGAAGAGCGCGAGGACGGCCTGCGGATCGCCGGCGGACAGCGGCTTCGCGGGGCTGAGCTGGACTCCTTTGGCGATCACCGGATCGCGATGGCCTTCGCGGTCGCGGCATTACGCGCCGAAGGAGAGAGCGTGATCAAGGGAGCCGACGCAGCGGTGATCTCATTTCCAGGATTTTTCGACTTGCTGGAAAGCGTCGCACCGCGATAGCGCGTTATCGGAGGCACACTCCCTCCCTGGTGCCGGACAGAGGCTCTCCACTAACCGCTCAGTGCACTTCTTCGGTCTTGCCTCGATACTTGACGACGCCTGTTCCCTGATTGAGGCGGTCAACATCCTGATTTGTGATGGTGCGGGCCCCCGTTCCACGAGCGGCGGAGGCGTGGACCTGAGCGGCGATACCCATACTGTATTGGGACATAGCTGAACCTAGGTCCAGAACTCGCGCATTCCCAGCATTTGCTGGTGGCTGATTCGACATCGTGAAGGCTTCTTGATGACCTATTTCAAGGGTGGAACTGCGGGCTCCGGCGGCCAGTCCTTCGGTGGCATTCTGCGCACCTACGGCTCCCGTGAAACCGGGGTCCAAAGAAACTGATGGCGTCTTAACGAGGGGGACAAAGGGAACGATGGTGTACGACGGTGCGACCCAGTTGCTCGCGTAACCGCCAATTACCGTCGCTTGGCCCTGCCATTGGGCAGCGGCCATTCCACAACACACGATGATCGACAAGACAACTGCCATTGAACGCATAAAATCTCCCTATGGTTCATTTGCCTTCATTCGTTGCAGCTTCTCAACTCCCAACATAGCGCGCGTACAGGCTCCTAGCTACTCCGACGTCGCTGGTTCCTTTAATGATGGCGCGCCCGTCAGGAAACAATGTGAACTCGTACGGCTCATGCCAGAATTTCAGCACGAAATCGTTATGGCGCACAGAGCCGTGTGGCTGGAGTCGAACGGTCATCTCCGCAAAGTCGAGTGGCCTGGAGCGCTCGTGGATCTGTACAGAGTTCCGCCCGCACAAGGTGATATGAGGGCGGCCCTCCCCGGTAAGGTGAGGGAAGTCATGCTTCCCGCAGGTTCGGCAACCCGGAACCGGGGCCGATGCCTCGATCTCCGCGCGCTCATTTTGCCACACGTCAAATGAAAGCAGTGTCCGGCGCAATTTACCTTCGGCCCCAGTCAGGATCTTCATGGCTTCTGTTGCGGCGATGGAAGCCGCCAGGTTCACCGCCGAGTTGAGGATGCCGACTGTCTCGCAGGTTTCGACCGCACCACGAGGCGCTTCCGGAAAAATGCACGCTAGGCAAGCCGTCTTCCCGGGAAGAATGTTTAGTGTCAGTCCATAGCTCCCAACAGCTGCCGTGTAGATCCAGGGCAGGGAATTCTTCACCGCAAAATCATTGATAAGGTAGCGAGTCTCAAAGTTGTCGGTTCCGTCCAGCACAAGGTGGACATTTTCTAACAGGCTCGCAATATTGCTGGGAGTGACATCCGCCGGATAAGGTTCGACCAGGATATGGGAGTTAAAGGCAGCAATCTTACGGGCAGCGGCAATCGCCTTCGGCAGGGACTCCGCCGCATCTGCTTCATCGAAGAGTGACTGGCGTTGCAGGTTGCTGGCCTCGACGTAGTCACGATCGACGATCCGGATCATGCCGACGCCGGCTCGCGCCAGTAGACCAGCGATGGCCGAACCGGTTGCGCCACAGCCGATGATGGCAATTCTGGCTTCGGCCAGCTTTTGTTGCCCCTCTGCTCCGATACCCGGGAATAAGACCTGCCGCGAATACCTTTCGTCGTGTTCCAAAGAGGTCACCAGATTTGGCCGTCTAAACCTTTATTATAGGGGCATTCGCAGACAGAACTCGGGATCGGGCAGACATCCGCGCGGGGCGGACGGTCGCCAAGGAATCCCGTGCGCCGTCGGCAAAGACAACATTGCTAAACACGGGAACATCGAACTTGTTATCCGCTCACAGTCTTGTTGAGGAGTCTCATTGCGACTAAGGGGAGCACTGCTCAAGGCCCTGGTAGCCCTGTTCCTGCTTTGTGCTGCCCTCCTGACTGTCTCGATGGCAACGGATGTTCAAGGGACTCCTTCGGCATCAGCAAGCCAAGCTGCATTTCCTGCGGTCACTCCAGTCGGAACATTTTCTTCTTACCAGGGACTGGTGATTCAAGAGATTCGATTTTCTCCAGTCCAAGCCAACGACGAACAGTACAGAAACTTGATCCCGCTCAAGATGGGCGAACCGCTAGACCGAGATCAAACCCGACAAAGTATCGAGAAGCTGAATGGGACGGGGCGCTTTTCCGACGTTGAGGTCGAAGCCGACAAGACCGGCGATGGACAGGTCATCCTGACATTCATTACAAAGCCAAACTTTTTTGTTGGCGACATCAACGTAGAAGGTGCGCCAAATCGCCCCAATGCCAACCAGGTCATCAACGCTTCCAAGCTTCAGTTGGGGGAGTTGTTCACCAGCGACAAGCTTGACCGCGCGCTGAAGAACATCAAGCTGTTGCTTGAGGAGAACGGCTTCTACCAGGCGTCAGTCGATGTCGAGAAGAACGTGCATCCGGAAAAACAGCAAATTGATCTGCTATTCCGCCTATTGCCAGGTCTGCAAGCCCGGGTAGGGCAGGTCAGCGTAACAGGCAATCCGGGTTTTTCGCAGGGACAGGTCCAGGACATCGCGAAGATGCATCCCGGGGATTACGTTTCCGTCCAGCGGATCAGCAATGCCCTCGAGCGCCTGCGAAAAAAATATCGGAAGCAAGATCGCCTGCTTGCCCAGGTATCCATTCCGTCGCGGACCTACCGTCCCGAAGACAACACAGTGGACTACGCTTTGGATATCGAGCCCGGCCCCAGAGTACTTGTCAAAGTGGAAGGCTACAAGATCAGTAAGTCAGCTGTGAAACGTAACGTTCCTGTCTACGAAGAGAATGCGTTCGATGACGATTTGCTAAACGAGGGTAAGCGTAATCTGTCGAATTATCTGCAGAGCAAAGGATATTTCGATGCCAAGGTCGAACTGAACAAGCACTCGCAGAGCGTGAGCGAATTGGAAGTCACGTACCTGGTCAGTCCGGGAAGCCGCCACAAGATTGTACTCGTCGAAATTACTGGGAATAATTACTTCCCAACTGACCTGCTTCGATCGCGCATGCAGGTTCAGGCCGCCGCCAGGTTCTTCTCAAACGGCCGCTACAACCAGGGACTGCTCGCGAATGACGTCAGCGGGCTTCAGGATTTGTATCGGGCCAACGGATTCCAGCAGGTCAAGATTACCGGCTCAACGATCGACAACTATGGTGGGGATCCCAGCCAGTTGGCTGTAAAGGTCGAGATTGAGGAAGGTCCGCAGACGCTAGTCGGAAACCTGCAGATAGTCGGAAATCAGGTCATCGCGGAGGACCAGTATCCGACCTTGAATACCTCGCCTGGCCAGCCGTATTCCGAATCAAACATCGCCAACGATCGTGACATCCTTCTTAACTTTTATTTCAATCACGGATTTCCCAATGCCACATTTGAGGCGAGCGCTAAGCCATCCGGTGAAGCCAACCACATGGATGTCACGTTCACTGTGAAGGAAGGCGAAGAGTTCTTTGTCGACAACGTATACGTCTCAGGCCTTGAGTACACTCGTCCCAAGATCGTTAACCGGGAGCTAAGAGTGCAGCCCGGGAACCCTCTTAGCCAGCTCAACATGCTGCAGACTCAGCAGCGGCTCTATAACGTCGGCATCTTTAGCCAGGTGGATACAGCAGTTCAGAATCCGCAAGGAACCGAGCCGAAGAAGAACGTGCTAGTCGACCTGCATGAAGCCAAGCGTTACACCTTTAATTACGGTCTGGGACTTGAATTCCAGACCGGGCAGCCGGTGGGATCGAACCAACCGCAGGGCGCAACTGGCGTAAGTCCGCGCGTGTCCTTCGAGATGACGCGTCTAAATTTTCGCGGTCTGGATCATACGGTCACCTTCAAGGCACATGTTGGACGCTTGCAACAACGCGTTCTGGTCAGCTATGACGCGCCACGGTGGCTAGACAAAGAGAATTGGCGGCTTTCCTACACTACCTTCTACGACAACACGCTCGATGTGACGACGTTTACCTCGGAGCGTCTGGAGGGCTCAGTCCAGGCTCAGCAAACCATCAGCAAGCCCAGCACGATGTTCTACCGCTTCGTCTATCGCCGGGTGCGGGCCAGCGACATTGAGATCAGTCAGGATCAAATACCCTTGCTGTCGCAGCCGGTGCGCGTGGGAATGCCCGGCTTCAGCTATATCCGCGACAAACGTGATAACCCCTTGGAAACGATGAAGGGGAACTACACGACCTTCGACGGTGGAGTGGCATCGAGCTACTTCGGATCGCAGGCAGATTTTAGCCGTGCGCTCATCCAGAATTCCACCTACCAGCCCTTCGGCAAAAATCGGCCCACGGATAGAAAGATCGTGTTCGCCCGCTCGACTCGCATCGGGATTGAGAATCCTTTCGGAGATACGATCATTGTCCAGCCGGGCGCAGCCGTCCCTTCGGATAACAATCTTATTCCACTGCCGGAGCGGTTCTTTTCCGGCGGAGGAAACTCCCACCGTGGGTTTGGGTTGAACCAGGCAGGACCTCGCGACCCTGCCACTGGATTTCCGTTGGGCGGATCGGCATTATTCATCAATAACCTCGAATTGCGGTTTCCGCCGCCAACTTTGCCATGGGTGCAGGACAACGTGAGCTTTGCCATCTTCCACGATGCCGGTAATGTCTTCACAACCGGACACGACATGGTGCACAGTCTGTTGCGTTGGCGGCAGAAGAATCCGGACCTATGCACCCACGAGAACACTGCCAGCCAGTGCGATTACAACTACATTTCGCACGCGATCGGTGTAGGAGTGCGATACAAGACACCCATCGGGCCTGTACGCTTCGACTTCGGCTACAATTTGAATCCACCGCGTTTTCCGTCTACAGAAGACATCCTGCTCCCGAATGGGAAGCCAGGCACGTTATTTGTGCCGGAGCAGGCGCATCACTTTAATGTTTACTTTAGTATCGGTCAGACATTTTGATGGTTCAGAGACTCTTTATCGCGATCGCAATCCTTTCCGCCATGTTGTCGGCTCTACCGGCGCATGCAGGCGAAATTCTCGATCGCATCGTGGCTTCGGTGAATCGCCACGTCATTCTGCAGAGCGACTGGGAAGACGCACTCTGCTTTGAGGCATTCATCGCGGCCCGTCGTCTGGATGAACTTACAGCCACCGATCGCAAAGCTGCTCTGGATAGGCTCATCGATCAGGAACTACTCCGTGAGCAGATGCAGGCTTCCGATTTTCAGCACGCTTCCGACGCCGATGTCGGAGCGCGTATTCGAGAGATTCGCAATCAGTATCCCGATGCCCAGAACGATGAGGGTTGGCAGCGCGCATTGTCTCAACACGGTCTGTCTGAGCGCGAATTGAAGGAACGCTTAGCCTTGGAGTTGGATCTGCTGCGTTTGGTAGATGCGCGTCTGCGCCCGACCGTGCAGATTGATGCGAAAGAAATCGAAAGCTATTACAACCGCGAGCTTCTTCCGCAGCTGCGGCAGACGGGCGCAAGAGAAACCACTCTTGCCGAGGTCACCCCCAAGATAAAAGAGCTTCTGGTTCAGCAAAAGGTGAATCAACTGTTGGCTTCATGGCTGGAGAATTTGCGGGCAGGCAGCGAAATTCACAGCTACTTCAGCTCGGGAGAACAGTCTCGGTGAACGAGACAGCTCCAGCTCCGCGCCGGCGGAAACTCTGGAAATACCTGTTGTTCTTCGCGGTGCTGAGCATAGTGTTATGCGGCGGACTCGCTTGGTACGCCACTACAGATTCCTTCCAACAAATGGTACGGCGACGCCTGATCGCCGAACTCGAACTCATTACTGGGGGCCGCGTAGAACTGGGAAGTTTTCATACGACTCCCTTCCGTCTTCGGATCGATGTTCGCAACCTGACAATTCACGGTCTTGAGAAGCCCGGAGACGTTCCGTATGCGCACGTTGATCGGCTAGTCGCACAGGTCAAGATCATCTCTGCGTTGGGCGCGGAGTTCGGCGTCGATTCGCTGGTGTTGGAACACCCCGTGGTCCACGTTGTTTTCTTCGAGGACGGCAGCACGAACCAGCCGCAACCAGGAGTGCAGCGCAGTTCAGACAAAAATGCCATCGAAGAGTTGTTTTCACTGTCGATTGGAGAACTGGCAGTCAACAATGGAGAGCTCATTTGGGACCAGGAGCGGATTCCGCTGAACTTCTCCGCTACCGATGTATCAACAAGTCTGAGTTACTCGGTTTTCCGCCGTCATTACACCGGACATTTGAAGCTGGGAAAAGTGGATACGCACTACAGCGATTACCGACCTTTTACATGGGCCGCTGCAGCCCAGTTTTTGCTTACGCCGGAGAGAGTCGAATTTCAGTCTTTGCAGGCGAGTTCCGGGCGCTCACATCTCGAGGCGTCCGGGCACATCGACGATTTCCGCCATCCGAAGATTCATGCAAATTATGGGCTGTCGCTGGATCTTGTCGAAAGTGCTGCCATCGCGCGCCGCAAGGAAGTCCGATCCGGAGTCATTGAAGCGAATGGTCAGGGAGATTGGTCCATCGAAGACTTTTCGTCGTCTGGAAAACTTCAGTTGAACAACGTGAGTTGGCGAGATCAGTCTCTCAACTTGCAGAAAGCCAACGGAACTGCCCAGTTCACCGTCAATTCGAAAAAGCTGACCTTGTCCCAAATCCAGGCACGCTTGTTGGGGGGGGCGATCAGTGGCGACGGAGAGATAAACAACTGGCTGGTGCCAGCGGATCTGAAAGCTGCAAAAGGAAAGAAGAGCGAAGAACTCTCTGGCAGCCTGCTCCTCAGGCTTAGGAGCCTGTCGGCTGCTGAAACCACCGCTGCGGTCGCGAGTTCCTTTACTCCGCTCAGCCGTATCAACCTCGCAGGCGATGTAAATGGGAGCATCGAAAGCCGATGGACGCGTTCGTGGCGCAATTCCGAAACTGTCCTGGCGGTCGATGTGCAACCTTCTGGACAAACGAGCACAGGACAACTGCCTTTGACCCTGCATACCCGGGCCACTTACCGTGCCGCTTCTGGCGAACTGGAACTCTCGCCACTCGACGCTAAGACACAAACAACCCAAATCCATGCGAGTGGGCTCCTGTCGAACTCCAGTGTTCTGCATCTCACGGTGAACACGACCGACCTACGGGAGTGGCAGTCGGTGCTATTTGCCTTTGGCTCATCGGGTCGCATTCCACTGACCCTTCATGGCCAAGGATCTTTCACGGGGACGGCCATGGGCAGGTTTCCCGAGGTCACCGTCGCCGGCAATCTGCAGGCACACGACTTTGACATCCACCTGCCTGCAACGGCACAAATTCCCGAGCGCCAACTGCATTGCGATTCGATGGTTGCAGATGTCCAGCTTTCGCAGAATGGCTTGACGGCTCATCATGGAGTGCTGCATCACGGCGGGGTTGTGCTGAACTTTGACCTGACCATGGGACTGCATAATGGGCAGTTTCTCGAGTCCAGTCCTGTACAGGCGAAGCTCGATGTTCACAATGCAGACCTGAACGAAATTGTCGCCCTTGCCGGCAGGAATTATCCCGTCTCGGGCACCGTGGCCATGTCCTTGCTTCTTGCCGGGACCCGTACCGAATGGGAGGGCAATGGACACGCGCAGCTTTCCGACGCGAACATCTATGGTCATATGTTTGAACATGTCGATGCAGGCCTTCACTTAACGGGAAATTCCGCAGAAGTCAGTAACGCTCATATTTCTTACGGTGACGCCCGTGTCACGGGAGAGGGCGGCTACAACTTTCAGGACCACGGTTTTAAGATCAACGTCTCCGGAAAGAATTTTGATCTCGGTCATTTCACAACGCTGCAAGCGACGCGCGTCAAGGTCGACGGAAAGGCAGATTTCATGGCGCAAGGATCTGGGACGCTGGAAGAGCCGAGTATCAGCGCCACTTTCCATCTCCATGACCTCGCTTTCGATCAAGAACGCGCGGGCGATTTTGCTATCGATGCCGAAACAAAAGGTGCCGACATGCATATCACCGGCCGCTCCAATTTTGAAAACGCCGAGCTCAACATCGACGGCAATATTCACTTGCGAGAGAACTGGCCTTCCGAGATAAACCTGCATTTCAATCATCTCGATGTTGATTCGCTGCTGAGAACGTACCTGCGCGGCAATGTTACGGGGCACTCTGCACTGGCCGGAGACGTACATCTCCAGGGACCATTGCGCCTTCCGCGCGAATTGCAGGTTACGGCCGATCTGAGCGATCTGTATGCCGACATCCAGAATGTAAAGGTTCGAAACGATGGCCCAGTGCGATTCGTAGCTTCCGACGAACTGCTAAAGATCGAGCAGTTCCGCCTGATCGGAGAGGGAACAGACTTGTCGGCAGAGGGGTCGGCCCAGCTAACCGGCGAACAGAAGTTGAACATGCGCGCGCAGGGGCGTCTGAATCTCAAGTTAATCGAAACGCTGAATCCGGATTTCACTTCCTCTGGTGTTGTTGCCGTGGATGTAGGATTCTTCGGCTCTGTAACAAAGCCCGCCATGCAGGGAAGGCTGCAGATTACGAACGGCTCCATTGCCTACTTCGATCTGCCAAGCTCATTGAGTGAGATCAATGGATCACTGGTCTTTAATCAGGATCGGTTACAGATCGAAAACCTGACCGCTCGAACTGGAGGAGGAGCGGTGAAGTTCGCCGGATTTGCGACAACCTACAATCGCCAGATCAATTTTGATCTCACAGCCAGCGGGCAAGATGTGCGCTTGCGGTATCCGCCCGGCGTCAGCTCTACAGCAACTGCTGATCTGCACTGGACGGGATCGAATCTTTCTTCGACATTGTCCGGCGATATTACGGTTACCAAGCTCGCCGTGACCCCGGGCTTCGATTTTGCCGCGTACATGGAACGCGCTTCGCAGACAACTGCTCTTCCTCAGACGAATCCACTGCTGAATCGCATCCGGATGGATGTACACATCGTGACCACACCCGAATTACAGATGCAGACGGCAATAGCTCGCCTATCGGGAGATGCCGATCTGCACCTGCGCGGCAGCGCGGCAAAGCCCGTTCTGCAGGGGCGCGCCGACATCATTGAAGGCGACATTTACTTTAATGGAAGCAAATATCGGCTCGAGCGTGGCGAGGTGACCTTCACCAATCCCGTAACGACCACTCCGAATCTCGATCTGCAAGCCTCCACACAAGTCCGGGATTATGACATCACAGTGAATCTGAACGGTACTCCGGATAAGTTGAAGATGAACTGGCGATCGGAGCCGCCCCTGCCCGAGGCCGACATTATTGCGTTACTCGCCCTCGGTAGAACGCAGGAAGAATCGGCACAACTGCAACAATCCGGGCAGTCGCAATTCACCCAGGAGGCTTCGAGCGCACTGCTCGCGGAAGCGCTCAACGCGACGGTCAGCAATCGAGTGCAGCGGTTATTCGGCGTGAGCAGAATCAAGATCGATCCCCAAGGTCTGAGCACGGAAACAAACCCGGCACGGGGACCTCAGGTCACCTTGGAACAACAGGTGGCCAACAACCTGACGCTTACCTACAGCACGAACGTTTCTCAGGTAGCACAGCAGATTATTCAGGTGGAATACAATCTCACAAGAAATATTTCGGTAATCGGTATCCGCGATCAAAACGGCGTTGTCAGCTTCGATGTGAGAATTCGCCAGCGCAAGAAGTAACAACTCCTCCCACCCATGCTCTCTCGGCGTATGCTGGTCCCATCCATGGTTGACGAGGAACAATCCGGCCATCTTGCACACCAGCGCCGGATCATGGTGGAGGCGGATCTGGTTGGTCGTGGCATCCGCGACACGCGAGTCGTCAAAGCCATGGACAAGGTACCGCGAGAGGAGTTCGTAGCTGCCGAATTCCGCGAGCAGGCATACGAAGATCGTCCATTGCCGATCGGCGAAGGCCAGACCGTATCGCAGCCGTACATTGTTGCGGTTACCCTGGCCGCTCTTTCATTGCAGGGACCTGAAGTGGTGCTGGAAGTCGGAACAGGGTCCGGCTATCAGACCGCGCTCCTTGCTGAACTTGCAGATCACGTCTACTCGATCGAACGGCATGACGCTTTGGCCCAACAGGCGCGGCGAGTTCTTGGGCGGCTCGGTTATCGCAATGTCGAAATCGCTGTGGGAGACGGAACCAGGGGTTTCCCGGAGCGTGCGCCCTTTGATGTGATTGTAGTTTCCGCAGCGGCGCCGCGAATTCCGCATGACATGTTTTCTCAACTTCGAGAGGGCGGTCGCATGGTGATCCCTGTAGGTCCCGCCGAGGCTCAAGACCTGCAGCTCATAAGAAAAGTAGAGGCAGAACCCATCGTGACTTCATTGAATGCATGCCGCTTCGTCCCTCTCATTGGGGTGCAGGGCTATCCCGACGGATGGTAGGCCCTCCCACCAATTCATTTACAATCGATCTGTGGCGGTCTTGCGCAACTTCCGCATCACACTCGAGATGATTAAGTGGGAGCACTCAGTATTTGCTCTCCCGTTCGCTTTCTGTGGAGCGATGCTTGCGGCGGACGGGATCCCATCGGTTCACCAGATCCTATGGATTTCCATCGCCATGGTGTCGGCGCGATCTGCTGCCATGGCGTTCAACCGGCTCGCTGATGCCACAGTTGACGCGGCAAATCCCCGCACGCGCACCCGGGCTATTCCGGCTGGGGTTCTTTCTCCATCATTTGTTACGACATTCGTTGTTGCGTCGTGCGGAATATTTGTTCTCGCAGCATCTCAGTTGAATCGTCGGACGCTGACTTTGTCGCCCATTGCGCTTGCCGTGGTTCTTTTCTATTCCTATACCAAGCGCTTCACGCGCTGGTCTCATCTCGTCTTGGGCTTCGCATTAGGAATCGCTCCCGCCGCGGCATGGATCGCTGTGCGCGCTTCGCTGGACCCGCGAATTCTCTTGCTCACCGCAGCCGTGATGTTCTGGGTAGCGGGATTCGATGTTCTCTACAGTTGTCAGGACTATGAGTTTGATCGCGAGACGGGATTGCATTCTATTCCGCGCCATGTAGGTATCACTCGTGCACTATGGGTGGCGCGTGCCTTCCACCTAGTAATGCTCGGTCTTCTGGCGTGGCTGATCATGGCCTTCCACCTTGGAATGATTGCCATAGTCGGCGTGTTCGTCGTGGCCGCCCTGTTGGCTTACGAACACGCATTGGTTTCTCCACACGACCTATCGAAACTGAATGCGGCTTTTTTTACAATGAATGGCGTGATCTCGATACTGTTTTTTGGATTTGTAGCAGCAGATCTGCTCGTCAGGTGACATTGAAGGGGAGTGCCACGGGCCTTAGCAAAGTGAAGGTACAATTGCAGTATCATCAAAGAGGATGAAGATTTCACATCAGTTCCAGACTGACGATCCGCGGCTAAACCCCATTGCCGAGAAGGTGCTCGCGCAAACCCGCCTCAATGTCGACGACGCTCTCGCTTTGTATGGAACACACGACATCCTGGCCGTCGGCTGGATGGCCAACCTTGTCCGCGAGCGGATGCACGATGATAAGGCATACTTCAATGTGAACCGCCACATCAATCCGACGAACGTCTGCGTTGCCGCTTGCAGGCTCTGCGCTTTCGGCCGAAAAAAGGACTCTCCGGGAGCCTACACGATGGCCCTTGAGGAAGCCTTCGAGACGGCGGCTTCGGGCTACAGTGAAGCAGTAACGGAATTCCACATCGTGGGCGGCCTGCATCCTGACCTGCCGTTCCAGTACTTTCTCGATCTCATTTCCGGTCTGAAGCAGCGCTTTCCGCAAGTCCATCTCAAAGCGTTCACCATGGTGGAAGTGGCCTACCTCGCCAAGCGGGCGAAGCTATCCATTGGTGAGACCTTGGAGAATCTGAAAGCTGCGGGAGTGGACTCCCTTCCTGGCGGCGGTGCTGAAATTTTTGCCGACCGTATTCGTCACATTATCTGTGACCACAAGATCGACGGCGACCAGTGGCTGGAGACTGCTCGGTTAGCACACCAGATCGGCCTGAAATCAAACGCCACGATGCTCTATGGGCACGTTGAAAACGACGAAGACCGCGTCGATCATCTGCTGAAATTGCGAGCTTTGCAGGATGAGACCGGCGGCTTTCAGACTTTTATCCCTCTTGCCTTTCATCCCGACAACACGCCCCTGCAGCACCTCCCGAAAACCACAGGCATGCTCGACATACGACAAATCGCCGTCAGCCGCCTGGTTCTCGACAATTTCCCCCATATCAAAGCCTACTGGCAGATGATGAGTGCCAAGATTGCGCAAATCGCTTTGCGTTTCGGAGCTGACGACATCGATGGAACCGTCATCGAGGAAAAGATTTACCACGATGCCGGAGCCACTACACCACAGGGCATGCGCAGAGAAGAGTTGGTACGCTTGATCCGGGGAGCTGGCAGGGAGCCGGTTGAGCGAGACACTCTGTACCGGACTGTCACGCGCACCGAAACCTCCATCACTGTCGCGGTGTAGTTCCCACCAAAGAGTTGCTCGTTGTAGAAATAGGAATCCGATTTCCCCACAACCTCGTCACACCTGGCGCCATCAGACACGAGTGGAGTTGTGTACTGGCAGGTTGTACAGTCGCGCGATGACGCGAAGAAGATTAGAAGTGAGTACCGGTAACGCGAGTAATTCGTTCTCACGCGTCAGTTTGGGGTGTAGAATCGGGCTGTAGCGAGACAAGCTTCACGGGGCCTGCTCCCGTCTCCGAGGCAAGTATGAATGTTCACTTCAGCTACAGAGTGCACAAGAGTTCCGACCTCGAAAAAGATCTCAACCACTTCCTGCAAAAATTGCAAAAACGGCTTCAGGTGTTTCGCCCGGAGTTGATCCATCTGAAAGGCATCGTGGAGCAAAACTCTCCTCGTGAGGGGTTTACCGTCGCGCTGAACCTGCGG
This sequence comes from Terriglobales bacterium, assembly GCA_036558645.1. Taxonomy (GTDB): domain Bacteria; phylum Acidobacteriota; class Terriglobia; order Terriglobales; family Acidobacteriaceae; genus DATBFG01. The sequence goes on from DATBFG010000014.1 coordinate 36,305, forward strand.
CTCCCATCCGGGCAGATGGCCGTGCAGGAATCGGCGCCGACAGCCGCAGCGGCGCTGAAGGCGGCATTTGATGGAATCTTGCAGCAGACGAATAAACACAAGGAACTGTTACGCAGCAGTCACAAATGGGAGCGGAATCGCAGAACTCTGACCACCCGGCGTGCGCCGGCACAAGTTCCGTTTGAATCGACGCTGGCAGCTGTCCAACCCTCGAGTGTATCCGCCGAAGACATTCGTTCCTATGTCAACGTAAACCTTGCTCGATTAGAGCGATTTGTAGAACGTGAGCTGGTCTTCCGAGAAACAGCCGGTCAGGTGGCTGCCGACAGCATTACCAAGGAAGAAGTTGTTGATGAAGCCATCGCTCGCGCACTGGGAAACGGCGGTGAGAAGCCGGACCGCCTCACGCTTGAACCTTGGCTTTATCGCCAGGCTCTCCGGGCCATGGAGGAATTTTGTTTTCGTAGCCAGGAGGAAACAGCTTCAGTTCCGCTTGAGGGATCAGCCCGTAAGCCGAATGTGAGAGCCAGCGACGAACCCGAACTGCAATACCATCAGCCAGACGAATCTCTGACCGGCGAAAGCGTCATCGCTGATCGCCGTTTGGCAACGCCCGAAGACATCGCAGACAACGACGAAATGATTGCTCTCGTACAACTGGCGCTGGGTAAGGCTAAACGAATTGATCGTGAGGCATTCATTTTGCACGGTATTGAGGGTTTCTCCCCCGAAGAGATTGCTGATATTACCGATCGCAGTCTTGAGGATGTTCGCTCTTCTATAGCAACGGCGCGGGAACAAGTCCGCCGATCCGAACCCCTTGCCAACCGCTTCAAACGAGAGTTGGGGAGGGAAATCAAAGCAAGTTCTCGATAAATTATTCAGGAGAATCCGGATGATTACACGTGATCAGATCCGCGAATTGGCGTCTTTTCAATGCGAGAAAAACGACGAGTGTGCGGTGAGTTTTTACTTCCAGCCTCAAACTCCACAAAACAAATCTCACCGCGAAGAAGCGATTCTCGTAAAAGATCTTGTTCGTAATGCCCTGCACGAAGTCCAGAAAAATGGCAAAAACGGACACGCCAAAGCGGATTTCAACCGGCTTCTTGAACTGGCAGGAAACCTGCACGGCAATCAGGCGCGTGCAAAGGCGGTATTCGCCTGTGCTGCGCGCGACATCTGGCAGGAATTTGATTTACCCGCACTCCTCCCGGCAACCCAGCTTTTTGTGAATCGGCGATTTCACCTTCGGCCCTTGGCAGAACTGCTGGGTGCGCAACCGCGTTTGTGGGTAGCGTTGGTCGACCGTCACAAAGCACGCCTATTTGATCTTCGTCTTCATGAGTTGCGCGAGCGCGAGGGATTATTCCAGCCTGCGCCGCGGCACAGCCGCAGTGAGGGTTACGCTGGCTACGACGGTGGACACGTCCAGAGGCGCGCCGAGGATGAAGTTCTTCATCACTGGAGAAATACGTCCGAGCGTCTACGCGAATCACTAGATAAGGGGATGTTTGACCGGCTCATTGTCGGCTGCAACGATGTGATCTGGCCGGAGTTTCATAGCGAGCTTCACCCTTATCTCAGGCAGCGGTTGCTGGGGCGATTCGGCGGCGACGTGATGAATATGAGCCAGGACCAACTGCGAGACGAGGCAGGCCGCATCTTACGCAAAACGCTGGCCGAACGCAGGCAAGGTCTGGTGCGGGAAGTACTCGACCAAGCCAAGAGCAACGGCCGGGGGGTGACCGGACTCCGCCGGGTGCTGCGCTCTATCGAACAGGGAGAAGTGCAAACGCTGCTGATTGACGACAATTTTTCAGCGCAGGCTGTCGAATGTATGCATTGTGGGCATGTCGATTCGCACATCGTCAGCTTCTGTCCGCTGTGTGGAAAGGCGACGCGGCAGCTCGAAGACGTCTGCGATGCCATCATTCCTTCCGCGATCCGGAGGGACATCGAACTTTTCTATGTAAAGAATGACCATGAGTTCGAGAGGTCCGGAAGAATCGCCGCCCTGCTACGGTTTCGTGCTGACCAAAAAAAGAGCATTCAATCGGCGATCGCCTCATAAGCACCCAGCTGAGAAGGGCGGGGAACTTATTCCCGTCCTTCTTCAAGTCCGGAAATGCCCTCCCAAATATCAACGGAATACTGAACCGCCAACCTCCGCCCAGACGATGTCTTCGTGGGCCTGTTCACGCCATTTGCTTACCGAGGTGCATGGCCCTCCGCTTCAAACGAAAGAAACCATCTTGAAACAGCGCATCTGTGGCGGACTTCCTGCATTCTGAACGAATTCCCCCTCCTGGATGACTTTGGACAAGTACCAAAGTTACTGGTGACATGCGGCAAGTACGTTGACAATTTATGTCAACGCGATAGGCTGCAACTTCTTCCCCTGAAATTTGCAGCGGTTTTTGCGTGAGCTCAGCAAAATCACCGGCATCTGTGCGGCTCGGATAGGAGAATCCAAGTATGTCTCAACGGCTGGGTGATCTTCTCGTCAAAGAGAAGGTCATTACATCACAGCAGTTGGAACAGGCGATGAAGGTGCAGAAGGAGACCAACTGTCGCCTGGGCTCCGCGCTGGTCAAGCTGGGCTTTCTATCGGATGAAGATGTAACGAACTTCCTATCCCGCCAGTATGGCGTTCCCGCGATTAACCTCTCCTACTTCGAAATCGATGCCTCGGTCGTAAAGCTGATTCCTTTCGAAACCGCCAAGCGTTACCAGATTCTGCCTCTCAGCCGCGTTGGGGCTTCGCTGACCATCGCCATGGTCGACCCGACGAATGTGTTCGCCATGGACGACATCAAGTTCATGACCGGTTTCAACATCGAACCGGTGGTTGCGTCGGAAAGCTCGATCATCGAGGGGATCGACAAGGCATACGGCACAAGTAACGAAGAGGACCTCGAACATGTCATGCAGTCGATGACAGAACTCGGGGAGCCGGACGTCGAACTGCAGTCCGAAGAGACCGAAATGGAGCTGGCTGACCTGGAGAAGGCGGCTGATGAAGCTCCGATCGTAAAGCTCGTAAACCTGGTCCTTACCGACGCGGTAAAGCGCGGAGCCAGCGACATCCACATGGAGCCTTACGAAAAGGAATTTCGTGTGCGGTTCCGTATCGACGGTGTTTTGCAAGGCATCATGTCGCCACCGCTGAAGCTCAAGGACGCCATCACTTCGCGCGTGAAAATCATGGCGAAGCTGGACATCAGCGAAAAGCGCCTGCCGCAAGACGGCCGCATCATGCTGAAGATGAATCTGGGAGGCCGCAAGAAGCAGCTCGATTTTCGCGTCAGCACACTGCCAACCCTATGGGGCGAAAAAATTGTGCTGCGGCTTCTCGACAAGGAAAACCTGCGCCTCGACATGACCAAGTTGGGATTTGAACCTGAATCGCTGGTCAAGTTCGAAAAAGCCATTCTGAAGCCTTATGGCATGGTGCTGGTGACCGGACCTACCGGTTCCGGCAAGACTAATACTTTGTATTCCTCCATTTCTCGTTTGAATCAGCCCGATACCAACATCATGACCGCCGAAGACCCCGTGGAATTCCAGTTGGCGGGCGTGAACCAGGTTCAGATGAAGGAGCAGATTGGGCTGAACTTTGCGGCTGCACTCCGCGCATTTCTGCGGCAAGACCCAAACATCATTCTCGTCGGTGAAATCCGCGACTTTGAAACCGCGGAAATCGCCATCAAAGCCGCGCTTACCGGACACCTGGTGCTTTCGACTCTGCATACGAACGGCGCGCCGGAAACCATCACACGCCTTATGAACATGGGCATTGAGCCCTTCCTGGTTGCCACGTCGGTTCACTTGATTTGCGCGCAGCGCCTCGTGCGACGGGTGTGCAAGGACTGCGCGGAGCCTGTCGATGTCCCGGTGCAAACCCTGATTGAGGAAGGCTACACACCCGAAGAGGCCAAGACAGTAAAGATTCAGAAAGGAAAGGGGTGTGGCGTTTGTAACAACACCGGCTACAAGGGTCGAGCCGGTTTGTACGAAGTCATGGAAGTAGACGACGAGATCAAGGAACTTGTGCTGGTCGGTGCCTCGGCGGTCGAACTCAAAAAGAAAGCGATCGAACGGGGAATGATCACGCTGCGTCGCAGCGGCCTGATCAAGGTGGCGGCAGGTATCACGACCCTGGAAGAGGTAGCACGCGAAACCATCCACTGAGTCTTAGGAACGAAGGGAAACTTACATTATGGCGCTCTCGTTAAGCGATCTGTTGAAACGAATGCTGGAGATGAATGGAAGCGATCTGCACATCACCACGAATTCTCCGCCACAAATTCGCGTCCATGGACATCTGGTGCCGCTTGATTTGCCGCAAATGACCCCTGCGGAAACCAAGCAGTTGGCCTACAGCGTGATGACCGACTCGCAGAAGCACCGTTTTGAAGAGCATCTCGAACTCGACTTCTCTTTCGGTCTCAAGGGCCTGGCACGCTTCCGCGCCAACGTATTCAACCAGCGCGGAGCCACTTCAGCTGTGTTCCGTCTGATTCCCTTCGAGATCAAATCGTTCAATCAACTGGGTCTGCCGGCGGTCGTCAGCAAGTTATGCGATAAACCGCGCGGATTGGTGCTTGTGACTGGTCCGACCGGTTCGGGAAAGTCGACGACCCTGGCGGCCATGATCGACAAGATCAACAGCGAGCGCCACGATCACATTCTCACGATTGAGGATCCGATCGAGTTCGTGCATATGAACAAGAACTGCGTCGTCAACCAGCGCGAACTGCATGCGGACACCAAGAGTTTCGCGGATGCGCTGCGCGCTGCCCTTCGTGAAGACCCGGATGTTGTGCTCATCGGTGAAATGCGTGACTTGGAGACCATCGAGTCGGCCCTGCGAATTGCCGAAACCGGTCACTTGACTTTCGGCACACTGCATACCAACTCGGCATCATCGACGATCAACCGTATTATCGACGTTTTTCCGGCGCACCAGCAGCCGCAGATTCGCGCACAGCTTTCGCTCGTGCTGGAAGGCATCTTGTGTCAAAGCCTGCTGCCCACCGCCAATGGCAAGGGGCGCGCCATGTGTATGGAAATCATGGTGCCCAATGCCGCCATCCGCAACTTGATCCGCGAAGACAAGATCCACCAGATCTATTCCTCCATGCAATCCGGTCAGGACAAGTTCGGAATGCAGACATTCAACCAGGCGCTGGCCACGGCCTACTTTCAGAAGCAGATCACGCTGGAGACTGCCATGATTCGCTCCAGCAATCAGGACGAATTGACTGAAATGATCAACCGCGGTGCCAGCTTGGCCAACCGTAATCAACCTTTGGCCAAGGGCGCGGCGCCTATGAAGCGATAGTGAATGGGTTCTATTTACGAGATTGACTTGAGTTGGAAACGAAAGGGTTCTGCCCAAGGGTAGCCAAGTAGCAAGGAGAGTCACCATGCCAGTTTTTACATTTTCAGGGAAGAACGCATCTGGAGAGAAAGTAAGCGGCGAGCGTACGGCGGCATCGAAAGAGGTGCTGGCGTCACAGTTGCGGCGCGAGCGGATCACTCCCGGCGCCATCCGCCAAAAAGGCAAGGAATTCGCCCTGCCTACTTTCGGATCCGGCAAGGTCAAGACCAAAGAGATCGCCATCTTCTTTAGACAGTTCTCGGTCATGATCGACGCCGGATTGCCCCTGGTTCAGTGTCTCGAGATCCTCGGCGCTAACCAGGAGAATCCCGCATTCCAGAAGACCCTCAACGGGGTTCGGACGACCGTCGAGGGTGGCGCTACCCTCGCCAACGCGATGCGGCAATATCCGAAGGTCTTCGATGATCTCACCACGAACATGATGGAAGCTGGCGAAGCCGGCGGTATTCTTGACATCATTCTCCAGCGTCTCGCCCTCTACGTCGAAAAGGCGGTAAAACTGCGGGCCGCAGTCAAGTCGGCTCTCATCTATCCCGTCTCTGTCGTGAGCCTGGCATTCTTGATCGTCGGGGCGCTGTTGAAGTGGGTTGTGCCGATCTTCGCCAACCTCTTTGCCGGACTGAATGTCGCACTGCCTCTGCCAACGCGCATCGTCATGGGCTTGAGCGCCTTCGTTGGACAGTTCTGGTGGTTCTTCATTCTGGGAATCGGCGCGACCATCTTCGGGCTAAAGCAGATTCGCAAGCATCCCCGGGGCCGCTACTACTTCGATATGACGCTGCTGAAGATGCCGGTCTTGGGACTGTTACTGCGTAAGATCGCAGTGGCCCGCTTTACCCGTACGCTTGGGACCTTGATTACATCCGGCGTGCCGATTCTGGAAGGCCTTACCATCACCGCCAAGACTTCCGGCAACGCGGTTCTTGAAGAAGCGCTGATGAAGGTACGTAAGGCGATCGAGGAAGGCCGTACGATTGTCGATCCACTTCGCGAATCCGGTGTGTTTCCCAATATGGTGACGCAGATGATCGGCGTCGGCGAAGCCACCGGCGCAATGGATGCCATGCTGCAGAAAATTGCCGACTTCTACGAAGATGAAGTCGATTCTGCAACTAAAGACATGTTGGCGATGCTGGAACCCATCATCATCGGATTGTTGGGTGTGATGATCGGCGGCATCGTGATCTCGCTCTACATGCCGCTGTTCTCGATGATCGCCAAACTGGCAGGCTAGGACAGAGACACTGGAGATGCGGCGCCTGTCTTTCACAGTCGCCGCATGCTTCCTTACCAATCACTTGCGCGAATGACAGGCCACGGGAAAGAAGTGATGCAATCCATGTTCGACGATCGACAGTGGCTGGCTTGGCTGGTCAAAGTTCGCGTGGTGATCCTCACCTTCCTGTTGGGAATCGAACTTGCGATTGCGCAATTTACTCCCACGCTTCTTCCGGTCTGGCTTTTCATCGGAACCATTCTTTTGTGGTATGGAATTTCGTTTTGTTACTTCCTGCTGGTTTCATTCTGGAAGGACTATCGCTCGCAGGCTCTGCTGCAGGTCGTAATCGACCTCATCCTGGTCACGTTGGTGGTATACATCACCGGCGGAGTGGATAGTTCCCTGAACGTCCTCTACCCGCTGGTATTGATTGTCGCCGCCATTCAACTGCCGCGCAGTTGGGCGTATCTCAGCGCAGCACTGGCGTTCATTCTGTACGGGGCGGTGCTGGAGCTGACTTACTTTGAAGTAGTGCCGTCGTATTCCGGAACCCATCCCGGTCTCGGCGCGCTCCAGGCCATTATTCTGATTAACCTCTTCGCGTATCTTGCGGTCGCCTACTTGACCGGGCTGCTTGCTTCCAAGCTGCGCCAAGTGGACGTCAAGCTGAAATACACCAGTGAAGTACTCGAGGACCTGCAGGTACTGCACGAAAACATCGTTCAGGCAATTAATAGCGGGCTGATGACCACCGGCCTCGATGGCCACATCACGCTGGCGAACCTGGCCGCGCAGCGGCTTTTGGAGCGTTCCGAAGGCGAGCTGAAAGGTCAATCGATCAACAAACTATTTCTGGACCCACTACCGCAGGTAGGGGACGAAAGCGCCCACGGCGAAGTGCGCTTCACTGCTCCCAACATGTATCGCAAGACATTTCGCGTAGTCGTGACGCCGTTGACCCTCAGCGAAGGGGGAATGGTCGGATATGTTTACACGCTCGATGATCTGACCGAGTTGCGCCGCCTGGAGCGCGAGGTTCGCATGCAGGATCGGCTCGCTGCAGTGGGAAGGCTCGCAGCCGCGATCGCCCACGAAATCCGTAACCCCCTCACCTCAATCGCGGGCTCCGTGAGCATGCTGTCGGAGGTGCCAAATCTTGGCGATGAGCATCGACACCTGTTGGAGATTGTGACGCGGGAGTCAGACCGGTTGAACAGCATCATCACAGACTTTCTTGCCTACTCACGCGGCAGGCAATATCAGTTCAACAAGGTCGACCTCGTTCCACTCCTCAACGATACTTTGACCCTGCTTGAACATCGGCTGCGGGCGGAGGATTCCGGAATTCAAATTGTCAAGGACTACCGGAATTCCGTGGCCCATGTGCTGGCCGATGGGGACAGGCTTAAGCAGGTCTTCTGGAACTTCTGCGAAAATGCCGTCCGCGCCATGCGCAAGGGCGGAAAACTGACAGTGACGTTGCAGGCCCTCGGAGACGAATGGCAGGTCGAGTTCGGAGACACCGGCCCAGGTATGACGCCTCAAGTTAGCGAAAAGATTTTTGAGCCGTTTCAATCCAACTTCGAAGGCGGCACCGGATTAGGTCTTGCCATTGTTTATCAGATCGTGCAGGCACACGAAGGCACGGTATGGGCAAGGTCCAAACCCGGTGAGGGCAGCGTCTTCGTATTACGGTTGCGGCGATGCGGTGCAGAAGCCGTTGCTCCCGCTGCGGGACGCGACCTGCGTTCGGCGCTGGCGGCCTCTGATCAAGCGGCATCCGCGGTCGCGGGAGGCGCTACCCATGGCTAATATCCTGGTCTGCGATGACGAGCGTTCGATCTGCGAAATGCTGGATATCGCACTCCGTCGAGAACACCATAAGGTGGAAACAGTAAACTCGGGCGAAGCCGCCAAGAAAAAACTGGAAGCAGCGATTTTCGATGTCGTAATCACGGACATCAAGATGCCTCAAACCGACGGCATCGAAGTGTTGCGCTATGCGCACCAGGCTTCTCCCGATTCGGCAGTGATTCTCATTACGGCTGTCGACGATTACGAAGCCGCCGTTCAGGCTGTGAAGGCGGGTGGGGCAACCGACTACATCCGCAAGTCCCCAGGCCTGGTGGACGAAATCAAGCTGGCGATCAACCGAGCTCTCGAAAAGATGAACTTGAGCCGGCAGAACTTCGCTTTCAAGCGCGATGCCGCCACCAGAAATTCACTGGATAACATCATCGGTGCCAGCCCGGCGATGGAAAAACTCAAGCAGACCATTCGAACCGTCGCTTCCACGCAGAGTACGATCCTGATCTACGGCGAGAGCGGCACCGGCAAGGAGTTGGTAGCCCGCGCCGTGCATGTCTGTTCTCCCCGCGCCACCGAACCCTTTGTCTCCGTCAACTGTGGCGCCTTCCCGGAGACTCTGCTCGAAAGCGAACTCTTTGGATACGTGAAGGGTGCATTCACCGGCGCGAATCAGAACAAGCGTGGTCTTTTCGAAGTCGCCAATATGGGCACCGTGTTTCTCGACGAGATCAGCGAAATGACCCTCACCATGCAGGTCAAACTGCTGCGTGTGCTGCAGGAGCGCTGTGTGCGTCCAGTGGGAGGCACGAACGAGATTCCCATCGATGTGCGCGTCATTGCCGCGACGAACCGCGATCTGGATAAAGCAGTTGCGGACGATCAGTTTCGCGAAGATCTTTACTATCGCTTGAGCGTAATACCAGTAATTGTTCCGCCGTTACGTGACCGAAGGGAAGACATTCCGCTCCTCGTAAATCATTTTCTAAAGAAATATGCTCCGGCGGCCGGCCGAAACATTGCCCGGGTAAGTCCCCGTTCTCTTGATCTGCTTTGCGGCTATGATTGGCCGGGGAATGTGCGCCAACTGGAGAACACCATTGAACGATCCGTAGCCCTCGAAGTAGGAGACGAGCTGAATGTTGCCCTCCCGGCTGAGCGTCCGAAAGCGCGTGCCGCGGCTGCGGGTGTCGGTGGATCGATCTCTCCAGGATCGGTGCTGCCAGACGGCGTCGACATGGAGCATTACGTGGCTGACATCGAGAAGTCGCTACTGCTCGCCGCACTGGCCCAGTCCGGAGGTGTGCAGACCAAAGCGGCCGACGTGCTTAGGATTTCCTATCGCTCATTCCGGCATTTGATGAAGAAATACAACCTCTAGTCGTCAGCTGTCAGCGCTACTCCCGAGCTGCAGCCTTCAGCCATCGATCTCAGTTTTTCAGCAAAACTGAAGCGATACCGTACTTCCAAAACGATCATATCCGCCACAAATCCGGATCCCCATAGTGAGACCAGCCAGAAAAGAGAACTGCTGACGACTAGTAGCTGACGATTCTATTTCTTCTTCAATTGCTGCTTCCATCCGAGTATTCTCGCCTTGTTTCCCTCGGCTTCGGCCTCTGCGATCATGCCCTTCTTCTGATAAAAGATCGACAGGCTGGTATGTGCGAGGATGTCGTCCGGATCGATTTCTGCAATGCGCTGCGCCACGCTGATGGCTTCGTCCAGGCGATTTAGATCTTGTAGCGCCCGCGCCATCCCATGCATTGCCTCCGTGAAAGTTGGATCTGCATCGATAGCCTGTTGATACCGCGCTAATGCCCCTTCGTGATCGCGGTCCATTACCAGGTCAAGAGCGGCATAGTAGTGGTCTTCGGCTTTTTGCCGGGAGTTCTGCTCAGGCATTCTATGAATACCTGTCGTGATGCGGCGAGCGGAAGGCTTGCCAATGCGGAAGAACTGAGGCATCGCCAGAGAACGTCTTCAACATGACAGTTACATGGGTCACAACTTGATTCTAGCATCGGCCAAAGATCTCGCCTCGTCGGCTATACTTCATTTAAATGCGATTCATGGTTCGATTTCTCTGGAATGCCACTCGTGGCCACCGTCTGGCCCCATGGCGTAGCCCTTACCTGCTCTGGCGGATCGAGACGTATTGCGGTGTCAAAATGCAGCAGATCGGCTTTCTGGAGTTCTGGGAGTTCGCGTGGCGCGAACGGAATAATTTGTGGCGCTTTCTGAAGTGGACAGCCGAGATGGAGAACTACGCCCATCCCGGGCCGAAGCCTACTAGCTAGTTTTACGTGGAGTCCTGACGAAATACTCAGTTGCCGGTCCCGGCTGCGGCCGCACCTTCCAGGACGATGTTCACATCGCTGCCTTTGCCAGCGCCAACGATCTGCGCGGCAGAGCTCCGATTAGCCGCGATCTCAAGATATCCCATGCTTCCCAGAATGCCGAACACCTGCTTGGGTGCACCCTGAGCGTAGTTCGTCTTGACCTCCGTCACTTCGTAATTGCCGATAGTGATCTTGAATGGAGCAGGATTCTCAACGAATAGCATGGGCGCATCTTTTTCTGTGACATTCGTGACCAGGTTTCCAAATCGGTCGACCTTGAGCACGACGCCCCGCAAAGAGTGCTCATTAATCGCTTTCGGAGTCGGCGCATTGAAGCGCACAAAGTCTGTGATCTCGTCTCCGAACTTTTCCGTCTCTACGCCCTTCCCGAGGTAGGCTGCGACTGGGGCAAAGATGTCTCTGCCGTGAAAGGTATTGCTCACGGGTTGCAGGAAATAATGTTCCGAAGTGACATGCCGCACATGCAAGCGCTCTTCGCGGCTGTAGATCAGGGACAACACTCCATTGTCCGGTCCTACGAAATGATGGCGATCGCTGCTGGCGATGATCGGCCTTCGGGCAGTTCCGACTCCGGGATCCACCACAACGAGATGAACTGTGCCGGTAGGGAAGTAGTTGTAGGCTTGGGCAATCGTCAGCGCACCATCGAGTACGTCGAAAGGTTGAATCGAGTGGCAGATATCAACGATTTCAGCGTCAGGAACGATTCCGAGGATCACTCCTTTGATCGTGCCGACAAAGTGATCATTAAAGCCAAAGTCGGTGGTCAGCGTGATGAGCGGACGGTGCCTCAAATTCTTCCTCTCTGCTTACGGGACAGGATTTTCCCCGGAGATTTCGAAAGTAACGCCTGCATGATCCCCAGTCAAGGTACCGTGGTAACAATCGATTCGGAGCTAGAACTGCTTCGGGAAGTGCGAATTTCCATGAGATGTGAAGCAGCGGGTGCAAATTCTACTAAAGAGTAAGGCGGGGAGCGACCAGAGGAGATCCCTCAAGCCATCCAGCAATCGTTTTGAATTGACTCGGTAGAGATTCGCGACTAGAGAATTGCGATACTGCCAGATCCAGTTTCGACCTCTACTGGTACACCACCGCCGCGAACCTTTCCGTGCACTTCCTTGCGTCCAATCGTGCCTTGCACGGTGACGGGATGGTTCAGCGATATAGAACCAGAACTGGTGTGCGCGTTAATGTCGAAGGACGCGTCAGAAGGCAGACGTAGTTCCACGCCTCCCGAACCAGTGTGGACAGTCCACGATCCGCTCGGCGCTCCTTCCGCGTGAATGTTGCCGCTTCCGGCTTTCGCGTCCAGTGAACCTTTGACGCCACGCAGATCAAGACCACCCGACCCCGTATCGGCGCGCACCGCGCCCGGCGCAGTTTGCTCCAGCGTAATGTGGCCGCTACCTGTGTCGCCTTCGAACCCACCAGCGACATCACGGGCGTTGATCGATCCGCTCCCGGTCTTGGCGCGAACGTTGCCCTTTACGTGATCGATTTCAATGCTGCCTGAGCCAGTATCTGCGCGGACGGTTTTTCCGATATTGGAAATCTTTAGGCTGCCCGATCCCGCGCCCACTTCCAGTACGCCCTGAATTCCGTCAATGGTCTGGCTTCCTGAGCCTGTGTGGGATGTTAGTTGCGTATTAGGCGGCACCACGATGTCGTAACTGATCGATACATTGCGCCGCAGTTCGGGATCTTCTATACGGCCAATGCGGATGTCATTGCCGCTTTGCTGCACAGGAGGGTTGGCTTCGATGGCCTTTACTTTCGCATCCGCCGACGTGCCAAACCAATCGGTAACTTTGATATGTCCTGTGACCTGGACCTGATTGCCAGTCCCGGTTCGCACTTGAATGCTACCCGAGCCGGTCGAGATATCGAGGTTTACCGGGCCGCTCACTTGCAAGGTTCGCTGAAAGGAGCCTTCGGCATTGGCGAATGCCGGCATGGCAGACATCGCGACAAGTGCGATCGTGACGACTACACCGCCAAACACTAAGCCCAGTCTTGTTTTTTTCATGCTTGATTCCTCTATGGCTAACGAATGTTGACGTCGCCAGAGCCGGTGTGAACGATCAGCTTCGGCCCACCGGAACCGACCTGCCCGTTAATCCTGCGATGGGAGCGGTCCAAGTCGCCCTGTACAGTCATGGTGACTGGATGATCGACGACTACTCTGCCCGACCCAGTTGACGCATCGAGATCGTATCCCGCCTGGCTAGGCATTCGTAAGTCGACATCTCCGGACCCGGTTCGCAACTCCCAAGTTCCGGTCTGCGTACCTTCCACGCTGACATCGCCACTTCCTGCTTCAATCCAAAGTGTGCCGTTGACTCCTCGTACTTCTATATTTCCGGAGCCAGTATGGACTCGCGCATCATTCGCGTTCTTTGTCTCCATGCGGATGTCACCGCTCCCGGCTTCAGCATTGATTGCGCCGGAAACGTCATGCGCGTCGACATTGCCAGAGCCGGTGTGGATCCGCATGCCCCCAGTAAGGTTCGACAGACGCATGTCGCCCGATCCGCTCTGCAGGTCGAGCGCCGTTTTTAAGCCGTCCACGCTCTGATCGCCTGAATTGCTGCGTGTGCGTAATGTTGTGTCGGCTGGAACTGTGATGTCGTAATCGACGGCGAT
>DATBFG010000015.1:0-45650 GCA_036558645.1 Terriglobales bacterium
TTCGTGCTGCTTCAATATGCCGATGATTTGCTCTTCGCTGAATCGGCCTTTCTTCATCTCCGGACCTCCTTCGTCGTTCTTCTTCTACGCCGAAGCTGAGATCCTCAATTCTATGTGGTCGAGTTTATCGAGTGCAGGTCAGAAGAGCTAGTTGTAAATGAGTCAAGTTTCAAGACCTCTAGTTTGAGGAAGTTTACTTAATAGCGAGACTACTAAATCGTCGCAGTGCCCGCGGTCAGCCTCACCATTTGACGGAACCCTAATCGTTACTCACTTGGCGATCCGTGAGGAAATCTCATAATCCACGTTAAGTTCGATCTCCACCAGATTGATCTTCGCTGGAAGATCACGGACTAGCCGAATCGGCGTGATTTCTAGAATATTCTCACCCTTGCGAAGACCGTTCGGATGCAGAGAGACTTTGTACTCCAGATATGGGCCGAGACTGACAGTATGGATCCGTGTGTCGCGTCCATTGGCCGCGAAAGATATCTGTTGTCTGCGGGGCTCAACCGGATGGCCGTTAAGCTTCACTTGGAACAGCTCTGTCCGGGCCACATTCTCGATCTTGAACCGAAGCGTAATCGACCGCGTGTCGCTATAGTCTTCGAAACACCGGAACGTGGCTTTTATTGATTGCGGGCCGCCCGCCCGATCCAGACCGGCTAGCCTGGGAGCGCTATGGCGATACTGGGCGTCATCGTTGAAGTAGAAAAGAAAATGTTTGTCTTTGCCACGCAAGGATTCCGAACGGCCGATTTCATCGAGGGCTTGGCCGACTTTACTGAAGTCCGGCTGTCCGTAGGCACGCATGTCTGGTAGAGTCATCCTCACTTCTTCGACCGCTATCGGTATCTGCAATGCAAGCTCGAACAGGCATGGATAGTTGAACAGATACATGCCGTCGGCGCCAGAGGCGTGTGCGTTAGCGGCCGCCGCGCGGTATTCGTTGAGACCAAGGTACTGTCCAGTCTGCGCTGAGCAATTGACGTAAGCAAACACAGGCGTGCCACGAACGAATAGTTTTTTCCATCGCTCGATTGGTACGTCCATGTCCGCCTGGTAAGCGCCCACGCTCACGTAATCGAAGAGCCTCTCGGCATCCCATGCGCCGCCGTCAAGACCACACTCCAAGGCAAGCTCGGGGGTAAGTGGCACATTGATCGAAAGCAGATAATCCTGCCGCTTCAGACGCCTGGCTCGTGCGGCAAGTGCCGCCTTGATCCGGCGAACCAACTCCGTAAACAACGGAGCATACTGAAGGCCCTTGCCGGGCGGAAAGAAGAACGGCGAGCGCATCGCATCGAGCTCGACGCCATCTATTTCTGGATAAAGGTCTACAAATTCTGTGACTCGGTCGAAGAAGTGCGCTCGAACCACGTCGTAACTGTAATTCAGACAGCTGCCGTAATGTCCATAAGGTGAGCCGAGCGTCAGCCTCAAATTTTGCTTCCAAAACTCGCTTACGTATGGGTTCTGGATCGAGGCGAGATGGACGTCGTTCATCCGGAAACTGGCCAGCACCTTTTTGCCCAGTTCACGAAGAATGCTAAACGTCGCTCCGAAGTAGCCGCCGGGCTCGGAAGCGAAATTGTCGACATATTTATACAGTCGCCACCTTCTGAGATCATCGCCACCGCGCAATGCGCTATAGTGCGTACCGACTCGGGTGGGATACAGTGTTGGCCAGGACATGTCGCCGACGCAATACGCAATCGTAGCCACCCCCAGCCGGCAGTAACTCTGAAGGTAGCGTCGCAGATCCGACTTGTGCAGATCGTCGTTCAAGAACAAGAACACGTGACCGTCGTCATTAAGCACTAGGTCGCCTGGGGATATCGATTGTTGATACATACCTTCCGAGCGTTCGCGAGATACTACGGAGCAGACGCCCGAGGTTTCCAAAAATTGCCGACGGGTCAGGGAATATGACAGCATGCGCTCCTTTTATCCGGTATTTCCAAGCCGCACCACTTCAGACTCACCCAGATTTCGACACGCCAAACCTACAACACCTCGCGTTATAACAGTTATCAAAGGTCACGAATGATGCAAACACGATTAATACCTCGACCCAAAACAATGCAGTACCGAACTCCGCCACGGCCAGCGGGTTGCGCAGGGCAGATTGGGTCGCTGTTCGCTTTAGCAAAACCGTGTTTGAAAACTCAAATGACACGATTGTACAGGTCTACAAGTTCATCAGTATCTTAGCGACGGCATCCTCGAACAACATCTGCCATTTCGGCCCTAAGAGGCAATCACTATCTTCCTGAGCTCCTCCGACATTTTTCAGCTGTTCCGCGGTTGGAGCATAGTAAATGTAACCATTGGTATCGTTCGCAACAAACGTCAGTTTATGAGGAGACATCTTTTTGATGTCAAGTCCCGTTCGTACGGTCAATTCCCCCGGGAAAGTTACAAGCACAAAATTCCCAACTCTCAGGCCAACGACCTCGACATCAATCGTTGACTTTCCAGCCGCTAAATTAGCCGCTTGGTGTTTTTGCAACAGAGCGAGGTTAGTTTGAAGTCGTGTCAGTTGTTCCATCGTATAAATATTGTTTATATATTCTTTTATGTCTTTCTGATTGTCGGCATCCAGTTTACTTAACTCGTCTCTTCCAAGTATAGTTTCATGTAAATATAAATACGAGTAATAGGACGGAAACTCATTGGCCATCCTGTATTTAACGACTAATGGAATAAACGTTTTCAGGTTGAGGCTCGTTCCTTTCAAGGATTGAACCAGCTTGACCTGCTCCGCTTCTAGAGAAACAATGCGTTGTGCAGTATCCGCCCTCGGCAGTTCAATGCTCCTATTGATCACCTTTAGCCGGGCGTCCTCGCTCGTCCGTATGGTTTTCACCGCCCGCAAGGTACTGAGGCCGAGCATGTCTCCCAATGGCTCTGCACTCCGCGGGTGGGCTACATCCTTGTAGAAAATAGGGTTGATGTCTCCGCCCGCTCCCTGCAAAAACAGAGCCATTGTGCCATCACTCAAATTGTCTTCGATTACTTTGGAAGCGAACCCAGGAAAGTCCGCGGTATTCCCAAAGTTTGGAACGCCCTGAATCGGATGGCACGCAAAGTTATAAACGACGGCCAAGGTCCGTCCATCTTTTCGGTCCAGGCGAAGAATGCCAACTTCCGGGTCAACGGGGCCAACGGCAGCAATGTTTTCGTCCGGCGGGAGCGAGTATGCCCGCCGGATGTCCGCTTCGTTGCCGCTCTTCAGCTTGAGTCGGCGGTTCTCCATAATTCGGTCTTCATGACCGACGCCGGCCCCGACATTCACGGGAACCACGTTTCGGAGGGCGTCCCGTACTGCCTGAAAGGTCCGCTCAGCGACATCGGAGCGCACGATTCCGTGACAATGACTGGCACTAATAATGACATTCGCGGGGCTTATGTTGAGTTCCTTTTGTAACCGCGACCGAACTGTGGCTAGATAGTCGTTGGGAATCGAGCCGATCTCAGCGATTGCGACTGCGTCGACAGTTATGATAGCGGTCGCTGTGTCTTCGTTTTTCAGCACGAGTGCCTTGACATATAAGGGGTCATTTACAGGACCGGCACTGGTGTTGGTAATGTCTGCTTTACCAACGCCTGCCCACAGCTGCGCGGCTTGAACCGTATTAAATGAAAGTGAGCCATAAAGCATACCAGGCATAATGAATGCTATTCGCATTATCGCCGACGGACATATCTGGTCTGATTTAATTACACGTAACCTAATAAATAGCTGCACTATACTCACTATGCTCATGTCGATGATAACCTCGGGTATTTAATAGTGAAGATCATTTATCGAGAGTGGCGAAAGCCACTTGCGACTGCGCGGCCTGTTTCTAAAAACTGGTTCATGCTCAGGTTCATATCTCTACTCCCAGGAGTTGGTAATTGCGCGGGTCATACCGGCTCCAATAGCATTGCCAACAATGTGGCATTCAGTACTGAACGATTCGGTCTGATTGAAATATGGAAGGTCAGATCGTATTTGCTTCGACTTCCTCCGGAAGGAGTCTGACCAGGGTAAAGGGCATTGCGCCGGCTGACAAGACTGCGGCAACTCTGCACGGCCAGTGGTTCAATGACCAAATCCTCAACTGGGATTGATCCATTCACTGATAATCACAAACTCCGTCATCTCAACCGCGGATCATTTCCAGCTGAGGCAGAAGGGTCAGTGAGCCAGCCCAAGGCAAAGCGAGCGAGGCGGAGCTGAGTGTAGTTATCAGCTTCATATAGGCACAGAATTGTATTGTCAGGAGCAACGGCAAGGTCTGAGTAGGCTGACTGTCCTTTGTACAAGACCTTGGAAACAGGCCATGTTCTGCCATCGTCCTCGGTCACCCGAACGGTCATGCGAACTCGATCCTTTTCATTGGCGGGGTTGGCAAGAACGAATCTATATTTGCCACGCTCGCCAAAACTTGTGAATGCAGCGACACTTCCCTGACAATGGGGATCCTGCAACGCATCGTCGTACTGAACCTGTGACCACGAATACCCCCCATCATCACTCCAGGCGTAAGCACGTCTGTTCCTTACATGTCTGAGGGGACGTAACGTCATGTAAACGCGACCATCTGCCGCCTCAACGGCCATGCATTCATCCGATAGATTCTCATACATTGGTCTCCCTCGCTTCCACGTGACACCGTGGTCATCACTGAAGAAAGTGAATGAGAATGAGATCTTGCCCCAGTTCGGACGTGGCCAGCTTGCGTCGCCAGGGCTAGTGTCTCCCCAAGCCGGGATCAGTAGGCGACCGTTTCTTAATTGGATTGCGTGACCCGGCCCCGCACCTACGTATTTCCATGTGGGGTCCGTTACCTGATTGGTGAGATCCACAGGAGGGGACCAACTAATTCCATCGTCCCGACTGGACGTGACGAACACGCGCTGATTGTTTTTGCAAAAGATCAGCCAGAGGATGCCAGTTTGTCGGTCCAGGACGGGAGTTGGCTGATTTACTGCTTTATCGCCATCATCTTCCAGAACTCGCAGAGGGCCCCAAGTTTTTCCATTGTCGAGACTTCGTTTGACAACGAGGTCTATATTATCGTCATCTTCGCAGTTAGTTTTTCTAGCCTCGGCAAATGCCAAAATCACCACTCGAGCTGAAACCATAAGAGCAGGAATCCGAAAGCAGTTATAACCAGATTCCCCTGAACGAAAAATCGATTGCTGTTCCAGAACGGCGTGACCTTGTTCCTGGTCGTTGCCTTGAGCTGACCCGCGCACGGCTACACACAAAGCGACACCCCAGCAGATGAAGAGTCCCGTCATAGAACATCTCATTCTCGGTGTCCCCCCAAGCGTTAGAAGGTGTACTTCAATGCAAGTTGGATATTTCGAGGATCGGCCGCACTAAGGAGATATCCAAAGTTGGGGTCGTTCAAAGTCGTATTTGGGAACCCACAAGACGCATAGTTACAATCTCCCAGGACTGTATGGTTCAACCAATTGAACATTTCAAAACGGAAGAGAAGTTGTTGGGATTCCCGTAACTGAAAGATCTTATGGATTGATGCGTCCCACATGAACGCAGTCGGCCCCCGAACGGTATTATAGCCGAGATCTCCAAAACGTCTCTGCTGGATGGGCGTAGTTGCGTCAAAGGCAGCCGGGTTAAGCCAAAGCAACGGGTCTGAGCTCTTAGCGTACGGAGATACTCCCGACACTGCATCTGGCCGCTGGCCGTCAGCTCTGCCGTTTCCAACAGCATCCTGGCCAAGCACAACGTTAGCTGGCAATCCGCTTCTGGCCCCGATAATTCCTTGGACGGTCCAACCGCTCAACACTGACCTTCCGAGAAGTGAGTGGCCCACAAACGACGGAGTGGGAATTTCATACGAATAGACAAACTTGAGGCGATGGGTAATATCATCGACGCTGGGACCCACCGAGCCAGCAATATTGCTGAAATCCTGCGTGATGTTATCAAGGTAACCTGTTCCGTCGGCATTGTAGTATTGCATCGTTTTGGACCAAGTGTAAAAGGCGTCGAAGGTCAGCCTTTTACTCAGCCGTTTGTTGACTGAGACCTCCAGCGCATGGTTCCAACTTCGGCCAGCATTTTCCAACAACCAGACTGGACCGATGTCAGCGTGCGGTCGCGTCTGCGTGTTGGGGTCGAGGGGGTTCACCAAGCGACCAGCAAAGAGCTTCAATCCTCGATTCCCGACATACGATGCCTGTATGACCAGACTTTGTGTCAAGGCATGCTGAATACTCAAGTTCCATAGCGTTGAGTACTCGTCTCTTCGGTCGTGATCCGGAACATTGTAGCCGAACGCCAAACCTGCGGGTATCTTAGACGGATCGGCAATCACCTGTTGAACAAAAGAATACGTCAGAGCCGGGTACACAATGGGTCTAAAGCTGGCTGGAAAATCTACAGCATTAACCACGGGGAAGGCTGGTAGATTGGGAGCGACGAATGGCAAATCCCAGTAGAAATACGGCTGGGATGGTTGGTAGGATATCGCGAAGCCAGAGCGCAAGACAGTCTGTCCCTTGCCAGTTAGGTCAACGACAAGCCCAACTCTTGGCGCAAAATTGTTCTTATCGGCACTCCAGATGGGTTCCCCCGGTTTTGTGCGGGCGCCAAACGGGTCTCTCGTGGCTAAGCCGTAGCCTCCTTTCCAGGGTGTATAGTACTCATAGCGCATCCCGAGATTGAGCTGTATGCGCTTATTTATCTTCCAATCGTCTTGGACATACCCGGAATCGGTCCAAAAATTGTATCCATGGCCTGGATTTCCGATTGAAATCATATATGCATAACTATTGTCTACGATCAAGTCTTGCAAACTGTTATAGTAATATCTGACGGCATGTACTTGGTCGCGAATGCTGTCAAGATTTCGAAATTCAAAGCCGGCCTTAAGTGTATGGGTGCCTCGCATCCATACAAAATTGTCTGTAAATGAGTAGCTGCGAGATGTTGCGTTCAGCAAATCGAAATTGCCGGTAAAGCTTAGTGGTGTTCCCAATACTCCCGTTGAATCCACAGCTTGAATCGTCTGGCCCAGGACTTGTTGATTGTTTTTAGAATCATTTGATACGATTGCACGTGCGTTAGGAGAGCTGTTGTAGCCAAGTCTGAACTCATTTATTATTCTTGGTGAAATGTTCCATTGGTCCGAAATCGCAAAGTTTTTTGTAGGTAGTGGAAATATCTGACGAACATCTTCCCGCAACAATGGCCGACTAATCGCTCCAGCGTTCCACACTAGTCGGAATCCAAGGCGATGTTTGCCGAGAAAAGCATCAACGCGCGAGAGGGTGGTATCTTGATCTGACATGATGACATCATTCCGACGGTGAAATCCAATTAAGGGATCGGATGTTGGTGTGTACGTGCTAGGAAGGGAGGTTTCCAAATGCTGTACTAAAGCTGGGTTTTTGATCTCGCTCAGCAATAAGGGCGTCGCCACATTCCCGGTTACCTCCTGCGCTTCCCGGATCCTGGCTCCTTCATAGTTAAAAAAGAAAAACAGCTTGTTTCGCAGAATGGGTCCACTGAAGTTTCCACCGAACTGGTTGTGACGCAGTGGCGGTCGTGGCAACCCGGAGCGGTTAGAAAAGAAATTATTGGCATCGAGTTTGTCATTGCGGAAAAATTCGAACAACGTTCCATGGAAAGTGTTTGTGCCAGATTTAGTGGTTAGGTTGATGACTCCACCAATAGCTCGTCCATACTCCGCGGAAAATGCTCCGCTGCTCGTCTTGAATTCTTCCAATGCATCGACGCTAACAGTGTTGATTACCGCTAGCGGGCCAACTCCGGAACCTGCAATACCCGCTCCGTTGTTTTCGCCGAAAGACATGTCTACACCATCCAATAACCAATTGTTGCCGGACGAAGGCAGGCCGTGTAACGATACGCCCCCCCGGTCGGAAATGCCTCCGGCAAGGTCATAGCCGGCTTGAAGGGACACAAGCTGCGTGAACGTGCGACCGTTCAGTGGCAAATCCGTCACTTTTTGAGAGTCAACTACAACTCCGATCTCCGTGGTAGTCGCATTCACTAAAGGAGCCGAGGCAACTACGTTAATCGTCTGCGTGGGCTTCCCGATCTTCAGCTGGAAGTCTATTCTTGGCTTGTCGCCAGCATGGAGTTTAATCTCGCCCGTCGTGTCGCGTTGAAACCCTGAACTTTCGACAGTTAGGACGTAGGTGCCAGGTAATAGCAGAGGGAACTCATAGAGCCCCGACTCGTTAGAGGCAGCCTCGTTGACCACGTTAGTACCGACGTTTCGAGCCTGAACTATAGCATTAACGACCACAGCCCCGCTGGGGTCGGTAACTACCCCAACAAGTGCTCCGCTGGTAGTTTGGGCAATTAAGGGGTTTAATTGGACGATCCAGCTGGCGAGTGCGGCCAGGAACAACCACGCTCGAGCCACTCGGTTTCTCTCTAGACTAACCGCGGAAGATAAACAGGTTCTCATCTGAACGCTACGCTCCTCTCGTCAGGCAGTAGCAGCATATGGAAATAACTTTTACAATACGAAAATCTAATTGTCAATAGCTTTTTTGATAGGTGCTCTGAGTACTTTGAGTGACTTTATCGGAACAACTTCATCAAACCCTGGCCACGGTATATATGCCGTTGTATCCATATGCACTTATCGGAATAAATCAGTTTTGATTGCCGAAATCAAGAACAACCGTTTTGACAAGCAACGCGAGGGTATGTGCCATGGCATACATTCCCATGTCACGAAACGACTGGTGTCGTATTGCTTCGAGTTGTTGCAGTTTCTTGAAAGCTCAGCGCCCTGGTCGTCGAAGGGATCGAGGGCGAGCACTCGTCGCTTCTACCCAACGGCGAACTGGGTAAGAAAGTCTCTGTGACCGGCGTCAATAACCAAATTCCGCTGCGTTGAGTTGCAATCACATAGACTTCTGGCAACGCGCTTTCGAACTCCTGCACCGTAATGTCGGAAAGCAGGTCGTGGACTGGAGGTGTCGAAGACAGGCGGCCTTTCTCGGCCTCCCCAATTAGGTCGACGGCCCGGCCGATGAAGCGCTCGAACATCACTACGCCACGAGACGAGGAGTTACCTTTCGAGGTCGGCTCGCTCAACTAATGACAATAAGGCTGAAGGCATTAAGTAGAACGCCCATCAGTCGAGTGTCCTCCTCCCATACGGAACATGTGCTGCCAGGAGTCGCGCTCTTCCAGGTATCGGAATGGAATCAGCTGAAAAACCTGGCGGTTTATGCAAACTCATTGATATTTCAACAAATTGCGTAGCTCTCCTAGCCTATTGTTTCGGACGAAGGCTTGACAGGAGTCATGATGTTCCATAACATGAAAGGCATTGCCACTAGCTCAACTGTACGAGGATCGAGGTTCTGTTTTGGAGACCCGAATGCGGAGAGACGAACGACGTGAGAAACTGACCGGGTGCTATGTCACGGTCCCCACAATATTTCGTGACGAGACGCTGGATCTAGACTTGGATGCGACCGGCAGGAATGTGCGATTCCTGCTAAATCAGGGCATCCGTACCGGAACAGGAGTGTTGCTGGCTGGAGGCGCGGCTGGCGACTTTTCGACGATGACCATCGAAGAACGACTGGCTGTGGGAAAAAGGGTTATTGAGGAGGCTGCAGGAAGAGTGCCGGTGGCACTAGGTGCCCAAACAACCAGTACTCGAGAACTAGTCCAGCTCGCCCGTGGCGCTGAGAGCATCGGAGCTGAGTACATCCAAATTTCTCCTCCTTTCTATTTCGCGCACACCCAGGAGGATTTCTTCGAGTACGCTGTTACGGCCTCAGAAGCAGCCGACGTTGGAATAATTGTCTATAACACATTCTGGACCAGCATAGATGTATCGTTTCCCACCATGGAGCGGGTGTGCGAGCTGAAGAACGTCGTGGGATTAAAGTGGTCTGTACGAGACACAGGTTTTATGGAATTCGAGCAAGGTGTTCAACGTTTTGCCTCGAAAGTGTCCGTGATTGACAACCAGCTGCGCTTCGTAACGAGCCACATGATAGGTGCCCGTGCTATTGAGGTGCATGTGTGCAATTACTGGCCGGAATGGGGGGTCAGACTATGGGAGATGCTTGAGCGGCGCCGTTACGAAGAAGCTCAGCATCAGATTGTGCGGGTTGCCATGCCATTCTATGTGCTATGGGCGGAGATGGAGAAATACACCGGCGGCGACGGTTACTTAGACAAGCTCTGTATGGAGATTGTCGGTCTGGATTCGGGTCGCTGCCGCCCGCCAACCCGCGATGTCCGTCACATCTTTATGGAGAGAGCCAGGGACATGCTGGATCGCTGCGGTGTCCTGTCCGCACGGCCGGCTAGGATGGCCAAGGGCTAGCCTCACCTCAATTACGCCGATGCACATGGAATCTGACAATATGCGTAGGCTGGAGCAGAAGGGGAAATCCGCTCCCAACGTACAAGTAATCAATCGTGTCCTCGACATCGTCGAGATTTTGGCTGATCAGGAAGAGGGTGGTCTCCGGCTCACGGAGCTAGCAACGAAGGTGAATCTCCCCACCTCGACGGTCTATCGCCTCGTCACTTTGATGGTAAGACGGGGATACATTGAACAAGATGATGAAACACAGCGTTATACGCTCGGACTCAAAGTCGTTGAGCTGTATGGAAAGCGCCAAGGACAAGTCCAACTTTGGCGCCTTGCGCCTCCTTTGATGGACAAGCTTTCCCAGTGTACAGGAGAATTGGTTCAGCTTGCTGTACTATCCGAAGGCGAGATGTTCTACATTCTTACTCATGATGGCACGAAGATCCCCAGACTTCACACGCCAGTGGGGAGCCGATCTCCGGTACATTGCACTGCGCTGGGGAAGGCCGTTCTTGCATACTTATCCGAACCGGAAGTACGAGCCATCGTTGAGGAGAAGGGTCTCGAGAAATACACGGCGAGAACGATCGATACGTTAGAAAATCTGCTGATCGCTTTGAAACAGATTCGAGAGAGAGGGTATGCCATCGATTACGGTGAACAGTTCGAGGAACTGACCTGTGTTGGAGCCCCTATCCTTGATGCCCGCAGCCGGGCAGTTGCCGCGGTTAGCGTCTCGATTCCTATTTCTCGCCTTCAGCTTCAGAACCTTGATGGGCTTGCTGAACAGGTAACCGGGACAGCAAGAGAAATATCGACTCGTCTTGGATATCAGTTTCCGACAAACAAGCCGGAACAAGTAGCATAAATTGTTCGTGTTCCGAAATCTGTGATTGACCGATCCACACCCCGGAAATGGCTGATCGTGTATTTTCTCTCCGGTGGACTGGCTATCGATTATTTGGCAAGGCTATCATTGTTCTCCGTCCTGCCTCTGTTAAAGAAGGATCTCGCTCTAGATAACGTGGCTATTGGTTTACTGGGTTCGTCATTTCTTTGGACCTACGGTCTGCTTTCTCCGTTCGCTGGTTTGCTTGGAGATCGGTTTCCACGTCGCCGAGTTCTCGTCGCATCAGTGGCGGCATGGAGCGTGCTCATGCTCCTCTCATACACAATTACGCAGACTTGGGAACTAATTGGGGTACGGGTTCTACTTGGCGTGGCGCAGGTTCCTTACATGCCCTGTGCTCAAGCTCTCCTGGCGGATCATCATCCTTCAGACTCACGGGGAAGAGCCTCGGCTTTGTATCAATTAGGATATTCTGTTGGCATTTTGCTGGCAGGTCTTCCAGCAGCCTTCGTGGCAACTCACTTCCATTGGCGGGTTATGCTAGCGGTCTGCGGGCTGCTTGGTCTGTTTTGGGCGTTCTTGCTTCATAAAATCCTGCCGCTTCACCCTCACCCTCCTCCGTCTCGCCCGCAGAAGATACCGTCCGTTCAAGCAGGTCCCAGAATCAGCACATTGCTGAGGAGCCCTTCGATGTTGGCACTCACAGCGGCCTTCACGCTCGCGTCGATTGTCTACTGGGTGATTTTCACTTACCTTCCTCTATTCATCTATGAGCAATACAATCTCAGTGTCGAAGCCGCGGCCTT
Source organism: Terriglobales bacterium (assembly GCA_036558645.1). Taxonomy (GTDB): domain Bacteria; phylum Acidobacteriota; class Terriglobia; order Terriglobales; family Acidobacteriaceae; genus DATBFG01. The sequence goes on from DATBFG010000015.1 coordinate 12,003, forward strand.
GCGAGCGACGGTGGACATCCAGCTATCCACGATGGCATCCCTACCGATTGTTGCGACGGTGTCTGACAAGCTGACACGTCGTGATTCGCGGAGCAGATATTTGGTACCTGCCCTCAGTGCTTTGGCTGGTGTCCCTGCGCTCGTAACGATTGGTACGGGCAAACATGTCATGTCGCTCGCTGCAGGACTTATTGTTTTTGGTTTTGTTACCGCCGCGTGCGAGAGTAGCTGGTTACCCTTGCTCTGCAACAATGTGCCTGCGCATCAGCGGGCTACTGGTTATGGGATCCTGAATTTCGCCGGCACGATTGCTGGAGGCGTTGCTTCGATGGGTACGGCATTGTTGATGAAGGGTTTGGGGCTACGTTTTCTCATCTCTTCCCTGGGAGCGCTTTATGTTTTGATCGCCGCATGCCTTCTTCTATGTGGGATCATCACACAGTCGCAGTCGTCGGTTACGGAAAAAACCGCGCCAACTTTCGTTGGCCAAAATTAGTGTGACAGCAGAGACGAAGGCATCATTTATAGTCCGTCCGTCTAAAATAAGACCGATCATGGATGTCCGCGATCAGTGCCAGAAGTTCATCACAACCAGTCGGGATACATTTGTACAGACCGCCTTCCCGATTCTGAAAATCCATTGATCGGCGGTCAAGTATTTTCCATTCGCGTTGCCTCAGCAGAAAATGTATACGACAATCCATCGCAGTTTAGGAGATCACCACCATGCAATATACATTCAACTGCGGCACGGTAAAACTCAGGGAACGACCACTCTGCTTCGTCTTGAGCGGCCGCTCACCTTCAAAATCAGGTGAAAGCAGTCTGGCGGTGGTTCCCGAATTGTCAGCGGGAAGTTGCAAAGTTACCTCAATGTTGAAAACCGTATGCCGCTCGGCGTAATTTACCAAATGCAGAATGCGATGCCCGCTGGGCTGAGCGTACAAGCTCATGGCCACCGTTTCGGGGGCTGCAATTTCAACTTGGAATGAGCCAGAGACAGCCCAACGGATGGCTTCCAACAGCGCGACGCGGTTATGCGGCAACATTCCAATGTGAAATGGGCTAGGAATAACAATCTGTGGAACGTATACCGCGCGACCCCTGCCTGGAGTCGCGTGCAAAACGGTGTCCGCTAGGGGCTTTGTAAAGAGATCGGACAAACCCCGCCGCTTGCGACGGACGTTCTTCTCCGTGAAGAGTGCCGTCTGGCCAGTCATCACAATCGTCCCGCCCGCGTGAACGTAACTCCAGATTACTTCCAGGAGTTCGTCGGAAATTAGCGCCAAATCTGGTAAAGCCAGGACCCGGAAGCGGCTAAGGTCTCCAGGATGCCGGTCAGGCACGATCGTAAAAGGCACTTTGCTCTGATAAAGCGCCTGGGTGAAAGCAGCCCAACGCTGACGACTGACGTGGGGACCGTACGCGGTATTAGCGTAGGTATTGAGCACTCCGACATCGGCAATACCTTCCGTATCCCGGAAGTGCTCCTGCTCGCGATGAAAAAACCGAATCGATGCTAGCACCGCTGGGTGAAATTCTTTCGCCTCGGGGTCCCTCATCACAGTGGCCGGATTAATTTGATCGCCCGTAACCCAACAAGGGCAGCCGAGACACTGGAGGTTGTTCGCCATGCACTCGGCAATGGAAATCGGCTCGGCCGTGTAGTTGAACACCATATTGTTGTAGTAACGTCCGAGAAGATACGTCCGGAAGTGCGAATACACGATACCTTTCTCCATGCGACTGGGGTCGCCTTCATCCCAAAAGGCGCCGCTCCAAGGAAGCATGAGCGTGTGGTCCACGGTTCCGATTCCCATGGATGAAACCAATTCGCCGTCATATCCGTTCGCATTGAATTCCATCACAACCTCGGGATTTAACGAGCGCCCGTAATCAGCAAGTTCGCGAAAGGTGTCAGCCATGGATTGGCACCGAAAATCAATGAAGTCCTGATAAAGCGGGTCGCCGTTGTAGCGGTCCGGCGTAGGAGCAGATGGAGGGGGCTGCGTGTAATCCATCTCCACAGAACCGAACCGCTGCATCCGCTCTTCAGCCGAGTACTTTTTCATCAGGTATTCACGAAACCGATTCACAGAATAGGCCTCGTAACTGGGGCCCACAACATAATTGTCAAAGTGGACCAGGTCCACCTTGGCCTCCTCCACCGCGAAATGCACAATAGCGCGCAACAAGGCGCGGAAGCCCGGATGAATACGATTCGCCCAATATCGGTAGTATAGGGCTCCCCACATCATGGGTTTACCGTTCTGGTCGAGTGTGTACCAATCCTTGGCTTCAGGATCTTCCGCCAGCATGGTCTCATAGAGGATAGTCCCACTCGATGCGTAGCAACCTACACGCAATCCCAACCGATGGCAGATTTGCGTGAAACGCTTGGCGGCCTCCATTGAGGCCCGCTCTGCCTTCGGGCCCCCACCCTTATATAAAGGGATCATCACGAAATTGAAACCCCTCTCCTTCAAGCGTTGCGCCAGTTCTTCAGAGTGCTCGTGGCTCCAAATGGCCATCTTTTCGTCGTAGCTCATGAAGGCTTGCGAGGAATCATAGCTGCCCGCGCGGAGACGGGTCAGCAGAGATTCCCAATCCACACCGGCCATAACAAGCCCTTCCTCCCGCCACCAAGCGGGCCGGCGTTGGTGTCTAGGCATCGGAGGAGAGTCCTGCTTGTGGACACTGGCCTGCTTTTCTGATTCGTCCAACGCCAAAGCCGGAATAGCGGTAAGGAGTCCTCCGGTACCGCCCAAGAACTCTCTGCGACTGACGTTGTGGGATGTTGTCTCCTGATTCATGTCATGGCTCCTTCCGGATTACTCGAAAGTACATCGAATTGACTCCAGCTCGCATTGACTCACCCAGATGTCCCCCTGGTAAATGCCATCCACTAATAGAAGAACGCGTATGCACGGACCGTCGATCCACGTGAACGACAACGTGCACTCCGGGTTCGATCGGACCGAATGACATGCAGTGATGCCGCGGTAGCCGTTCATTTCCAGGCGTGAGACCATCAGGCAGTTAGATAAAGTCGAGATACAATAGTTATTCGCTAGTCTTGATATCAATATTAGATGGCAAGTATTGCAATAGTTTGTTTAACTAATTCTACAATCGGAACAGTCAATTCCATACAGGTTATATTAAACCGTGATGCCTGGCCCTCTTTCCAAGACAACAGTTAGACCAATCACTCTAGTACACTGTGTTATGAAAGAAGCGCACAACCAAAAGGGCAACAAGGGGCTGATGATTCCGATCCCGGCGCAACAGTTTGGGCGGCCGCCCGGTCGCCTTTCGCCGTGGTTTCGGCAGCGGCGCTTCACCCGGCTTCCATACGCTGATGGCAGATTGGATTCCCAGCACATAGGGCAATCCCAGCCTAGAGTGGTCTCTTCGCAGAAGTTGCATGTTGGTTCCATAAGCGGCATCGGCTAAAACCGGCGCCGGCGGCCGTCATCAGTCCATTTCTGCGGCAGATACAAACCGCGAGCGATCGGCAGACTCGCTGTGTTCGCAATGACTGAGAGGTTCACCGCTACTCGGCAGTTCTCCTGCTTGCTCACCCGACCGCAATGCTGCCGCGCCACTCCCACCGAATGCCCCCGCTCTTGGGGAAACGGACATCATCTACGATCCACGCCTAGATCGGACCCTGTTGACGCATGGCCGTCACGGCGTAGACAGCTTCAGCGGCATTGCTCGGTCGGCGTGGCCCGCGGCTTGCGCCAAGCCGTCCACATAAGCCGAGAACCGTCTCTACCGCTGGCCCAACACACTCTGTCGATACTAACAAACCACTTTTAGCTTAACTTGTTTCGTCCCATACCAAATTAGATTTGAGACGCTTTCCTGATGCGGTACGCGATCGTGTCGCAAAATAAGTATCGAGCAGCAGTCGGTTCATTAATACTAACTACAATGGCACCTTTTCTTAATGAACTTCCTAGTCGGTCGACTGCAGATAGCTTGTACGCTCGTTGAGCCCGCAGCAGGACTCTCATGATTGGCATCTGCTACACACGCGACTCACAATCCTCCATGATGTGTATTTGCCTACTGTTGACCAATCCTCTGCGTTGCCCGGGCCGGACATAAACCATGCACTCGTTGCGGTTTCCATCTGAATGCAGAGTTTAAGGGGTGGTTGTTGAAAAGCCTCTCGTCACTAACTCGTTATATCAGGATTGCATTGATTACCATTAGTTATTATATTGGACAAATCGTAACGCTTTTTGTATTCTGGGAATAATCGCGAAAGCTGTCGCAGTCACGCCGTGTCGTACACACGTGTTTGTTCGCCAAGACAACGAGTCGACCTCTTAGCACGTTGGCTTTTGGGTTTTTCTGTACGGTTAGGTCTTCATATGATTCGAGAAGAACTGGATCATCGGCAATCTAGCAGCAAAGGAGAATAATTCGATGGCTAACCGGCGCCAGTTTTTGACACGAGCAGCTATTCTCGCCGCGACTCCATGGTCGAAGCGAAATTCTTCAGCCCAAGATGCAACGAACTCAACAGATCACGACTTGATGGTCGACGGCATCGGGAAAACGGCACCGGCGAGAAATAGTGTAATTCTCGAAAACGCCGAGATGAAGCTGGTGATTAGTGAGACCGGCAAAGCCATAAGTCTTATTCACAAGAAGTCACGCCAGGAATGCCTTGTACAAGGCACCGGGCTATCCGCGTTCACCGCGACGCAATATAGGCCTTATGATAATGAGCTGCAGTTGGCTTTCCCGGCCAAGTCAAAAACCTTTTCGGCCGCTTCTGTGAAGCTTGATGGCGAACGGCTGTTTGTTGGTTTCGAGCTTGTAGACTACTTGGCAGTTATTAGATTGTCAATCACTGATACCTACATAGCCTTCGAGTTGGAAAAGTTAGAATATGCGGGAAGCAGCCGCCTGCGTCCGAAGCTGAAGACTCCAATTGACGAAGTCGTGCTTTTGCAACTGCCCGTACGCCGACGAACAAATTTCGGGGAGTGGCTGAATGTGATGTGGGACGACCAGGTTGCCATAAACATTTTAGGTACGGATCCTTACGCCAAAATCGATGCGGAATCGTGCGAACACTACCATGTATTTAAGGCTGGGACCGTTGATGAGGTCAAAACAGAAGGAGTGGGCGCAGCGCTAATAGTGACCGCGACCGAGAAGCTACTTGACAGAGTGGGCCAAGTAGAGCAGGACTTCGGCCTGCCCCTCGGTGTGCAAAGCCGACGTGGCAGGGAATATAGGCTCTCGTATTACGAGTTGCAGGAGGTCAGTCTGAAGGATATTGATCGACACCTAGAGTTTGCCAAGCGCGGCGGCTTTCGTTCTGTCAACATTTATTATCAAGCCTTCGCTAAAACGGCCGGCCATTATATGTTGCGAGAGGAATACCCAAACAAGATGGATGATCTGAAGAAGGTTGTTGAGAAGATTAAAGGGGCTGGAATGGTCCCTGGGGTTCACCTTCACTACAACAAAGCGCACAAGGAAGACCTCTATGTCACGCCCGTACCCGACCCGCGTTTGAATGTTGTCCGAGTGTTTACGCTGGCGCGCCCACTCGATGGAGTTGCAGAGACCATTGTCGTAGAAGAGAATCCGCGTCGCTGCACACTAGACGAGCAGCGGAGAATCTTGAAGATCGAAGGCGAGCTAATCACTTACGAGAATTACATCAGTGAGCCTCCATATCGATTCATCGGGTGCCACCGGGGAGCGCTGAACACTCGACCAGCGAGTTACAACGTAGGTGCGAAAATCGGTTTATTGGACGTTGACACGTGGCCAACGTTCGTTCGCTTTTCGCAGAACACTAGCATTCAAGAAGAGGTGGCTAAGCGGCTGGGCCAAATTTACAGTAAGGTGGGTTTTCGGTGGGTTTATTTCGACGGTGCAGAAGACGTTCCTCCTCCCTATTGGTTCACTGTCTCTCGCAGCCAATGGGTCGTGTACCGCGCGCTCCAACCGCAGCCGCTGTTTGCGGAAGGCGCATGTAAATCGCACTTTAGTTGGCACATGCTGACGCGGGGCAACGCCTTCGACGTCTTCATGCCCGAAGTGATGAAGGACGCTACCCGCACGCATCCTGCGGCCGAAGCGCCCCGAATGGCCCGTGACTTTACCAGCCTCAACTTCGGTTGGGTCGGCTACTGGGCTCCAAGCAAGGAGACCATTGGCACTCAGCCCGATATGCTGGAATACGTTACTAGCCGCGCGGCCGCATGGGATTGCCCGATCTCTTTGAAGGGCGACTTAGATGCGCTCGAAGCACATCCGCGAACGCCCGATAACCTCGAAGTCGTCAAGCGCTGGGAAGACGCTCGTGCGGCGAACTGGCTAAACGGCGTCCAGAAGCAGGCGCTGCGTACCTTGAATCGGGAACATATCCTCCTCATCAACGAGAAAGGCGGCTTCGAACTGGTTGTGTACGAACAGATCCTTAACGCCGCGAAGGGGGATAAGGCAGTTTCCGCGTTCGTATTCGAACGCGATGGCAAGACGCATATTGTTTATTGGCACACTTTTGGTAACGCTCGGCTCGATGTTCCGCTGCCTGGAGCGCATGTCCGCCTGTTCAGAGAAATCGGAGAGCCCGCCGAGGCGCAAGCGAGCGGTAACCGCGTTCGTCTTCCGCTTGCTGGGCGGCATTACGTGGAGTGTGCCGGTCTGTCGAGATCCACGGTCGTCCGCGCCTTCGAGCAAGCCGTAGTTGTTCCCGGTTAGCAATTGGAACGTGAGAGGCAGAGCCCAGAATGCTGTTTTCGGGGAACAATAGTCGATCTGTCCATTTTGGAGATGTCATCAGAAATGATCTGCCGTTTGCGAATAATCGATCCGTACAAAAGTTTGTCTCCAAAATATTCTGTGCATCCCGTAATGTCCGGAAATTCGCCAGTCCGTTTCTTCAATAATTTAGACGGCCGTTAACTGCAACGTTAAGCGATGCTGTCAAGTTAAAACAAGAGCCGGCAAGGCAGGATTCGAGTTTTCAGGACATTACGGGTACATTGTCCTTCGCCCCGAAGCCGTTGACTCAGAATCTGTCGACGAACCACGGAGTAATAGTCACCGAGGCATCGAGTTGACTCGATGCCTGGTTTTTCAATTCGCCACACAATGTCAATGCGTTCAGCGCGGAAAGGCCACTCCCAAGTTCTTGGACCTTATTTGGACCTTACGCTACCGACCAGAGCGGGCCGCGAGGGAACGGTCTTTGACGATCAATCAACAGCTTAGGCGTCCGCAATGGCGCCCAACAATACTCAATTAGCTTCAGGTTCTAGTGCCAGTAATGGCGTGGAGGTTCAAGTCCTCTCATCCGCACCAATTTTTTGTGAAGGCCGAATCTCGGTATGTGGATGGGCGTCGAATCCCAGGGGCACTCGAAAGCATCTCGTTCTTTTCGAAGCTTGGACGCACCGCACTGCTTTCCGCTCCCATCCCCAGCGGAGAATGTTACTGCTGGGAATACAGACTTCTCATCCGGAACGAGCGGTAAACGAATCCGGCTTGATCAAACTCTGCTTCGAGCGTGTTCGATCGGCTGAATTCCCGCATCTTCGAGCTCGGGCTCAGGAAGCCGAGGTCGAAAAAGAAATTGCCGTTCGATAATAAGTTCGCAGTGCCGACGGCACCAGAATAGTCGCCTAGATCGAGGTTGACCGCGAGTGTCGCGGTCTTGCTGGTTTCGTCGAGGCGAAGACCTTGTCCGCGGCTGTGGCCGGGGAAAGTCCTTACCCGCGTGTTGCCATTATCGAAGAGGGTCAGTAATCCGTTCGACGCATACTCGGCATCGTGCTGATGGGAAAACCAGGGATAGGGGTCGCCGGCGGGAGCGGAGAGCGTGAAGTCTCCTTCGTTGCCTAGCTTCCAAAGGACTGCTCCGTCACCGCTACCATTTGCGTAACGGAATTTAACAACCCAGTCCTGGTGCCGGACAGAAATGATCATATTTCCATCGGGCGCGAGCCACAGCGAGTTAGAGTGGGTCCAGTCATTCGCCACCGAGTAGTTCGGGTTGAGCGGAACCGCGCAGCCGGCGAAATTGCCGCGGCGGCAAGTCTCTCCAAGAAGAGCTGGGCGACGGACATCTAGGTGATCGAACTCGCTCCAGGAAAACTTGACCTGCAGATTGGTGTCCAGTACGACCGCCATGTCCCCGACTACATCTACCGGTCCGGCCCCCTGGTCTTCCACTTTCTCGACGCTGGCGATGACTGCGGTACTCCCGTCAGGCAGACGGAGCGCCTCGTGATGAAACGAGGTGATCGGGTCGGCACCGCGCGCAATGAGCTGCCGGCTGACCGCGGCGTAGTTAGTCTCACGAACCAGGTTCCCGGCCAAGTCGTACTCGCGTAACAATGCCGACAATGCAAGCCCGCCGGTTGCGCTCGTCTGATCAGCGAGCGCTACCAAAACACCGCCGCCGTTCACCGGCCGCGTAAAGTACAGGATGGGGAGCTCCAGTTGGGGCAGATACCAGATCACCTTCCCGGCTGCATCCGTTGCATAGGGGGGCGTGCCAGACATCAAAACGGGATAAGCAGTGTTATTCGGCGGTGGCGAAGCTTTCACCACTGAATGCGCAGGGATCCCAGCGCCCGATGGCACGTCACCCGTAGTGAAGCTCAGAACGGGACCCATGGAATCGAACGGACCGTTGTAAACATCGTGCTGCAGCAAGTAGGTGGTTGTTCTCCGCATCCCGGCTACATAGAAGTTCAGACTGGTTGTTCCGTTGCAAGGCTTGAAGGGGGTCGCCTGCCAGATCGTGTCGGAAGGCTGCTTGAAGCGGACGCGCGCCGCCTGGCCCGCCGGGCAGGGCGGCAGGCTATAGAGCGCGACCAGCGGATGTTTCGTATGCGAAACCGCGGGACTGCTGCCAGTGACGCGCGAAGTAATGCTGAACGTATCCATCACTGTCCCGGTGCCGCCGGTCGAGGAACGCGCAGTCACCTGTATATCGTAGAGGCCCTCCGAGCGCGAAGGTGTCCAAGGAAAAGTGTTGAAGTGGTAGAAATCACGGCGTACCTGGAGGGGCCCGCCCGATAGCCCCACGCTGAATCGATAATTGAATGTGGCATTGGCGTTTGACGTGTCGTGCGCGCTCGCGGTCCACACAACTGTGGTGCCGACCGGTGCGCTGCCGGTGATCGAAGGCGTGAGTGTCACTGATACGCTACCGAAAGAAGCTCCCGCCAATCCCAGCGCAGCGGCACAGAGCTTCAGCAGGCGTCTGCTCAAGTGAAGCCTATAGCCGGCCAAGGCAATCAATCCGCCGAACAGCAACAACAAGGATGCAGGCTCCGGAACTGTCGGTGGCGGAACGACGAGGCTGCCTACCTCGAGGCCGTCGTGAACCGCTCCGTTGGGAGTGCGTGAATTCCCCATCAGATTCAGCGTGGCGAGCAGGGTTCCCGTTGTAGTCAGCTCGTAAACAAAATTGGTCGATCCGGCCCAGAAGTTTCCCGTCGAGGCATCGTAACCAAGTCCATACAAGCCGACGAACGGCGTAGCAATCTGCCCGATGTGGGTCCCGGAAGGAGACCAAATGTCGATGAGATTATTGGAATCACCCTCCGTTGTGTAAATATTGGTGCCGTCGGAGGTGACCCCCACGTGCGTGTACCCGCTGCTCCAGGAGTCGAGCACTGTTCCGCTCGTGTCCACTCGATAGACGGTTCCGTCGTAGGCGGAGAACAGCAGACTACCGCCTGGTCCCTCACTGCCGTCAGTAAGCAGATCGGCAATCGCGAAGCTGCCGGCGGGAGTCTGGGAACTGGTGTATGCCTGAACAACACTCGAAGTGAAGCTCGACGCGGGTGTAATCGAGAAATAACCGCTATCTGTCGGGAAAGCAGCGGTCGCCCCCGCCGCACCCACGTCCTGCAAGTAGTGGCCGTTCATATCGTAGAGCTGAACGGGCGTCAATGTATTGAACCCTACGAATAAAGTGCTGCCCGGAAGGGTAGCGGACACGGAGAGAAATACTGCAAGCCTCGAGAGCATATTCACCCCTGCTTGTTTGTAATCAAAAAATCATAAAAATGGCTGGTATTCGACCAGTCGTGAAAACATACTTATCACAGGTTGCAAACTCTGAGCCAAGCTTTTTAAAAAATTCTGTACGAAGTTTCCGCTGTACGGAGTTCTACCAGGTGTGGCGGCTTCTCAGCGTAGTTGAAAGTTGAGGCGGCGGTTCGCCTGATTCTGAATAGAATCGGGTAACCAAACCTTTGAAAGGAGAACCACCGTGAAACGAAGCTATCACACGATTGACAAGCGAGGCAGGGTGGGCAAACAGAAGCTGGCCGAGTTTTTGGTCCGCAAAGGGCAAGCGCCTTTGCCGATGCTGGGGTGATCGAGCAGAGCCGCCTGGCCGTGGACGAGCTGATTGATGTTATGGGACGCGCCAGCATGGAAACTGTGCTGGAGCTTTCCGCCCAGCCGATGGCCGGGCCGCAGCAGCAGGGCAAGGCACGCCAGGCCAACATCATCTGGCACGCGCACCTCAGTCGAGGCGAGTGCCAAGACACCTATCAAGGCCAAAACGATCCTGAGAAATCGCAGGTTCTTTCGATTCTAAGTTGCTCATTGGATGATGAATCGGCACAGAGGGGCTGCGTCCTCCGAAGCGCAGCACCAATGCGTGCCGGTTCAGCAGTTCCTATTGACCGGGCTTCACTTTTTCCAGTCCCTTTGCCGCGTCGAGGTGCTTTTCGAGAGCCGGCAGAGTTGCGGTCGCGTATGCCTTCAGGTCGGGATTCTGGAGATCGGCCGAGGCGCGCTTGTACTCGGCGATGGCCTTCTGGTGTCCGGCGACCATTTCACGCTCGAAACGGCGATCGAAAGCCGCCGCTTTCAGTTTCTCGAACGGCGCGATCACCTTATTGTGCTGCGCATCGAGTCCCTTGGGCACCGTAGCTCCGGCTTTTGTGGCTGCATCGGATAGCTTTCGATAGTCGTCGGTATGATCGGTGACAAGCATCTGGGCGAAGTCTTTTATCGCCTGCGAGGAAGCCTGATCTTGCGCCAACTGACCAATGTGGGCTTCCGTCATGTCTGTTTGCGCCGCGAAATCAACGAATTTCTGGTCCTTCTCGCTTGCGGCTGTAGCCTGACCAAACGCCGGGATGCAGCATAGCCCGATACAACAGGCAGCGGAAACAACGGTTCTCATTTTCATCTATTACCTCCTTCATTTGCCAACCCCATTCTGTAGAACCCGTTACCACGCTACGTAGCTCTCTAGGAGTTTTACGGGATCTGCAGTCCAGGACGAGCTCAGGCGACCAACTCAGGCAACACGCGCCGCGTGTTTGCGACCGGCGCTCTTTATCTGGCTCTTGTGAGCTGTTTTCGCGGGACGCGAGCTGCCGGCCAGGCTGCGCTGGAGTGCCTGCATCAAATCGATAACAGGCGCTTTTCGGGGCTGCTTAACCGGCGCAATCCTTTTGCCCTTGCGCTTGCTTTCGATCAGCTTTTCGACATTCTGTTTGTAATGGTCGTGATATTTTTCCGGCTCAAACGGACCGGCCAGCGTTTCGATCAGCTTACGGGCCAGATCCATTTCTTTCTTGCCGGGCCGCAGTGTCTTGGATTGAGCAGGTATCTTGGCTGCATTGGCCTTTTGCAGCTCGTCAACGAAATACATGGTGTGAAGAACGATGTTATGTTTGGCCGGCCGCAAGATTACGATATGCTCGCGGCCGTGCATCGTCACTTTGGCGAGTGCGTCGTATTGAGTTTCCCGCATCGCCTCCAGCAGCAGGGAGTATGGACGGCTTACAGACTCCTCGGGTGCGACGTAGTACGAGGTTTCAAAGAAGATTGGATCGATCTCGCTCATCCGAACAAACTGAAGAATTTCCATTACCGTGGCCGTCGGAGGAGCGATTTTTTCCAGGTCTTCGGGGTCGATGACAATGTAACGGTCCTTTTCGTGTTCGTAGCCTTTGACAATATCGGCGCGCCCGACTGGCTTGTTTTCCGCCGCGCAGTAAAACACTTCACGAATCCGCGAAAGGTCCTTCTTATGAAGCATGTGGAAGCGCACAGGTTGCGGGCGGGCAGCAGCAAATAAACGAATCGGAAAAGAAACCAGCCCGAAACTCAAATATCCTTTCCAGACCGTAGCTGGCATACGAAGAGATTTACACGCAACTCGAGTGCCATCATCATGTAGCTAACAGGATGTAGAGTGAAAGTTCTCGGTATGCGTTCCGACTTAGCTGCCGTTTCCGAGGAGACGGGTAAGCTCCTCGATACGCTGGGCATTTCACGCCAGTCTCTCGACCAGGGCGACGTCGTCACGCGCTCTCCGATCACTGGGGAAATGACCGGGCATCTGCTCGCAACGAGCAGGGAGGAAGCCGATCGCAGGATCCGGGCGGCCCACACAGCTTTTCTCAAATGGCGCAGTGTTCCCGCGCCGGCGCGCGGCGAACTTGTGCGGTTGCTAGGCGAAGAGCTCCGGGCGAACAAAGAAGCACTCGGCCGGCTCGTGACAATCGAAGCAGGCAAGATTGTTTCCGAGGGACTCGGCGAAGTGCAGGAGATGATCGATATTTGCACATACGCGGCCGGGCTTTCGAGGCAATTATGCGGGCTCACCATCGCGACGGAACGTCCGAATCACAGGATGATGGAGACTTGGCATCCTCTAGGCGTCACCGGAATCATTTCGGCATTCAATTTTCCCGTTGCGGTCTGGTCATGGAATGCCGCACTGGCGTTGGTCTGCGGAAACTCGATCGTGTGGAAGCCTTCCGAGAAGACATTGCTTACGGCGCTTGCGACACAGGCCCTGTTCGAGCGAGCGGTTCGTCGCTTCGGAGAGGCTCCGGGCGGGCTATCTTCTGTTTTGATTGGAGGGCGCGCAGTTGGCGAGGCGCTCATCGAGCATCCGCTGGTCGCGTTAGTTTCGGCCACTGGATCGACTGCGATGGGACGCCAGGTGGCACCGCGTCTGGCGCAACGGTTTGCACGAGCTATTCTCGAGCTCGGCGGTAACAATGCAGCCATCGTGTGCGAGTCGGCCGATTTGGATCTGGCGCTGCGCGGCATTGCATTCGCGGCAATTGGCACCGCGGGCCAGCGGTGTACAACGTTACGACGTCTATTTGTTCAGGAGACCGCATATGAGAAGCTGATACCGCGCTTAAAGCAAGTCTTCGGGTCTGTGTTAGTTGGCGATCCACGAAACGATCGCACGCTCGTTGGACCCCTGATCGACGGGGACGCCTACCAGGCCATGCAGAACAGCCTTTCCGAGGCGCGCCGTGCCGGCGGAACAGTTTCAGGCGGGGAGCGCGTCTGTATTGGCTCCTCGGAAGCATTTTACGTCCGACCCGCACTTGCCGAGATGCCGGCCCAAACCGATATCGTGCGGCACGAGACGTTTGCGCCGATTTTGTACGTGATGCGCTTTCGCGATTTCGAAGAGGCGCTTCACATGCATAACGATGTCCCGCAAGGCTTGGCGTCTTCCATCTTCACGACCGATCTTCGGGAAGCCGAAGTATTTTTGTCTGCGCGCGGGTCAGATTGTGGAATCGCCAACGTAAACATCGGGCCTTCGGGCGCTGAAATCGGAGGCGCTTTTGGCGGCGAGAAGGAGACGGGCGGTGGCCGGGAATCCGGCTCCGATGCCTGGAAGTCTTACATGCGGCGAGCGACCAACACGATCAATTATGGACAAGAGCTGCCCTTGGCGCAGGGCGTGCGCTTTGAGATCACTTAACCGAGTGGCGATTTCTATTCGTATCGCAGGGCGGTAACTGGATTCGTGCGTAAGGCGCGAATGACGGGCGTCCAGCAGGACATCGTGGCAGCCAGCGCCAGCAATATGATAACCGTCAGAAATAGACTTGGGTCGCGTGGCGAGGCCTCATAGATAACGGCCGCGAGGATCCGTCCGGCAGCAAACGAAAGCGCGGCTCCAATTACAAGCCCGGCCAACATAAGCGAGATCAATCGCCCAAGCACGAGGCTCAATACGGCGGATGACGGTGCTCCCACCGCAATGCGAATTCCAAATTCGCGCGTGCGGCGCGCGACCGCATACGACACAAGGCCATGGATGCCGGTTACAGCGAGCAACAAGGCAAGAGCGCCAAACGCGCTCAGCGCGATGGCTGCGGCATGCATAGGAAAGAGCGCGAACCCGAGCATGTCCGCGAGGCTCCCAGCCCCATACAACGGTAAATGAGGGTCCAGGGCGGCGATTGTCTTTCGAATTTGTTGAACGACTTCAACGGACGGCAGCGAGGAGCGGACGACAAGCGTTGTTGTCGGGTTGTACCATTGGTAGCTCGATCGAAAGAGCGCCGGGCGTGGCGATTCGGTCAAGCTCATGTACTTTCCGTCGCGGACAAATCCCACGACCTCGATCACAGGCCCACCGAAGGCCGAACGAAATGTTTTTCCGACAGGATTTTCGGTTCGCATGATAGTCCTGGCGAAGGTCTCATTCACAATGGCGACCTGCCGCGCGTGCTGATCGTCATGCCGGGTGAAGTCGCGTCCGCTCAAAAGCGGAATCTCGAGTGTCGAGAGAAGGCCGGGCGAGATGTCATAGTAATTAGCACCGATCGCATTTCGACCGTTTAGAACGGGCTGACCGGCGGTTTGGACGCCCGTAGTAGATTGATCAATGCTCAAAGGAAGGGAGTTGGCATAGGCGGCTGAAGTCACGCCCGGTAGGGTCCTGACGGCTTCCAGAACACGTTCCTGGAATGCCCTGCCCCGAGGTTCGCTATATCCGGCCAATCCGAGATCGAAGGCCACAGTTGTTACGCCCTGCGGCTGAAAGCCGATCTGCAGGTTGAGCGCCCGTTGCAGTCCGCGCAAGGAAAGAGCGCAGCCGAATACCAGAACAAAGCATAGGCTGACCTCGCCAAGCACGAGCACATCCCTGAACGAAAGACGGAATCTCCTGAACACAGCGATACCGCTTCCGCCTTTCAGGACGGTGTTGATATCGGCCCTCGACAGTTGGAGCGCCGGACCAAAACCGAACAGAATACCTGTCGTGATAGATGCGACGACTGCAAACAGGAAGAGTCTCCAATCGGCACCGATCTCAAATTGAACGGGGAAGTCGACAGGAGCGTGCCACTGGCTCAGCAGCCTGGAGAGGGCCATGGCTAGCGCGCAGCCGGCGATTCCACCGGCAGCCGCGAGCATCAGTGATTCCGTCAGCAATTGGCGCATGATGCGGCCTCGCCCGGCTCCAATCGAGAGCCGGATCGCCATTTCGCGCTGGCGATCACCCCCGCGAGCAAGCATCAAACCCGCGAGATTCGAACAGGCGGCGAGCAAGACCAAGGCGGCCAACAGCAGCACGCCGGCGGTGAATTCATGAACCGGGCCACGCATGGCACTGCCCACCAGGCCGACCTGCGCCAGCCGGAGGCGGAGAGCCTGATCGGAATCGGGGAAGCGGCGCGCCAGACCGCTGGCGATCCGGTTCAGGTCGGCAGCAGCAGCGGCATCCGTTATTCCCGGTTTCAGGCGACCCAGGATCCAAGTGTTCCAAGTGTGTCTCTCGTTGAGCCAGGCGTTACCCGGCTCAATCTGCTGCTCCATCATCATCGGGACCCAGACTTCAGGCCAATAGAAAAGCTCAGTCCCGTGAAATCCAGGCGGAGCCACACCCAGCACGTTGTAGCGAAGGCCGTTGATGCGAACCGTTTGACCAACAATCTTTGGATCGCCGCCGAAGCGCGCTTGCCATGAGTTGTAGCTGAGAACGGCATAGGGACTCGCACCGGCAGACTGATCGTCCTCTTGATGAAAGAAGCGGCCGAGCGCCGGTTTGATGCCGAGCACATCGAAGTAATTCCCGGTCGCCAGATATCCCCAGATACGGGTTGACCGTCCCCCGCTTTCCAGGCCCATGGGGTCGATGCGATATCCTGCAAGGCCGCTGAAGGCGGAGTTGTTGTCGCGAAGGTCCCGGTAGGTCGGGAAGGAATTGCTGGGACCTTCCGGGGTTTCGACAAATCTCACTCGCTCCGGATCTCGAACCGGCAACGGACGGAGAAACAGCGAGTCAAAAACGCTGAAGACCAGGGTGTTGACGCCCAAGCCGAGGGCCAGTGAAACGATGGCCGTTCCGGCAAACCCGGGACTCTTGCCAAGTGTTCGTATTCCGTACCGCAGGTCGCGCGATAGCTCATCGAACCAGTGGACGCGGTGCACTTTGCGGCACTCTTCGCTCATTGCCTTTCCCGGCAAGACATCCTAACAAAAATAGTGGTCACCTGCCTGCGAGCGTATCGATGCGGTTTTCCAAGACGCTCTGCGAGTCGAACCGCGACAACTTCAAGGTATCGGCGAAGGCCATCTCGATTGCTCTCCGCGGCAGTAATCCAACTACTTCGCTATTGGCGACGGCCACGCCGTACAGGTCCGCGAGGCGTTCGACCTCCCGATACACAATATGCACGGGAGTCCGTTCGAAATCCGTAAGATTCATGGAGACCTGCACCAGACCGCGAGAGAGCAGCGGGAGACCGAGGGCCTTTACCCCGGGGAATCCTCCGCCGCTCGCGCGTATGCGCTTCGCAATGGCCTTGGCGACGGTCAGATCGCTGCTATTCAGGTTGATATTGAACGCGACCAGAATTTTTCGGGCGCCCACGATGACCGCACCGGCAGTAGGGTGAAGCGCGGGCCCACCAAGGTCGGGCGCTCTCGTCACGTCGACCAGCGCAGCTTCACGAAGGACATCGAATTGCCCGCGGCGCACGTCCTCCAGATTGACGCGGTCCGGACGCATAGCGGCGGCCTCGTAGAAATAAACAGGGATTTTCAGTTCACCCCAGATCCGGCGGCCGGCGGAATGCGCGATTTCAATGCAATCCAGCATGCTAGATCCGGCAAGAGGCACAAAAGGCAGGACATCGAGGGCGCCCAGGCGCGGATGGATCCCGCGGTGCTGGGTCAGATCGATCAGTTCGGCGGCTTTCCTGGCCGCGCGCACGGCGGCTTCCAGAACCGCCTCATGATCGCCGGCAAAGGTAATGACCGTGCGGTTGTGGTCCGGGTCGCTAGTTCGATCCAAGACGGCGACGCCGGGCACGCGCGAGATGGAACCTTCGAGGGCATCGATACGGGCCCGATCGCGACCTTCGGAAAAGTTGGGGACGCACTCTACCAGGTAGGACCTCAGTTTGCGCTGGCTTTAGAACGAAGCCGGTTAAAGACTATATTGCCATCGCGCATCGCCATCGCAACGTGATTGATTCCGAAGCGGCGCGGAATTTCACGGTAGTCGGGAATGCTGAGCACGAGCAAATCGGCGCACTTGCCGCACTCAATACTCCCGATGACGTCCCCCCGCCTGATTGCGCAGGCAGCATTGATCGTGGCGCCTGTGATGGCTTGCTCAATGGTGAGGCGCAGGCCGAACACGGCAAGAGCGATGACCATTTGCATATTGAAGCTGGGAGACTCGCAGGCGTGATAGCCGCTGGAGAGGGCAAGGGCGGCTCCGGAATCCGCCAGCTTTCGAACGCTATCGCCTCCGGACCCATTTAGCAGCTCGCCGCCCGGCGAGAAGACGGCGATACATCGCGACGCAGACAATATCTCGCACTCGTGGCCAGTCAAAGCGCAGGGGCACCATACAGCCTGCGGATTGGCGCGGGTAAGCAGGCGTTCGAGGGACACCAGCGGTCCGGCAGTCCCTAGGAGATTGACGCCGATTCGCAATTGCGCGGCGGCATTCCAAATGGGAGCACATACCGCCTCCTTGCACTCCGGTGCAATCTCGAGAGACTGTATGAGCTTTCGACTCACAAGAACGCTGAGTAAGTCTTGCAGCTCGGCAGCACGCGCGGGCTCCGAGATGAGGGATTGCGCAATGCGCCAGGTTCGGACCATGCCAACCGGGTTATTCCCAATTTCGGCAAGCTGCTTCAAGACCGCCAGATCAGACCGGGAATCGCCGGTTCCCGCACTGGCCTTGATCTGGACATTCAGGGTGCCGTGTTGCAAGCAGGCCCGCATCAGGTTCAAGCTGTCATCCGAGAAATCGGCCATCCTGCGCCGCTTCGCTGGATGAGTTGAAGCGTCCTTCATGCAATGCAAATTCAACTGCAAGCCCGGATCAACGAACCCGGGCAGCACAATGGCGCCTTCGGCTGAGATCTCGATCGCGTCCCGCGCTTCTTTCAGATTTTCGATTCGCCGGGTAGAACCAACGGAGACAATCTTTCCGTCCCGGATGAGGACTGAACCGTCCTTGATAATTCCAAGATCATTTAAGGCTGCACCCCGGCGCGCGCCAACCGGGCCCCGCAACGTCAACACTTGCGCTGCCCGCCGAAGCAAGAATAACTGTGCCAAAGCCGGTCGCTGGTCAATTAGATGTTAACGTGCCTGAAGTTTACGCAGTGCCAATTTGACGCATCAAAGCTTCATACGACGCAAAATCGCGCAAAAACGAATATGCGGTTAGCGCCACGGCCAGGCCGGCCAGTATCTTCCACAGCACTTCCCGAGATGTGTTTGGCAGCCCGGGCAAACCGGCAACCAAGCCGACAAAAAAGCCGCCAATGAAGCCTCCGACGTGCGCCGCCAGATCGACACCCGGCACGAGGCTCAGAACAAGGCCGAGAATGAGCCATTGACCGTAATGAGCCCGAACGGCCTGAGTAAGCGGGTCTGCGCGGCGGCGAATACCCATTGCGAGCATAATTCCGAACAAACCGAAACACGCGGCTGAAGCGCCGAGCGAAAGGCTGCGTGGAGACCAGAGGAGGCTGCACGCAAAACCGGTAATCGTGGAGAAAACGTAAGCGAAGAGCAGACGGGGGGTGCCATAGAACTGCTCTACCTCCGTAACAAGAATAAACAGAGCCCACGAGTTCATGGCAATGTGCCAAAATCCACCATGCAAGAAGCCGGCGGTTATCAGACGCCACCACTGCCCCGCATAGATAAGGGGAGCGTATTTCGCACCGAAAAGCACAGCGACCTGACCGCTGACACTCGTGCTTCGCGTGAGTTTGTAGCTAACACCTACTTCTGCCAGATAGAAGGCGACATTGATGATCAGAATCACAATCGCCGTGAGATTCGCACGAGGAAGAAACGAAGCAGCGAACTGGCTGGCTCGGATGTCGATGGCGCGCGGTCCCAGCTGCACGCCGCAATATGGGCATATGCGATCGGTGATGGTGATAAATGCCCGGCAATTCGGACACATACGGCGTTTTTCCACGGTCTCATTGTAGCTGTGGGAAGTGCTTTGCCCTGCTAAAATCGGATTCGGCCATGTTCAAGACCGAACGAGAGCACCGTAAAGATCTGGTGCGGGTCTGCCGCCTGATGCACGACAAGGGATGGGTGGCGATGAACGATGGTAACGTGAGTATCCGGCTGGACGACGAACGGATTTTATGCACTCCGACGGGTGTCAGCAAAGCCCTTGTCCAAGCCAAGGACGCAATTATCTGCGATGCGAGCGGCAAGAAGTTAGAAGGCCAGCGAGACTGCACGAGCGAAATCGCGATGCATGTTACCATCTACTCGCACCGGCCGGATGTACGGTCGGTTGTGCATGCACATCCACCGGTTGCAACGGGATTTGCTAGCGCCGGACGGGCACTCGATAAGGCCCTGCTTCCGGAGGTAATCATCCAATTAGGCGCTGTTCCCCTGGCTTCATATGGATTGCCCGGCACTCCCGCGCTCAGCGAAGGAATGAAACCGTTCCTGGCAGACTACGATGCAATCCTGTTGGAGAACCACGGGTGCACGGCGTATGGCAGCGATGTCTGGGAAGCCTTTTTCCGGATGGAGATAGTGGAGCACTTCGCCCGGATCACCTTTGTTGCGGAAATGCTCGGAGGCGCGCGTGCCCTGCCCCGCGAGGAGGTAGAAAAGCTGTTTGCGTCACGCGGGCGCTATAACGTCAAATCGAGGGCCCGGATGCAGCCGGGAATGCCGCTGGTAGCCGAGGACCTGGTGGAGACGGAGAGATCCTGATCACCTCGCGGGCCGAGTCCCGCGCGGGCGAAAGCGCCTGCCCCACTCCGCTGTGCTTTGGGAGTAGCAATGCAAAAAGGCATTTTGTTTTTGATTCTTGCAGCGGCAGTCCTGTACACGCCGGCGATTCTGGGGCAGGCCGGCGATGAACAGCCGGCATACCTTGATCCGACTCGTTCCATAGAGCAAAGAATTGACGACTTGATGAGCCGCATGACGCTTGAGGAAAAGGTCGGGCAGCTCAACTTGCCATGTGTTTACGTTGATGAGCTGGGGAAAGATATTCCTTCAAAGATGGAGGCATGTAGAAAATTTGCCGCCGGAACGTACACCCGGGAGATTGGTCCCGGCTGCGGCTTTTTCACGCTAGCCAACGAGATTCTGCACAAGGGCACGCGCCAGCAGGTTGAGTACTTCAACGAGCTGCAGAAGATCGCACGCACCCAGACACGGCTGAAAATACCTCTTCTCGAGGACGAAGAGGGCACGCATGGCGCGATGTTTCCCGGCGCTACTATCTTTCCGGAAGGCTTGGCCATCGGCAGCACGTTCGATCTCGAGCTGGTGAAATCCGTTTACGCCTCCGCGGCAGCAGAAGCGAGAGCTGTCGGCATCCACATGCTTTCTACTTTGGTGATGGAGTTGGATCGTGATCCTCGAATGGGCAGAAACGAGGAAGCCTACACGGAAGACCCTTACCTCTACTCACGAATTGCGGAAAGCATTGTCCGGGCAACGCAGGGGTCGAGCATCGCAGCCGGAGACAAAGTCGTGGCCGTGCTGACTGACTTTCCCACGCAAAGCGAACCTGCCAGCGGCCTTGAACGTGGAGCCATCGAGCTTTCAGAGCGCGCCTTGCGCGAAAATTTTCTGCTCCCATGGGTTACAGGGATCACCAAAGCCGGAGCTTTAGGAGTCATGGCCGGCTATCCAGAGCTTGAGGACGTGCCTGCGCACGCTTCCGAGAAGTGGACAAACGATGTCCTGCGGCAGGAACTGGGTTTCCGCGGAGTAGTGGTCAGCGAGGGCGGCGGATTCGGAACGCTCCTTTACGAGGATATTGTTCGAACTCAAAAGGAGGCGGGCGCTCTTGCCCTGAAGGCGGGCGTCGATGTGAACATCACGTATGAACCTGCCTATATGGGGCCATTGGTGGAAAACGTGAAGGAGGGACGTGTGCCCATCGCGCTGGTAGATCGCGCCGTACGGAGAGTGTTGGAACTTAAGTTCCGGCTCGGGCTCTTCAAAAATTCGTATACCGATGTGGACCATGCCATCCGTACCGTTCACTCTCAAACAAATCAGGATCTAGCGTTGCGGGCCGGCCGCGAGGGAATTGTGCTGTTAAAGAACGATCGAAAGATACTTCCATTGAAAAAGAACCTGAAGACGATCGCGGTTATAGGTCCGGACGCGGAGAACCTGATGAACGAGCTCGGAGATTATTCGCCGCATGCGATTCCACAGCACGTCGTCAGCATTCTGGAGGGTATCAAGGCAAAAGCGGGTCCCGGAACCAAGGTCGTTGCAGCCAAAGGCTGCGGTGTGCTGGGGAATGACAGAAGCGGATTCGCCGACGCCACCCAAGCCGCGAAGGGTGCGGACGTCGCAATCGTGGTGGTAGGCGAGAATCAAGGCCAAAACGACGTGGATGAGGCGAGGGATCCCCCGACGGACGGCGAAGGTCACGACGTAGCCAGCCTCGACCTCACCGGAGTGCAGGAGGACCTCGTGAGGGCAGTTTACGAAACAGGAACGCCAACAGTTGTCGTGCTCGTAAATGGAAGACCGCTTTCCACTCGTTGGATCGCTGAACACGTGCCGGCGATAGTAGAGGCCTGGCGGCCCGGCGAGCGCGGCGGGGAGGCCGTTGCCGACGTCCTGTTTGGCGATTACAACCCTAGTGGCCGGCTGGCTATTACGATCCCTCGCCATGTGGGCCAGTTGCCGGCTTACTACAACTACAAGCCTGCGAAACGCTACTGGATAAAAGGGGAAAAACGAGGTTATGTAGATATGCCCGCAACGCCTCTTTATCCGTTTGGTTTCGGCTTGAGCTACACGACCTACCAATACAGTGGCCTTCGCATCGATCCGCTCCAGATACATTCAGCCGGCACGGCGCGAGTCAGTGTCGAAGTAAAAAACGCCGGTGATCAGTCAGGGACGGAAACGGTGCAACTTTATGTACACCGGACAACAGGTCCGGTTGCAACACCTGTAAAGCAGCTACGCGGGTTCGAGCGCGTGGATCTGAATCCGGGCGAGACAAAGAATGTCACGCTGACGCTGACACCCGAAGACTTGCAACTGCTCGACCGCGACATGCATTGGCGGGTGACACCGGGAGACGTTGAAATCATGGTAGGGTCTTCCTCGGACGATCTGCCGCTCCAAGGAGTGTTGAAGGTCGTACCGTAAACATTGTGTGCCCTTGTTGGAGTTATATTGAATCTCGACCATGAATTCTTTGAAGGTACTGTGCTTCTTCGTGGGATTCCAAGTTACTTGCTATGCAGCCTCGATAGAGTTCAACCGCGATGTTCGTCCTATTCTTTCCGATAAATGCTATCTCTGCCATGGCACGGACGCCAAGGCCAAACATATTCCGTTTCGCCTGGACCGGGAAGGGGAGGCCAAGGCCCTACTGCCGGATGGCAAGCGTCCAATCGTTGAAGGGCATCCCGAACAAAGCGAAGTAATTCAACGTATTACCGCAGGAAAGCCCGCAATGCGGATGCCGCCGGTCTACACCGGCATGAAGCTTTCCGACAAGGAGATCGAAACAATCCGGAGCTGGATTGCCCAAGGTGGCAAATGGGAGAAACACTGGGCTTTTCTGCCGCCTAAACGTTATCCAATCCCGAGCGTGAAGGAATCAGCATGGATTCGGAATCCAATCGATGCCTTTGTGTTGAGCCGCCTGGAAGAGCAGAATCTGCATCCGTCGCCCGAGGCCAGCCGCGAGACGCTCATACGACGAGTAACATTAGACCTCACGGGTCTTCCTCCCACTCCCACGGAAGTCGATGCTTTTCTGAATGATAAATCCAGTCACGCTTACGAAAAAGTCGTGGACCGCCTGCTTGCCTCGCCCCGCTACGGCGAGCGGATGGCTTTTGTCTGGCTGGATGCTGCCCGCTACGCAGATACAAATGGCTACCAGTATGACGGCGGCAGGCAGATGTGGCGGTGGCGCGATTTCGTCATCAATGCCTTCAATCGCAACGAGCCCTTTAACCAATTTGCGCTCGAGCAGATTGCGGGCGATATGCTGCCTAACGCAACGCTAGATCAGAAAGTCGCCACCGGATTCAATCGCAACCATCGAATCAACACCGAGGACGGCATCATTCCCGAAGAGTATGCCGTCGAATACGTCGTCGATCGGGTGGCTACCACGTCAACCGTGTTTCTTGGGCTCACGCTCGGCTGCGCGCGTTGTCATAACCATAAATTTGACCCTTTCACTCAGAAGGAGTTTTACCAGCTCTATTCTTATTTCGATCAAGTGCCCGAAATAGGTCGCGGAATCAAGTACGGAAACTCCCCACCCGTCATTCCCGCCCCTACCGTGGAACAACAAAAGGCTCTCGACGAGCTCGATCAGCAGATGGATGTTATCGAAAAGATGCTGCGCCGCAACGATCGAGCTATCGAGCGCGCGCAGCTCAGATGGGAGCGGAGCTTATCCGGGAATCGCGATCAGTGGTGGGCGCCCACCCGGGATTCGCTCGCCTCCTTCACTTTCGATGGCAAGGAAAGCGTGACTGGGGAGCGAAGCAACGTACCATCTGTTGACGGCCGTTGTGGCCGCGCCGGGTCGTTTGACGGCAAGAGTTTCCTTGATACCGGCATCCAGACAAAGCTCGATATCGATGATCCTTTCACGTTGAGCGCCTGGATCTATTCCCGCGACGTACCGGATGGCAGCGTCGTGAGCGAAATGTTGGACAACTCGACGGGCAAGGGCTTTGGCCTCCACGTGAACCACGGCAAAGTGCATGTGAATCTGACGAGTGTCTGGGTAGACGATGCAATTCGGGTCGAATCGGAAGAGACGCTTGCCGCCGGCCGTTGGTACCACCTTACAGCGACTTACGATGGCTCGAAAGTAGCGGATCATGTCCGCCTTTACATCGATGGCCGGCCAGCCAAGACCAAGGTGTTGATGGATACGCTGTACCGGCCTTATCGCAATGCGGGCAGCCAGTTCAATGTGCCGATCCGCATCGGCGCGGGGTGGGGTCCGGAGCGCCGTTTCCATGGCCTGATTAGTGGCGTGCACCTGTATTCCGACGTGCTTTCAACCGATGAAATCGCCGCGTTGGCCGATGCCGATTCATTGTCCGCGATGGCGGCCAAGGCACCAACTTCACGAACCGCCACAGAACGCAATATCCTCCGATGGTCGTTCCTGGAAAGTGCGGCGCCTTCGCAATATCGCGATATTTGGGCGAAACGCAATGCGCTGTCGGAGCAAAAGGAGAAGCTTGAGCGCACGTTCCCGACGGTGATGGTCATGCAGGATGTGCCTCAACGGCGCGACACCCACATATTGACTCGGGGCGCATACGACAAGCCCGGCGAGCTGGTCCAGCCAGGTGTTCCGGCCGTGCTGCCTCCGCTCCCGGCCGGCGCTCCCAATAATCGCCTGGGGTTCGCGGAATGGGTGATTGATCCATCCAATCCCCTGCTTAGCCGCGTAACTCTCAACCGCTTTTGGCAGATGTATTTTGGAACCGGAATCGTTAAGAGCGTGGAGGATTTCGGCAGCCAGGGCGAGTGGCCTTCAAATCCCGAGCTGCTGGACTGGCTGGCGACCGAATTCATCGCGAAGGGTTGGGACGTGAAGGCCATGCAGAAGCTAATCGTGACCAGCGCAACATACCGCCAGTCCTCGCAAGCTTCACCCGATGCCATGCAACACGATCCGGGCAACCGTCTCCTGGCGCGAGGCCCTCGGGTTCGACTCCCTGCCGAAATGATCCGCGATCAGGCGCTCGCCATGGCGGGCCTGCTGGTCGAAAAGATCGGAGGGCCTTCGGTCAAGCCGTATCAGCCGCCCGGTCTTTGGAAAGAGATCGGCATGCAGAATACGGATTACGACCAAGGGCACGGTGCGGATCTCTATCGCCGGAGCCTCTATACGTATTGGAA
This sequence comes from Terriglobales bacterium, assembly GCA_036558645.1. Classification (GTDB taxonomy): domain Bacteria; phylum Acidobacteriota; class Terriglobia; order Terriglobales; family Acidobacteriaceae; genus DATBFG01. Next base: position 37,179 of record DATBFG010000015.1, read on the forward strand.
GCGAACCGCCGCTCCTCCGGCGATGATCAACTTCGACGCTTCGATGCGCGAAGATTGCGTTGTGCGTGCCACGGCGACAGACACGCCTCTCCAGGCACTCAATCTGATGGACGATGAGCAGTTTCTGGAAGCCGCACGTTTTGTTGGCCAGCGCATGTTAAAGGAGGGTGGGGCAACGGCAGATTCCCGCTTGCGCTATGGATTTCGTCTTGCGGTTGCTCGCTACCCCACAGAAGTGGAATTGGCAGTTCTCCGGAGCGATTTGCAATTCCATCTGAATTACTTTTCCGACGAAAAGAAGGCCGAGCAGTACCTACATCAAGGCGAGTCACCTGCGGATTCGAACCTGAATCCGCGCGATCTGGCGGCGTACGCTTCTACTGCCAGTCTACTTATGAATCTCGACGAGACAATTACCAAGGAGTAAGGGATTTTATGCTGGATCCCATAACAGAACATAACCTGAGATTGACGCGCCGGCACTTCTTCGGCCGCAGCGCTACCGGTATTGGTATCGCCGCCCTGTCTTCTCTTCTTACGAGCGATATGAACGCTGAAGAATCCAGCGCAATCCCTGGCTTTCCGAATTTCCCGCCAACGGCTAAGCGAGTAATCTATTTGTTCCAACATGGCGCGCCTTCGCAGCTCGACTTATTCGACTACAAGCCTGGCCTGCAAAGACAGCGCGGCTCCGACCTGCCCGAATCCATCCGTATGGGCCAACGCCTTACGGGTATGACCGCGTTTCAGGCTAAGTTTCCTACTGCACCAAGCATTTTTAAGTTCTCGCAAACCGGCAAAACGGGCACCTGGCTGAGTGAACTGCTACCACATACCGCAAAAGTAGTCGATGACCTTGCCATCGTTAAGTCGGTTCACACTGAACAGATCAACCACGATCCCGCTGTTACCTTCTGCCAGACGGGATTTCAACTCGCGGGCCGGCCCAGCATCGGCTCGTGGATTGCTTACGGGCTGGGAAGTGAAAATAAAGATCTTCCTGCGTTCATCGTGATGGTGTCACAGGGAGTCGGAGGTACACAAGCGCTGGCAGACCGCATGTGGAATAGCGGCTTCCTTTCCACTAAGTACGCAGGCGTCAAGTTCCGCGCCGGGCACGACCCGGTGCTCTTCCTCTCCAACCCGAGCGGCTACGATACCGCTGCCCGGCGCCAATTCCTGAATGATCTGGATAAGTTGAATGAGCTGAATCAGGTCAAGTTTCAGGATCCGGAGATTTCGGCGCGCATCGAGCAGTACGAGATGGCGTATCGCATGCAAGCCTCAGTACCGGAATTGACGGATCTCTCAAAGGAGCCGGAGTCGATTTTCGAAATGTATGGGACTGACGCGCGAAAGCCCGGCAGTTATGCGGCCAATTGCATCCTGGCCCGCCGCCTCGCCGAACGCGGTGTCCGCTTCATTCAGCTCTTCCATCGTGGCTGGGATCAGCACAATAATCTGCCCAAGGAAATCAGCGGTCAATGCCAGGAAACCGATCAGCCCACCGCTGCGTTGATTCAAGACCTGAAACAGCGCGGCTTATTAAAAGACACTCTTGTCATCTGGGGTGGCGAATTCGGCCGAACGGTCTATTCGCAAGGCACGTTGACCGAAAGCAATTATGGGCGTGACCATCACCCTCGCTGCTTTACGGTTTGGATGGCAGGCGGAGGAATCAAAGCCGGTCAAACCTATGGCGAGACCGACGATTACAGCTATAACGTCGTAAAGGATCCCGTCGACATCCACGACCTCCATGCCACCATTCTGCGGTGTCTGGGGGTAGACCATACGAAGCTGACCTATAAGTATCAGGGGAGGCGCTTCCGCCTGACCGACGTAAGTGGTCACATTGTTCATCAGCTTTTGCAGGCGTAATAGCAAGTTAAGTAAAGAATACCTGTGTCAGCTCAGCGAGCGACGCGAAATTCACGTATTGCTTCAGAGCGAAATTTGACTCCGAATCCCGGCCGCTCTGGTACGGCAGCCAATCCATCATGAATTTCAAAAGGCGTCTCCAGCAGTTCATCGAGCCAGTCGAACGATTCAATCGCAACCACGTTTGGCTGAGCGGCCGCTAAATGCACATCGTATTCACGGTAGAAGTGAGGCGCTACACGCAGCATGTGGGCCTCGGCCAGGGCCGCAACGGAACGCCATCCGGTGACACCCCCTGCCCGCAACAGATCCGGCTGAACAATCGATATACAACGAGCTTTAGCGATGCGGTAAAAGGGATTTACTCCAAACTCCCGTTCGCCGGCTGCCAAAGGAATGTCTGTCGCCGCTGCAAGGCGCCCATAACTATCCAAATCATCTTTCGGAAAGGGCTCTTCCAGCCAATCCAAACTGCAATCTTCCACGCGGCGCACCAGGCGAAGCGCGCGCTCCAGCGTAAGGCCCTGATTAGCGTCCACCATTAGCTTTCGATCGGGACCGATTATGCGGCGCACTTCACGAATGCGCTCAACATCCCGCTCTTCTTTCGGGCTGCCGATTTTGATCTTCACACCCGCAAACCCGCGATCGATATAACCGCGCACTTCGGTTGCAAGTTCCTCATCGGAATAGGAGATCCAACCTCCGCTGCCGTAGACGGGAACAGCAGCATGTTGACGCCCGAAGAGCACGGCCGCTGGTATGCCGAGACGCCGGGCCAGGAGGTCCCACAGAGCGACGTCGATGGCTGATGTTCCCCACATGGCCAGGCCTTCCTTGCCGATGTATTCCGTTACGCGCAGGTTCTGCTCGTAAATAGCGCGTATATCATCGGCGGAGCGGCCCACAGCGTAGCGTTTTAGCTCGCAATCAACGATTCCCTTCAGCAGCGAAGGAGCGTAATCGAACGAAAGCATGTACGAATGCCCGAAGCGATCCCCTGCCCGTACGTCAACGACAATGATGTCCATGAAGCTGAGCACGTGTGTCGCATCGGCGATCGGCGGCGAAATGGGAACTCGCAACCACTCGGTTTGAATATCGTCGATTTTCATGGAACTTTGCCTTTCGGAACCTGGACCGGCGCCGTTACAACTCCCGTAACATGCAACTGGCAGGTAGAATCACTTTCTGATGACCAAATGTCGGCGGATAATTCTCACACTGACCGTATCCATCACGCCAGCTCTGGCGCAAACCGAGCCGCAGTATCTGGAGGGAATTCTAAAAGACGAAAGCCTCTCGCCGGACGTCGCTCTGTTCCAGCTTAGACAATTCATTCTGAATCGAGTTGGCAAGTTGCCGGCTCCAGGCAGTGCAACGGAATGGACATCGGAATCAAGTCGTATTCGCAGCCAGCTTGTAAAGGACGTTGTTTTCCACGGGTGGCCAAAGGACTGGGTCGATGCACCGCCCAAATTCGAAGACCTGGGCACTATGCCGGGTGACGGCTATCAAATTCGAAAGCTGCGTTACGAGATCGTGCCCGGGTTCCAATCGACCGCGATCCTGTACGAGCCCTTGAACTTGCACGGCAAAGTATCGGCGATTCTGAACGTCAATGGGCATGTAGGACCGCCAGGCAAGTCCATCGAGTATAAGCAGAAGCGCTGCATTACGTTCGCGCGAAACGGAATTCTCGCGTTAAATCTGGAATGGCTTTCCTTTGGCGAGCTTGGCGATCCGTTCAACCAGCATTGGTATGGCGCACATCTGGATCTCGTGGGAATGAACGAACTCGGCCTGTTCTATCTGGCCATGCGCAAAGGGCTCGATTATCTTTACGATTATCCGAACACGGATCGTTCGCGTTTGGGCATGACCGGACTATCGGGCGGTGGTTGGCAGACGATCATTCTGAGCTCATTGGATGAGCGGATAAAAGTTTCCGTCCCGGTCGCCGGATTCTCTTCCATCGTGCCAAGAGTGGAAGCGAAAGACTTCGGCGATATCGGTGACATTGAACAATCGGCAACCGACCTCTTCGAGGGCCGCGACTATACCTGGCTCACCGCTATGATGGCGCCGCGCCCAACACTGCTGATCTATAACGCGGAGGATGACTGCTGTTTTCGAGCGCCTATGGTCAAGGCCGGAGTATTCGATGCGATTCGACCCTTCTTCGCGCTCTACGGCAAACAGAACGACCTTGCCTGGCACGAGAATCGCGACCCCGGTACTCACAATTACTTGATTGATAACCGGAGGGCAGCCTACGATTTCTTCAGCCGTCAATTCAAGCTCCCTCCGATCAAGGAAGACCCTGGAATTGGTACTCAGATGAAGACCTACGACGAGCTGGTTGTCGGCCTCCCGAAAGGCAACCTCACCATCGTCGCTTTAGCCCGAAAACTCGCAGATGAAGTAAAGCGGCAGCCGCTTTCATCGGACGCTTCGGCTCACGATGCCGAGCGAGCCAAGCTCAAACAGATTGTACGCTACCAACCCGCAAAGATAGATCGCCTCTGGACGGTCGGCATCACGAAACACCATGGAGTCGAGACGCGAGCCCACCTGTTTGCGATGACGGATGGCCTGACCACAGATGCCGTATGGCTGAAGCCGATTGATTCAACAGAAAGCGTATCCGCCACAATCATCCTCGACGACCAAGGGCGCGCCGCTACAGCAGAGCCGGTCACAGACCGCATAAACCGCGGAGAGCAGGTCCTCGCCGCCGACCTGCCGTTTTACGGCCAAGCGTGGAAGAACGAGTCCACGTGGCTTCTGGAGCAGTTGATAGACACGACGGGTGGCCGGCCGCTGGGAATTGAGGTAGGCCATCTAATCGAACTCGCGCACTGGTTAAAGCGCCAAGGCGCACCCAGAGTGCGACTGGAGACCAATGGCAAGCGAACCCAGGTAGTGGCGCTCATTGCAGCCGCGCTGGAGCCGTCCCTCTTTTCCGAGGTCGAGGCCCGAGGAGGCATGCCCAGCCTGCGCTATTTGGTGGACAAGCCTGTGCCGTTCCAAGATGCTGCTGAGCTCTTCTGTCTCGATCTCTACAAGTTCACCGACCTCGACCGCCTTGCTACGCTATCGGGTCCGTCGGTTGTGAAGGTCGTAAAGAAAGAGGCTGGCGAATAGTGCTAATGAGCTTCGATACCGGCAAGGTTGATTGATACGCGACACGAAAGTATTGCCTCTGGCCTTGAAGGTTACATGCCTATTTCGGCAAACTCGCGGCAGGGTTCCGGTCAAAAAAGCCGTTCGGTACAAGCTGAAATCCAGCTTTATGAACGGACATCACGGGGAACTCTTCGGGACGGGGAATATGGGTAATCCCCATCGTGTACCAAATCACGATGTCTCTGTTTTCTAAAGAGCGGGCCGCGTTTACCCAGCGAGCCAGCCCATCCTCGCCCCGGCTCTGATTCGCGTAAAACCCGGCCGCGTAAAGCTGCTGAGGATCATAGGGAGTTGCCCAGAAGTGTGCATCGATGAAGTTAGCGCGCCTCCGCACCCAAGACTCGGGGGCCGCATAGGGCAGTGAGTTCTCGCCGGGCAAGAGCGTGTAACCGGCTGGGTAACCCAACGAATTTTTAATCGCAGGATTGAAAACCGTCCAACGCCGGCTGGCCGCCAGATCCAATTGACGTACCGCCTGCCGCTCGTTCTGAAACATCGTTTCTGTCATCGTGAAAGCGTTCAAAAATGGATTCGACGGACCGGCAGGAAGAGCCGTCGTGTTCATCTCGAGGACACTGTTGTTCGTGCCGTCCACGTCCAAATCGAGACGAAAGTTAAAGAAATGCTGATGATGGACAGCGACCAGGTTCTCCGACACTAAATGGCCATATTTCAGGTCAGGGCTCGGCTGACTGTGAACGGACTCGGACACATTCTTCGACTTCACAGCTTTCGTGTCCATATAGCCGGTCAGCCCCACCTCCATTTCGAGAATTCCATCCTGATGGAATATCCAATTGAAGGCGTAATCGTAGTTGCCAACGGTCGCGATCCAGGAGAGCACGAGTTCGCGAGCGCGCCGCGACTCGTTGCGATTGTGGCCTTGGTCGTAATGCTTCCAGCCTAATCCGCCATCACGTTCGTAAAGCGCAATTGCACGGGGAATGGTAAAGTAATCTCCCTGTTCACTGGCAAGAGTGGCATCGAAAGTGGCGGCATTCTCCGGATAATCGGTCTGAGACTCCAAAGGCGAAGCGTAGCGGCCCATACTGTCTTCACCCGCATCGAAGGCGTTTTTAAAAAACCAGCCTGCGCTTGGATCGCCATACGGCACCACCATTTCCGAGCATGTTCCTCTGTAAAGCACGGGCCGTACCTTTCCGCCATCCTCATAGCCAACCGTATAAAGGATCAGTCCCTCTCGTCCGTTGAGTGCGAAACGGAATCGCCATGACTGCCACCGCACTTCTTGACCGCGGATCTCGAAGGTCTGGCCCTGCGGCTGTGCGATGCGAAGCGGCTTCGGCGCATCACGTAACGCACTCGGGAGCGATTCGGGTCCGGCGCCCACGGGCGGGATCGGTATGATTTCGCCATCGTGAAACCGGATCACCTTTTCCGTGTTCAGGTCTACCTCTGCATCTACGTTCTCGATTGGACGGCTCGCCGTACTCTTTGCGTCGTGATAGCCGAAAACGGCGCGGCGAAACCGCATGTCGCGCTCTTCAGGATCGCCGTAGTACCCGCCCGGCCAATCACCGATTCCGACATTCTCTAAATCAGTAATGCCCCGGCGGTGCATGGCCTGGGCAAATCTGGGGTCGGCGCGAACCGCCCGCTGCAGGATCTCCGCATCCTCCAGCAAAAACGATGGCTGCACTCCCGCGATTTGCTTCCACGAGATGAGAGCGTTCCGAGCGAGATCAACAACTGCCTCGAACGTCTGGTTGCGGCTGCGTTCATAGATAACAACAAAGGACTCCCGCCGAAAGGGCGAGCCCTCCTTATACTGCAAAACTTCGTCTTTGGGAGGCTCATGCAGCGTGATGAGGGAGAAGCGGCTGTTACGGTCTGCCTTTCCGGCGGCCCGCAAGATCTCCACCGTTTGAAGGATTTCTTCTTTACTGAGAGGATCCAATGGATGCGCAAACGTCGTTCCCTGGCCTAAGCACGGGAGTGCCAGGACAAAGATTGCTGCAGCGAATCCGATAATTTGTGTCGAAGATCTGATCACTTCAGCTTGACCTCCTGATGTTGGTATCCTTGCAGGCGTACTGAACCTACCATGAAGGCTTTCATCGAAGACTCGCGGACTCCCATTACTGCAGTTTGCCTGCTGGCAGCCCTCTTCTGCTCCTCAAGCCCAGTGCTCTCCGCGGACAACTTACACCTTGAAAAGTTAGAAGGCAAGAATATCCTACTCTTTACGCCGCACCCTGACGACGATACATTTTGCTGCGCCGGAACGCTGGCCCTGCTCGCGCAAAACAATAACAACATCAAGATCGTGATTTATACAAACGATGACAAGGGTTCGTATGACCCCGGCATGACGAGTGAGAGACTCGCAGGCATCCGGATGAAGGAGGAAGAGGCGGCCTGCCGCGTTCTCGGCATCGCCCCGGAAAATATCATGTGGCTTCAATTCCACGACGGCATGCTTGAATACGCGAGCCCGCGCGATTTAGTGGAAGAAGTCACCGGCATTATCCGTAAATTGCGGCCCGAGGTCGTGATGTCAATCGATCCCGGGTCGGATTATGTCCGCTGGCATAAAACTGATCACAGGATGGCGGCAAACAACACGATCGACGCTGTACGCGCGGCGGAATGGCATCTTTATTTTCCGAATCAGCTTCTGCACGATCATTTGCAGCCATGGCAGGTACCCTACGAGGTCTATTACTATGTCACGCCGCAAGATGCGAACTATTGGGTGAACATAGACAGCGTGATCGATAAGAAGCTCGAGGCGGCAACAGCTCATGTGAGCCAATGGGAGCCGTCCATCCACAGCTACCGCCCCGATTGGGACCCGGCAACGCTTAGCAAGCTCAAGAGCGAACTACGGGGCCAGGTGACTAAGAAAGACGGGCATTTCGTGGAGGCCTTTCGGGTCGCCAAGGGCTTCAACAACGAGTAACCGAGGTGTGCGAGGTGGCGCGACCACTCTTGGCCGCCGGGCGCCCTCTGGGCACTGCCGGCACCTCCCGATTTCGTTTGGTAATTTTGCCTTCCGCGATTTTTTTCTTTCCCCGATCACCGCTCAGCAAAATAGCCGATCTCCCCCGGAATCAGTTGCCTGCGCCTTGATAACGCCGTCTGCCCAACGCGCCGCTTCGCATACTCGTAGCGACTTTCAATCATGAACGGCTCCGCCCTCCCGCCATTGCCTCCCACAGAACCTGCTCCGGAACGGCCGCCCGATGGCCGCACTGGCCCGTGCACGCCTCAAGGGAAAGCGCGCTCCAGCGAAAATGCCATTACGCACGGCTGCCGCTCCGAAAAACTGATTCTGCGCCATGAAGATCCCGCCGAATTCGAAGCTCTGCGTGCTGCCTGGTTTCGGCACTATCAGCCGGAGACGGAGATCGCGAGCGCGCTGCTGGAGGAAACCGTGCG
>DATBFG010000016.1:0-107833 GCA_036558645.1 Terriglobales bacterium
GGTGGTCTCGACAACGATCGGCGCAGAGGGACTGAACGTTCAGAGCGGACGAGACCTGATCCTTGCCGATGAGCCCGTAGCATTCGCCGATAGCGTTCTCGCCTTGCTGCGCGACGCCGAATTGCGACGCCGGTATGAGGTGGCTGCTGCAGCGTCAGCGTCACGCTTTGACTGGGCGCGGATTTCCGAGCGTTTTAACGATATCCTGCTCCAGATTTGGCAGATTACCAGCAAGCAATCGCCGGTGGTGACCTCATGAGAATTCTGGTGCTGGATGGAAACCAGAATCAGACGGTCGCTTGTGTACGATCGCTGGCAAAGCAGGGGCACACGGTACTGGTCGGCGACACGAGTTCGTGGAGCAAGGCAGGCTGGTCGCGGTGGTGTAGCAGAACCTTCCAGTATCCGGCACCTAGTGAGAGCAATGGGATGATCTCACGTCTTTCCGACTTGGTTCGATGCGAGCCGGGCACGCTGATCCTCCCCATGTCGGATGAAACCAACCTTATGGTTTCTCTGCATCGGGAAGCTCTTGAGCGTGAGGGTGCGCGGTTGGTGCTCCCTGCCCACGACGACGTGCTTCGGGGCGCAGACAAGGAGTACACGACCCGGCTGGCGGAATCCATGGGAATCGATGTGCCCGAAACTCATCTGGTGACGAATTCTGCGAGGGCACGGGATTTGGCTGGATATCTCATTTATCCAGTTGTGCTCAAGCCACGAACCTCAGAGGAGCAATCAGCCGGCGGCACCACACGGACAACGGGGCGACCAGTTTATGCGCAAAACGCATTGGAATTCGAAAGTTCATACAACGAATTGACCCAGCGTTGCTCCGAAGTCCTGGTTCAGGAGTTTATCGAAGGCGTGGGCATTGGCTACTTCGCCCTCATGTGCCGTGGAGAGCTTCGCGCTGAATTCGCCCATCGTCGGATACGCGATGTACATCCAACGGGGTCGGGCGGCGCAGTGCGCGTTAGTGTCGCACCTGATCCCAACATTCGTGATGCCGCCCTGGCAATACTCAAGAAGCTCAATTGGCACGGAGTGGCAATGGTGGAGTTTCGACAGCAGGCGGATGGGCGGACACTGTTCTTAGAGGTCAACGGGCGATTTTGGAATTCTCTCTCGTTGGCTTGCTATTCGGGAGTAGACTTCCCGGCCATGGTCGCACAGATCGCTGAGTACGGAGATGTTGCGCTGGAAACTGATTATCGAACAGGACTACGCTGTCGATGGTTGGTGGGAGATTTTCGGCACCTAGTCGAAGTCATGAAGGGAGTACCAAGAGGTTATCCCGGCAAGTTTCCGGGCCGGATCGAAACCCTGGTGGCGGTGCTTACACCTGTCGCAGGCACGTTTCATGACAATTTTATGTGGAGCGACCCCATGCCCGAACTGGGTGACTGGTTGAATCTTGCGAAACGCGCGTTTGCCACGCGGTCAAAGAAAAGCTTTCATGCTCAAGGGCGCTATTCACATTCATAGCACGTACTCCGATGGGGAGTTTACGTTATCCGAGTTAAGAAAACTTTTCTTGTCGGAGGGTTGCGCATTCGCTTGCATGACGGATCATGCCGAGTCTTTCGATGAGGGAACACTTGTGAAGTACATGGACGAGTGCCGCGGCTTGTCGGATTCAGGATTTTGTTTTGTGCCAGGACTGGAATTCGCGTGCGAACAGCAAATGCATGTCTTGGGATACGGCGCAACACGACTGGCGCGGACCAAGAATCCACATCAAATCATTCAGCATATCGAAGAACAAAGCGCTATTTCCGTCATCGCGCACCCCAAGACAGAGCACTTTCCCTGGATCGAAACCTTCGAAGTTTTGCCGCGTGGAATTGAAGCCTGGAATTCGAAGTACGATGGGCGTTACGCGCCAAGGCCCGAAACATTTGCCCTTTTGCAACGACTACGCGCCCGCGTTCCACAGACATTGGCGTTCTACGGACAGGACCTGCATTGGAAAGAGCAATTTCATCGGCTGTTTGTGAGGGTGAACAGCGATCGCATTGATCCAGAGGAGATCCTGCTGGCGCTCAGTAGAGGTACTTATCAGGGACAATGGGACGAGCTTGAGCTTCCGTCGTCAGGTGTTCTTCCCGAAGAAATCTTCGACCGGTTTGCCAAGGAGCGTCGGAAATCGGATCGTATCCGAGCCTGGGCGAAGAGTAGCAAGCGCATTTTGGACAGCGTCGGTTTAAAGATTCCATCTTCTGTGAGATCTCGATTGAGAAGGATCTTTTGATGTCATTCGGCACGGTCTGCCTGATGTATCACGAGTTGGAACTACCAGGCCGGCCATTGTGCCAATCAGAGGAGGGATATGTTCGTTATGTTGTTAGTCTCGACAACTTTCGCAGTCACATAAAGGTGCTTCGAGACGCGGGGCTGACCGGAATAAGTGTCAGCCAGATGTTGGATGGCAAGCGCGGCGTTACTATCACCTTCGACGACGGATGTGAAACGGACGTACTCGCTGCAGCGCCGCTGCTTCGTGATTACGGGTTCAGCGCGACGTTTTATATCACTACTGGTTACGTTGGCACGACAGGGTACCTTACGCGCGATCAAGTGCGAGCACTGGCGGGAAGCAATTGCGAGATCGGTTGCCATTCTTTTACGCATCCCTATCTCCCCGACCTCCGCGATGCAGATATGCTGCGCGAGATCGCAGGCGCAAAAGAAGCTCTGCAACAGATCTGTGGGAAATCTGTCGATCACTTCTCCTGCCCGGGCGGTCGTTGGAGCCCTAAGGTCGCTGAGATGGCCAGAGAATCTGGCTATCGCTCGGTTGCCACCAGCCGCGCGGGCAAGAACTTCACCACAACCAACCCGTTCCACCTGGCGAGAGTTGCGGTGATGCGAGACACGACTGAATCACAATTCCTGCGGCTCGCCCAAGGCCGTGGGCTGTGGCCTTTACAACTGCGCAGCCACGCGCGATCCGCGATACGGACCCTGGTGGGCAACTCCACATACGACAGAATGCGGATGCTGCTGCTCAAGAGTAAAAGAGGCTACTAGCATGGCTGATGGCTTCTAATAGTTTTTGGGTTGAGTCATGCTGAACCAGTTGCCGAATGGATCCTTGAATACGGCTTCCACACCGTAGAACTGCTCCTTGGGCTCAGAAACAAACTCTACTCCTTTGGCCTTCAACTCTTCATATGTCTTGCGGCAGTCGGCGGTCTGAAAAGCTCCAGGACCAAACATTCCCTTCTTCAGTAATGCGGCGACGGTTTCGACGTCCTTCTTGTCGTTCTTGCTTGAGGCACCGTCTTTGGTCTTGTCGAAATCGCCAGCGCTGCCCAACTTCATGAGGATGATCTCCAGATCGGGCTGCCCTTTCGGCGCGACGGTGAGCCAGCGAAATCCAGTGGGCAGCGATTGATCTACCTTGACGTCGAATCCCAGTTTGCCAACGTAGAAATCCTTAGCCACGTCCTGATCAAGAACATAAATGGTAGTGTGTGACATTTTCTGAATCATGCCTGTTCTCCTTCACATGGAGAATATCGAGATTCGGGCCAACGATGCTTCTCGATTCTTGCTTTTCGCTTTCAGTGATCGCTGCAGGAATCTTATTCTGTGCTTACTCGATGGACCAAGCCTGGAGAAAACATGCTGGCAGCATGAGAACACGCCAAGGGGCGTTATATCCGAAGATCCTGCGGACCTCGCGCTGGAATTCTGCCGGGCTGCGGCCAAATTGGGTGCGGAACTTTGTGGAAAACGATCCCAGGCTTTCATAACCCACCTCGACACAAACTTCTGTCACGGTACGCTCCGAGGCAAGCATCTGACGAGCGCGATCCATGCGTAGCCGGGTTTGAAAATCATGCGGAGTTTCGCCGAAAGTAGCGTGAAATAACCGATGAAAGTGAAATGCCGAGAGACAAGCCTCGCGTGCAGCCTGCTCCAGGCGTACTCGCGACTGGTACTCGGCGGCAAGGAGATCCCGTGCACGACAGAGGCGGCGAAAAGTGTCGTCGTGGAGTAGTTGCGCCATTAGAAGATCATGCTGACCTGTTCAAGGTCACATCGCTCAACCATGTATAGATATGGGAGCTGCGATGGTACCGTTGTGCACGCCTGAATGTCATCTCACGCCTGCGATCGCGGTCATAATACCATCTACGTCCGCTCCCAGATCTTTTCCGTCTGAGCCCTTGGATTTGAATGGACTATTCGGACGCAGATGGTAGTTACCGTTTACATAGTCCACAAATCCGACAGCTTTCGTGTCTTTAGGGAAGAAATTTCCTGAGGGCCAATTCCCTCCGGTATCAATGATGGCATTGTGGGTTACACGGTATGGGGTAAAACAGGCATCGAAGGTTGTCGTCGGGACATCCGCCTTGGCACAATTCTGCGGCCCGCCAGTCGACCATACGGGATACTTCCCTGCACTGACGATGCTGTTGGTAAAGCTGAAATTCACCATGCGTCGCCCGGCCGGGCTGCCTATGTTTAACAACATCTTAGGTGGAAAGGCTGTGATGTGATCCAAAGTTACATGCTGAAGTAAAGGAGCTGTCTCATCAGTTGAGATTTGCGCCAACAAGCCTGGGCCCGCATATTTAGCTCCGTCGATATCATCAATCATCAGGTCGTGGATTGAGTAGCGTTGACCATCTTTCGCACCGGCGCCATGCTGGCTTGCATTGGCGATCTGCAATCCGGCAGCAACGTGACTCATGAAGTTGTACCGGATGGTCACATCCGTGACCATGCAGATTGGACAGACGCTGCCGCGCGGCCCAGAGTACTGATTCTTAGGAGTTAGTAAAATTCCGAAGCCTACTTGCGAAAATCCACCCCAGCAGTTTTCCAGTACATTTGCCTCGAAGAGAACCCGCTGCGCATTTTTCAATTCGAACAGGTTCTTCACGATGAAAGGATGACCGCCGGCGGAGCCGATAAAATCCGGCTGACCCGGCTTCCATGCCAAGGGCTTGTAGAAATGATTTCGCCGAATTGTAATGTCGGCCGGGGTAGCAGTTGCGGAACTGCCGCCAAAGAGAATTCCCTCTCCCGCAGATTCCAAGAAGTTGTTCTCTATCTTGTATGGTCCGGCAGGACCGTCGCCGATGCCGCCTGCGATCGCTTGCGAATCCGTACAGGCACCCGCTTTGGCAATGCAGTGGAAGTCGGAGAAATACGAATCAACGATTGCGATATGAGTCGCCGTTCCGAGCAGGATTCCCCGCGTAGTCTCATCTTGCGCAGTTCCATGAATCCACATGCGATCAAAGACGATGTGATCCACAGCCGAGCGCATGTTCTGAGTTCGTTGAGAGACCAGGTTATAGATTGTGCTTCCTGGCGTGAACCGTGTGACCTCGATTCCTATCAACCGGTAGTGATTTGCTCCGTCGGCGAGTATGAGTGGACCCGATCCACCTCTGCCTTCAAACAGCAGACGCGGCATTACGCTGACTTTTGCCTTGCATGTGTATGCGGGCCGGCTCGGAAGACTGGAGATGCCCGCATAGCAGGGATTGATCCGTGTGCCCTCTGGTGGGATGTCGGAGTCGGAAGCACTGGTGCGGATGATGATCCAATGACGGTCATCACAGGGCTTGAGAGGAAGAGTAAAGAGTCCGGAGAACGTGGCTCCTGCTTCCAATTTCAGGGTGTCGCCACAATTCGCGGCATTCAGGGCATCCTGCAGCTTGTCTGTCGCCTTCACGAAAACGGTCTTACCAGGCGCTGGCGTGTCGGCGAGGGCCCTGCTCACATGCACACGGGGCAGTTCTGCCGGTCCGTCAAATTTGGAGGGCGTGTTTTCTTCCGCAGCAAGTGGAAGAGGCGTGCTGAGAGTCAATAGCAAGAGGAAGCAAGACAATGCTACTCGCTTAGCAGTGTAGAGCACTTCACCCAAGCTGTGACCATGGTCTTGAAGTCTGCAGCGAGCTCTCATAAGAGTCTTTTAACGACTGGACATTATAATCACGTAGGAATTTGGGCATCGCTGTCGGCCGCTATCAGCAGCTTTCGATGGGTTTAACAAAGGCTCCTATTTTCGTGGTTGGATGTCCCCGCTCGGGGACGACACTGCTCTACCACATGCTTTTGTCGACCGGCATGTTCGCGAATTATCGCGCAGAGACTCACGTCTTCAATGTGCTGGTGCCACGCTTCGGCAATCTGGCAAGGCTTTCGCAGAGAACAAACCTTATCGATGAGTGGCTAAAGACGGATTACTTTCGAGCAACCGGCTTGGAAGCCAATGAGCTACGGGGGCGGGTGATTAGGGATTGCCACAGCGGAGGCGATTTCCTGCGCATCGTGATGGGGGCGGTAGCAGAACAGCAAGGCGTGAACCGATGGAGCGAATGCACGCCCGAACATGTTCTTTTTTTGTCCGAGATCAAGCGAGAGATCCCCGAGGCAAAGGTAATTCACATCATCCGCGATGGCCGTGATGTAGCCGTCTCTCTGGAGAGACAGGGTTGGATTCGACCTCTAGCATGGGACCGGACAAATTCGTTGCTGGTTGCGGGCTTGTACTGGCAATACGTCGTACAAGAAGGCCGAAGGCTGGGCCGGTCCATTGCGCCAGACTACCTGGAAATCCAGTTCGAGCGGTTAGTGGCGGACCCGCGCGAGGAACTGCATGCTGTGAGCGGGTTCATAGAACAACCGCTCGACTACGACGAGATACTTCGCAAGGGTATCGGATCAGTGACTCGGCCGAACTCTTCGTTCCCGCTTCCAGGCGAGGGCATCAGCTTCGATCCCGTGGGCAGGTGGAAGCAGCGATCTGAGCCGGAAATCGCGAGACTTGAAAAGTTAATTGGCACATCGCTAAACGCTTTCGGTTACGACACGCAAACTCACCTGGAAGACAACCTACAGTTGAGGCGCATGCGCATAATGTATCCGGCTTTGTTTAGGAGCAAACACTGGTTGAAGACTAAGACACTGTTGGGAAGGTTGAGTGATGCGACTGTGTTGCATGAACCTGTGCTCGAGGACCGAGACTAGGACACCGTTTGCAAACCGTTAGCCTGTGCCGCGCCGTCCTGCAGGCTTTCCAAGAAGTTCCTGTGCCACAGTTCGAGTACGAGAAGCAGCCATAAGGCATGCGCATGGTCGCGCCGACGACTTTGGTGCTCATTCACTAACTGTTGAACAGCGGTCCGATTCAGATACCCTCGCTGAATTGTTTTGGGTTCGAGCAAGATCGGCAATAAGTCGTCCTTGAACTCAGATTGCCACCAATGATTCAGAGGCATCGCAAATCCCTGTTTGGGCCGTTCGAGTCCCGGCACGCCGAGCTTGTGAGCCAACTTCTTCAGCAGATACTTACGCACCCCGCCGCGATACTTCCACCGTGTGGGCAGGCCTGACACCCATTCCACAACGACATGATCCAAGATCGGACATCGCACTTCTAATGAGGACGCCATGCTCATGCGGTCAACTTTCGCAAGCACGTCGCCGGTGAGATAGGATCTCGAATCCATGTAGAGAAGCCTACTGATGCGATCCGGCGCCTGGGCTTCATCGAAAAATCGGCTGACATCGTCTAATCGATTCACGCCACTGAGCGCTGCTGCGAGAAAATCTTCAGTAAACAAACGCCGTTCGCGCTCCGCGGGCAGATACGACACTGAATCGAGATAGCGCTCACGAGGAGGAAGCGAGATATTGAACAGAAACCGGCGTCCCCTTGTTCCAGGCGAGATTAGGGGATAAATCGACTTGCGAAAAGCTCGCCCGAACCATTCCGGGATCCACTCGTATTTCATGCGAGAGAGATGCACAGGGTAGCGGTCGTACCCGGCAAAAAGCTCGTCTCCACCGTCGCCTGTCAACGCGACCGTGACGTGTTCACGCGCAATGCGGCAAGCATGGTATGTGGGAATGATCGATGAGTCGCCAAAGGGCTCGTCCATGATGCGGGTGAGATGCATCAGCGTATCGGTCACATCTGGTTCGAGAGTGAACTCGTGATGAAACGTGCCAAACTTCTCAGAAACGGCCCTGGCAAAGGGTGCTTCATTGAAATCCTGCTTGCCAAATCCGATGGTGAATGTTTTGACTGGCTGATCAGTGGCACGGGCCATGAGCGCCACAACTACGGAAGAGTCGACTCCACCACTGAGCAGCGCGCCGAGTGGCACATCACTGATGAGGCGTAGAAGTACCGCTTCGGTCAGCCGTTCTTCCAATTGCTCGAGGCACTCTTCCTCAGAGAGAGTCTGGTTCGTGCCATAGGCCGGAAAATCCCAATACTGACTGACCTTCGCTTTTCCGCGCGAGTACTCGAGCGTGTAGCCAGGCGGCAACTTGGAGATGTTCTTGAACGCAGAGTTCGGATCGGGGATGTACTGCAAGGTTAGAAATTGGAGGATTGCAGCAGGATCTATTTCGGACTGCAACTCCGGAGCGCCGGCAAGGATCGCTTTGATCTCGGATGCGAACCAGAGGCGTTCATTCTTTAGCGAGTAATAAAGCGGCTTCTTTCCCAGGCGATCTCGCACCAGCAGGAGTGAATCGTTGCGCTCATCATATAGGGCGATAGCAAACATCCCGCGCAGGCTTCGAATGAAATCACGACCCATCTCCTCATAAAGATGGACAATCACCTCGCTATCGGCGTGAGTGTAGAAGTGGTGACCTCGTTTTACGAGGTCTTCGCGTAGCTCACCAAAGTTGTAGATTTCACCATTGAGGACGGCCCAAACCGTTTCATCTTCATTGTGGATTGGCTGATGTCCTCCGGCGAGATCAATGACGCTAAGCCGGCGAATGCCGATTCCAACGTGGCCGCGAGTGTATCTGCCCTCATCATCGGGACCACGGTGCACAAGCTTTCCACACATACGCGCCAGCACAGTGGGATTGGCGAGTTCACCTTGGCGACCGATAAATCCAGCTATCCCGCACACCGCTCCACCGCCTGTTCTTCAGAGGATGGATCGGGCTGCGGAACCATCGGTCTTGTGCCCTGCACTGAGATAGGTACCTTCCCCTTGCAAATCTCCTGAAGCCCACAGGCTTCAAACCAGCGAAGAACCTCTTCATATGTATGTTTGGATTGATAGTACGCAGAGTACCAGTCGAAGGTATCCAACACACGCCACTCTGGATCGGGGTTAAACGACATGGGAAAGGCAAGCCGCAACGCGCCGCTTGCCGGTCTTCCGAGTAGTGGGACTTTTCGTAAGAAACTGTGGACGTGATAAAGCGGTACGGCGAGTGAGCAGAGACGATGCAACCACTCTGGCTTCATTTTGCGAGTAAATACTCGATAGAAATCGCTGGCCCGATACCAGGGGTTGTAGGCACTGTACAGCCAGACCGCGATTTTCCCACCCGGCTTAAGGAATGGGGGGAGTCTCTCGAATGCCAGCCTGCAATCCGGCGTGTGGTGGAGTACGCCCAGGCTATAGATCAGGTCAAAGCTCTCTGGAGCAAAAGGAAGAGAGAACACATCGGCTTGCAGGATAACGGCTTCACGGCGAGCCAGATTCTGAGCCGCCGCTTCTACGGCGTGGCTCAAGTCGACACACACGACGTGTGCGCCCCATCTCGTGACGACTTCTGCATAGCGGCCCATGCCACAGCCGACATCAAGCACCAACTTCCCACGCAAAACATCAGGAGTGAAGCCCGTCTTCTCGGTGAAATCGGTCTCCGATCTTCGGCTGGCTTCATTGTCCAGTTGGGTCTGTTTATGCTTCAGCCATTGATAGCCGAAACTTCCGGCGTATTGCTCCGCGTCGACAAAGCGGAGCACATCTCCGACTAGCGGGAAACGGTACGCGCAATGGAGACAGACCACGCCCTGCGCATCTTGCCGTAACCGGCCGCGGCACAGCGTGCAGCGCAGAATCGCAAGGATCTCGTCAGCGACTCCAGGCCATGTCTCGTCTTTCGCCGTTTCCATATCCTCGCTCGACTACGGTAGAGATTGAAGGCTGCGCTGGCACAGACTGGTACGCAACGCTGATGCGATATAGCGCGGTCGTGTAGGCTGCCAGGAAGTAGGGGAACAATTCGTACTCAGTGTCCGCGAAGGCAGCGCCAACTACGTAAGCAATGAGAGCAGCCCACAGGGCACCGGTGAACAAGCGTATCTCCGGGTTAGCCTTGTATCCCGGCGACTTGCGCATCCGGTGCAGGTTTCGAAAAGCCAAGCCCAAGAAGAGTAGAAAGATCACAAGGGCCGGGATGCCCGCTTCGGCGCTCAATTCCGTGTACGTATTGTGAGCCACACGCCAAGTCTGAGTTACGGCTGGAAAGTTCCCCGGCCCGACACCAAACATCGGATTGCGAATCGTCAGATCAACACTGCGACGCAGCAGTTCCTCGCGCGCATCTCGCGAGCCGTGATCCTCGGCCCCTTGCACGTCGTCCTGGAAGATCGATCGCAGGCGATCCATGTAGTTCGGCGTTGCTAGCGCCACACCAGCGACAAACAGGAACAGCAGAAATCCTCCTGCGAGCACCTGTATGCGCCTTCCCCTGACGCCAAATTCCCAAAAACAAATCGCCAGCGAGGCGGCCAGGGCGAGAAAACCGCTGCGCGAGCGTGTCGCAATCACTCCGTAAAGCATGATCAAGATTGCCAACAGCCACAACGCCTGCCTGTGCCCGCGTCGGGCTACGAAGAAGAACGCAAGCCCTATCGGTACGGTAATCGCAATATTGATGGCGAGATCGTTTGGATTGGAGAAAACACCGCCCAATGCACCCGTGAGGCGAATCGTGCCACCGGGATGCAGAACGAGTGAGGCCGCGGTCATCGCGGCGAGCGATGCTGCCTGAATAAACAACAGGCGCTTGAGCTCGGTCATCGTGCCGACAATCACGCTGATCAGCAATGCCACGATCACGGCCTTGGAGAAGCCATTGATAACCGTCTGGAATGCTCCACCGCGCCAGTATGCGAACGGAATCGTGATGCAAAGATCTACGAATAGCAGCAACAGAACTTTGATCTCGACGGGCAGCTTAACCCTGAGCTTGTTCCATGACAAAAGCAATGCAAAAAGAGCAACACCTCCCGCGATCTTGCCCACTGGGATGAATCCAAGAAACGGCACAAAATCTTCCGGCCGAGTGAAGTACAGGATCGAGAACAACAGGAGTGCGCCATAAGCGACCGATGTGCGAGCCTTCTTCCGAGAGCTCGGAGCGCTTATCGGGGAAGTCGCTGTCACCTGTCCGCCGGATTTGACTTCGTAAGTCGTTATCGGCTCCATGCCGCTTTTCGGCTGAACACAAAATTTCCGAATGCCACGAGCGCAGCCGCATTCAGCATCACGAATGTGAATGCTCCATCTGCCGCACGCGCCAGAGGACCTCGCACGCGCAACATTGAGAGCAGACTGAATGCATATAGCGCGAGTTGTAGAAACAAAGCAAAACTGTAAACCGGGCCGTGCAAGACCAGCGGGGACAGCAGTGTAGCGATTAACGCGAAGGGTACCAGAAGCCGCGTCAGCTTATGACTGATGAACTCAAAACGGATCGGGTTACGCGAACTGAGCAGCCAGGGGGCAAGCTGAAGCAGTTGATAATTTCCGGTCAGAGTCCTTACCTTGCGGGCGAATTCATGGCCTTTACCGAGGTCCGGATCATCCCAAGCCCTGGCACGAGAATCGAACATCGACCGCTTGCCTTGTTTTACTACATGCATGGGCAAGTAGACATCATCGAGAATTGTGCCCGCAGGAATCGCCACAATGTTTGATTTGCGAACGGCATATAGGGCGCCGGTCGCGCCCACGACAGAGCCCGAGTTCGATTCCAACGTGCGAATTTGTTTCTCAATTTTCCAATACAAGCCAAGGCCCTTGGCGGACTCGCCGTCACTGACATTCCCCAACATGAGCTGCCCGCTCACGCAGCCGACCTCCTGATCGGCAAAATTTTCTGCAAGCAATCGTATGGCGTTGGGCTCGATAAGCTGACGTGCATCGGTGAATACAATGAGTTCCCCACGCGCAATCTGCATCGCATCGTTCAGACAGGCTGCTTTCCCGCGCGGGACTGAATTTGCAATAACCCGCACCCGTCCGGAAGAAGTATGTTCTCGCAAAATTTGTTCGGTCCGGTCTCCCGACCCATCGGACGCGACTACAATCTCAAGGAGTTCAACCGGATAGTCGATCTGCAGCAGATTACTTAGCTTCTGATGCAGCAGATGCTCTTCGTTTCGAACTGCCATCACAATCGAAATGAACGGAAAAAACGGTGCACGCCGAACCGGCCATGGACGCCAAAAGCCGCGCAAGTAGAGCCACGCCACGTAGCCCAGGTAGGCGTATGCGATAACGCCCACGGCGCCCCAAAATAGCCATCTCATTGGGCGCCTCGTCCAAGGACGACGATCTTGATGGTTTTGAGCATGATCATCAAGTCCAACCCCAGCGAGCCGTTCTTGATGTAGTAGAGGTCGTACTGCAGCTTTTGCTTGGCGTCTTCCGGAGTGTTGCCATACTTGTAATTCACCTGCGCCCAGCCCGTAATTCCCGGACGCACGACGTGACGCACGCCGTAGTACGGAATTCCTTCAGTCAACCATGCCACGAATTCAGGGCGCTCGGGACGTGGCCCTACGAATGCCATGTCACCTTTCAGTACGCACCACAGCTGCGGAATCTCATCCAGGCGTGTGATTCGGAGGAATCTTCCCACCAGCGTGATACGTGGATCATCATCTCCCGCCCAAGTGGGTCCTGTATCCACCTCAGCGTCCTGGCGCATGGTTCTGAACTTGTAGCAAAAGAATGTCGACCCGCCACGTCCGACGCGCTTTTGGCGATAGACAATCGGACCAGCGGAATCTAGCCTGATCGCGAGGATAACGAAGGGAATCACCGGCAGCATCAGAAGCAGCAGCAGAGCGGAAGCCAGCAAGGAAAAGATGCGGCGGAAGAGCATGCGTCCGCTGCTGAAGCGAAACCCTTCGGCAAAGATCAGCCAACTGGGATGGAGGTTTTCCACCTCAATCCGCCCAGAAATCTTCTCCAGCCAGGATGTCGCCTCTTCGATCTTGGCGCCTTGCAGACGCAACTGCAGTAGTTGCTGTACGGGTATAGTGCCGCGCCGATCCGGCATCGCTACGATCACGCGGTGAATGTCCTGCTGTTTGACAGTCTCGATAAGATGGGCAGTGACTGCTTCCAGGCTGAGAGCGCCTTCCACGTTAGCTGTACATCCGGCTACTTCGATGCCCAGTTCTGATCGCGTTCGAAGACCGTGGACCAATCGTTGCGCGCGTTCTCCAGTGCCCAGCACATAAACCCGTTCCCGGAGGTAAGGTTGTCGGGCAAGCCACGCATAGGCAGCGCGCCACCCGGTTAACGCTAATGTCAGGATGATCAGGCCCAGCAAATAGGATGAATGCCCAATCATGAACGATGGGAAGAGAAAGCCCACGACGGCCAGCGCCATGGCCACCATTCCCAACATGAACAAGAGCCTGAAAAACAGTTCTTCCCGGTCGCGGCTGGGATCGTAAAGGTCTAGCAGGTGGGAGAAACCAAGCACAAGCACAGTTACGATGAGGATCTTGAGATAACCGCCCTCATAGTTGAGGACCAGATAGCTGTCCTGCTGGTACTGCACAACGGCGGCCAGCAGAAATGAGGTCCAAACAACCAACGCTTCACCCACCAGCAGGATGAGCGTTCGTACCGGGTAATACACGTTAAAGAGGCGGATCACCTTTTAACTCTGCATTTCTCCACGCTCTTTGGTCTGGGGACGACCATACGCGCCGTAGTAGTACTGGGAGTATGGGGAGGATTCGGCTTCAATACCATTCAACACAACGCCAAGCAGGGCTCTCTCCGGAAATTCCTGCCGAGCTTTGCGCGCTATGTCGGACGGAGTTTCGTTCGAGCGAACGACGATCAACACGCCATCGCAATAATTCGCTAGCAAACTTGCGTCAGAGACGGGCACAGCCGGGGGCGAGTCCACAATGATCCAGTCAAACACTGGCTCGATTTGGTTCAGCAAGGTTCTCAATCTGCCATTTGCCACCAGTTCCGCAGGGTTGCTGATTTCCCTTCCGGAAGGAATGAAAAACAGATTCTCCATCGGCCCGCGTTGTATGGCGCCGAACTCATCGATTTCGCCCATCAGATAGTCGGATAGGCCCGGCGTCGAGCTTGTGCCTAGGGCAAGATGCAAGCGTGCACCGCGCAAGTCAGCATCGATCAGGAGTGCGCGGCGGCCATGCTGCCGCACCATGACCTGCGCCAGATTTGCCGCAACAAAGGACTTCCCTTCCTTAGGAAGAGCGCTCGTTACGAGGACCTTTTTTACGTTCTGCTTTTCTCGTATCTGGTAAAGGCGCGATCGCAAAGTGCGAAATTCTTCCGCACCGCAAACTTGTTCTTGGGCGTTAAAGAACAGCATCGTCTTCTTGTCAGGCTTCCAATCCATCTGGGGACAACGGGCCAGCAACGCTTCCAATGCATATGAACTGGAGAGGGCCGGCATCGCCATCGAAGGTGCTGAGAGTTCAGGCGCGGCGGACGAAACGGGTAGTGGCAAAGGCTCGCCTTGTCTCCCCTGGCCTGCGGCTCGCTCCTGCTCCGCACGCTTCAAGGCTTCATGAATTCGGCTCATAACTTCCTTTCCTTGGGGAGGTCGTGGTCTGAACGCCGTAGTTTGTCGGCAAGCGTTGCCAGCGTGCGGAGAGCCTCTACCAAGTCGAACTTCTCACCATTCGTGTTCGCGGGTTCCGAGGCTGATACGACGGGCGTTGCGGCTGCCGCATTTTCGCCGAGATCAAAATCTTTGGCGACGGCCTCGACAACTGAAGGACGAACAATTTTCTGCTGGTCGACGAAGGCACTGACCAGGCAGTGTTCGCACAAGAGGTTGACTACGCGTGGAATGCCATCTGAATAGCGGTGGATGGCAACCAGCGATTCAGGGTCGAATACCTGTTGTCCGTTTGATCCCGCGATACGCAGGCGCTGCGCGACATAGGCCTTCGTTTCCTCCAGCGTGAGCGGGTGCGTCTTGGCTCGCAGGGTCAATCGTTGACGCAACTGGCGCAAATGCGGCTGTTTCAACTTGGTCTCCAGTTCGGGCTGACCAACTAGCACAATCTGCAACAGTTTTTCGGTAAAAGTTTCGAGATTCGTCATCATGCGAATCTCTTCGAGGACCTCGTCGGAGAGGTTTTGCGCCTCATCGACAATCAACACTGCGGTCTCACCAGCGCGATAACGATCCAGCAGCCAGTTGTAAAGCCGCAACAGCACCTGGCTCTTGGCCCTGGAATCGCAGGGAATTCCGAAATCCGCAATCATGTAGTCGATGAACTGAGACACATTCATTCGCGAGTTAAAGACAAATGCGGTGGGCACCTGCTGCAATCGTAACCACTCGAGCAGCTTATTGATCAGTGTTGTCTTGCCTGTGCCCACTTCTCCGGTCAGCAGCACGAAACCTTTGCGGCTTTGAATGCCGTAAGTCAGGCATGCCAGGGCTTCTTCGGTATGCCGCGTCAGAAAAAGGTAACGCGGGTCCGGATTGACGTTGAAGGGATTTGCTCTTAAACCAAAAAATTCCTTGTACATGAACCGCTCACACCTCTACAGTTTCCTTCTTTTCTTCCCTGGGTGGCTTTGGACGATTTCGTAATCGTCCAAGCTTGCTTCGACTCTCGTCATCCGTTCCGAGCCACGGCATGGAGACGAGCAGCGGCAGTTCCAACACTGCCAAAACATCACTCTCTGTGCGGATCGACTTGTCGCGAATCTCAAGCCACAAAGCCAGAGTCATTCCTAAGCTCAACCCCAGAGCCAGCCCCCCGCCGGCGAACAGAAGCCGGTTCGGGAAGCTCGGCTTGTCGGGCAAACTAGCCGGATTGATGAGGCGCATCTGCTCGCCCTGCTGCCGTCGTTCCATGTCGGTCGCCATTTGGGACTCACTCTTCTTCGCCAGCAAGTCGTTATAAAACTTTTGTGCAGTTTCGTAATCTCGCGTAAGCCCTTTATATTGCTCTTCCACAGCAGGACTTAGAGCTACCCTGCCCTGATAGAGACCGATCTGCGCCTGCAGGCGCTTCTGTTCGCGGGTAGCCTGAGTGATCGTTTCATCGTACTGGTGAATCTGCAGCCGGAGTTGACGAATTTCCGGCGGCTCCCCGGTTGCGCTCTTGTCCTCGGTATCTCCTGACTGATTGGAAGCAGCTTTCATTTCGGCAAGGCGGCGCTTGAGTTCGGCGATGTCGGCTTTCGCTTTCGCGACGTCCGGGTGGTCGTCCGTGTAGCGCCCCTGCAATGTGATGAGTTCGCTCTGGCGGGTGGCCAATTGCTGTTCTAACGACTGCGGACTCACGGCGGTTTGCGATGTTCTCAGGGCTGCAACTTGTTGGGCGAGAATCGATTCCGTGTACGCCTTGTCCTGCTGCGCGCGGTTCAAGCTTTGAGTATTGGCCTCAAGCTGAGAGTTGAGCCCGGTCAAAATTTTGAGATTGTTCTCTTCGTCTCCCGGCAACTGCCCCAGGTATTGCTTCTTGAATTCCGCCAGCTTTCCGTCCAAGGCTTCCAGATTCTTCTTCGATTCATCCAGCTGACGGGAGATGAAATCCGTTGTGCTCGCCGCCACTTCGGCACGGGCCGTCAGATTTTCAGCGATCATCATCGAGGTCAGCTCATCGCAAACGGCCTTAGCGTCGCGTGGATTATCGGTGGTAAAGCTGACGGTGAACCCGGGCAGGTCTGTCGACCTCGATGATTTCCTCCTCTGATCGGTGATGTCGGTTGCAACCGGTTCAAGTGAGACGTTTTCTGCGATCTCGTCAATAACGTCATCGATGTTTCTGCCTCGCCTAGCCAAGCCCAGACGCTCTACCAGAGGACGCAACCGGGTCCTGCTCAGCACCAGTTGCTGCATGCCAGCAATTCGACCGGCAATGTCCTCCGTGACGACTGGTTTGACATATCCCTCGGGCACCTTTTGTCCTTCAATTGCTACTTGGGAAAGCGAGGTATAGCGCGCCGGGAAAGCATAGGAAATCACGAACGCGAGGAGAGGCGCGCAGAGCGCCGGGATGAGGATCACCTTCATCCGCCGGCGCAGCATCGCCAGATAGTCGTCTATCGTAAGCTCGCGATTCTCTATCATTCCTTTTCCCGCTTTATCCTAGTTGCTCGACCCTCTTTCACTCAGTCGAGTCGGATAGGGTGCGGATGCCAATCCAAGCCGACCAGCACTACATGGCGCTGCGAGTTCGTGTTGCAGGGTCCTGTGGTACAAAGCGAATCGTCAAACGTCAGATAGTTGAACTGATAGCTCACGAATGCGCTAAAACTGCGCCCCAACTGCCTGCGGAGGCCGGCTCCGGCAAAGAGATAGTCGAAGCTGTTTGCAGTCACAACCCCGATCGGCTGGATCCTGGTGTTGTGTGTATACCCAACATCCGCATTCATGTCCCAATTTCGGTTCAATGCGTGGCCCACGGAAAACCGCACTACATCGCTTTGTGCCCCGGCAAAAAATCCCGAACCACTGGTATTGTAGTGCTCATAGTTGAGTGCGAGACCGGTCGTCGGGAAACGGTAGCGCACGCCCGCGCGCCCGCTGAAGGACCACTTGGTATCAGAACCGGTAAACGGGTCGTCGAGAATCGTAACTTGCGGCCCGCCACCGAT
Organism: Terriglobales bacterium; assembly: GCA_036558645.1. GTDB lineage: Bacteria > Acidobacteriota > Terriglobia > Terriglobales > Acidobacteriaceae > DATBFG01. Next base: position 17,652 of record DATBFG010000016.1, read on the forward strand.
TACCATATCCATCCTTCCGGAAATTCGATGTCCATACAGCACGTTGAACAAATGGGTCGTGAAATCACCTCCAACGGAAGAAGGATAAGAAAACGACTGGAACCCATACACCAGGGCCACCTGATCTTTGCGATTGAGCTGGTAGTTATAACCTGCTTGCGCTGTGACCTGTCGGCTATTGATGTAGCCTTGCGGATTGTCCAGAAAGTCTACCAGACCATAGGAACCTGTCAGCGTGATTGCCGATCGCGCGGTCAGACTCTGGGAAAGCTGGGCTAGGGCTGTATTACTGATGCGAGGCTGCTGACCAATCGAGGCTAATTGGCCGGGGCCGAAGAAGGTAGAACCGCCTACATATCCACCGACAAGGCCGCCGATTGGAAGGCTGCCGACGATCCCCGCGCCGCCATAGGAGCCATAGCCGAATGCCCCTTCCGGAAAATAAGTGAAGGCATCCTGAAGAGCCAACTGTCCCTTTTGCCATGACACTCGCTGATCCGCATCTACCTGATGAATTTGCGATGCACTTGACCCGCTGTAGCTGTAGAAGGCTGCTCCACCAATGTATCCGATGGATGTCTGATATCGACTCCAGAGCCGCTGCAGTTCTAGGCTACCGAGAACACGCGTAACCCCGGTCCAGGTCGCATCGCCGTTGCTGCCTGTAACATTCGAGTCAACCGACTGGCTGATGTGCGCACCCGGTTGCAGAAAACTGCGGGCCGTCATGGGCGGCTCCAGCTTGGGAGCATCCAGGCTCGAGATTGGCGGATTTTGGGGAGACGACATAGTCGCTCCAGCCTCAGCAGTGGGAGCTCTCGACTGTGACGCCTGGGCATCTGCCTGGCCTGAATCCTGGGCTACGGAGACCCCGACCGCCAGCATCATGAGAGCTCCCATTGCCAATGCTTGACAGCCCCTCATCGCTTGATCCCTAAGGCACAACGATCGTATCCCCCGGCTTCAAAGTCAGGTTTTGCTCCATAGCCTCGCCTTTCACCACTTGCTTGTAGTTGAACGGTATCTTTTGCTGCTTGCCGTTTTCTGTACGCAGAACATAAATGCCTTTTGTGTTGGCGAATTGCGTAAAACCTGACGTCGCCAGAGCCTGAAGCACGCTCATATTGGGCAAGAGATTGATCGGACCTGTACGTAACACTTCTCCCAAGACGTAGATTCGCTGGCTGTTCATCTGCGTGACCACGATGGTGACGCGTGGATCCGCAACAAACTTCTTGAGTCTGTCCGTGATCGAACTGGCCAACTGCATGGGGGTAAGCCCTGCGGCCTGAACATCATTCAGCAAGGGCAATGAAATCTTACCGTCCGGACGTACCGGCAGTGTGTTGGTCAGGTCCGGTTCTTTCCAAACCGACACCTGGAGCACATCATCCGCACCAATCACGTACTCGGGTGGACTGCCAGCGATGGGATCTTTTTGCTGCTGAGCAGGCTGAGTATCCACCTTCGGCTTATCTCCGGCAGAGGCATCGCTCTGGCCAAAAACAAAGGCACTCGCCAGAGCAATCACCATCAACTTTCCGAGGAATGGCCCTTGGTTCATAACCTCTCGCGGCGCCGGGAGGAAATGTAATTCCTCGCTTTGGCCGATCCTTCCTTGCGCTCGGTAGCCAACCTCCGGTGTCCTCGTAGGAGAACACGTGTTTTCAAGAGACAAACGTGCGGACGTCGGGGTACGTGCTTGTGGGTCGGACACCTAAAATTTGGCCCAGCGAACCGCTCCGGACCCTGGGAGTAATGCAATGGGCCAGCAATGCCTCACAGGCCTAATTCGCATGCGGCATGCCACGCCATACGTATCAGCCGGCAGGACCAGCGAACCCTTATTACCTTAACTTTCAGGATGTTAGCGCGAATCCAGGGGAGACGACCAAGATTTCGTGCCGACCCTAACCTACACTAAATACGGCACAAATGCGAAAAGATTTGCCGATTCAAATGCCGGGTACCCGATAGTCGATGCTTACGTGCAAATGCCTAATTTGGGGCTGAAGGGATCGTTCGTCAGGCGTCAATTGAAACACGAGGTTCAGACTCATTGGGGTCCCATTGTGATCAACGTCCAAATCAACTTGGTGTACTCGAGAAACGTGGTTTTCGCATAGATGCGCCTTCTCCACCAAGCCTCCGCACGGAACTCGGGATCGTTCACGCCATGAATCCAAACTTCGGCTGACGGATATTGCCTCCGCAGAACTTTTCGCCAGATGAGGCGGGACCGGCGTGTATGGTAATCGGAGGTCACGATGGCGATTGAGCGCCATCCATGCTGAGTCAGGCACGGTTGCAGTGCTTTGGCCTCATCCTCAGTGGAATTCACCTCAGCATCGGTCTGACAGAATTCGAGATGCGCATCCGCTTCTGCTCCGTAGCGGGTTTGTATGTACCTTTTGGCCGATGGTATCGGATTCACCCCAAAACGATTCCTTGGGCACACTGAGGACGAGTTGACTGGCAACTCCTAACTTCAGTAAAGCCACCGCTCCTGCGACACGCGCATTTTCCCCGGCTACCGATCCTTGTAACACGACAGCCACGTCAACATGGCGTGGTAGTGAGTCAGGCGCGACCAGGAATCTGGGCCCGACCAGAAACAAGAAAACGAAGATAACTGCTGTCAAGAGGGCGATTGCCAGCTTGCCCTTGCGATCCGCCATAAGGCCTCGGTGGACGTCGTCACGGGAATGGACATCCCTCACACGTAAGAAAATCCGCGCGTCGCATGAGTTCAGCGACTACTCAATTGGGGCAACGGAAGACTGCTGTTCATTGCGTACCACGCCCAGATTCGCATATTCTTGGCTACTCCCTCGTATCCACATTGAGTCAACTCACACAACTCGCGCCCGCGCGCCCTTCACCCACGCCGGTTTTGCACAAGGGATCGTGGTGGCAAGTTCTCACGCTCGGATTGCTGACCGGGTGGATCTACTTACCCATCCTGTCACGACTGGCGCTGCAGTGGTGGAACGATCCAAACTTCTCTCACGGGTTCTTTGTCCCGGCCTTCTCCGTGTTTCTTGTATGGCAAGCAAAACCTCGTCTTGCCCAGATACCCGCGCGGCCGTCCTGGTGGGGGCTGCCGATTGTGATCCTCGCCCTCCTTACGCTGGTGGTGGGTGTTCTGGGTGCGGAATTGTTCCTTTCGCGTGTTTCGTTGATCCTGTTGATTGCGGGATTGATCGTGTTTTTCCTCGGTTGGGACTTCTTTCGTGCCGTGCTTTTCCCCTGGGCGTTTCTATTTCTCATGGTACCCATTCCGGCAATCGTCTTTAACCAAATCACGTTCCCTCTCCAGTTGCTGGCTTCTAAGTTCGCCAGCACGCTGCTGCAACTCATGGGAGTACCAGTCCTTCGAGAAGGGAATGTCATCAACTTGCCGGCCATGCCGCTGCAGGTGGCGGAGGCGTGCAGCGGAATCCGCTCGCTCATGTCATTAGCCACGCTGGCGATTATCTACGGCGCCGTCATGGAACCGCGCAAACTCGTCCGAGTCTTACTGGCGCTTGCGTCTGTACCAATCGCTGTCGTCGCGAACAGCCTACGGATCGTGGGTACGGGATTGCTTGTGCAGTATTGGGATCCTGATAAGGCAGAAGGATTCTTCCACGCATTCTCGGGATGGCTGATTTTTGTGGTATCGCTGCTCATGCTGTTCTTTCTGCATAGCGTACTGAATTCTATGTTTGGAACGCGAAAGAAGGCAGCGGGTATTTGAAGATGAACCTGCGATTTCTCATCTCCGTCGCTTTGCTCGCCGCAACGGGAGTATTCCTGTGGAGCCATGGGGCAACTGAGAATAATCCGGGGAGGCTGCCGTTGAGTTCATTCCCCACGCAGTTGAATCACTGGACGGGCTCGGACATCGCGATTGGGCAAGATGTACTCGATGTCCTAGGCGCGGGCGATTTCATGCTTCGCAACTATCGCAGCCAGGTAGCCCGCGAGCCTTATGTGAACTTGTTCATCGCTTACTTCCCTTCGCAGCGTACCGGAGACACGATTCATTCGCCGAAGAACTGTCTGCCCGGAGCCGGATGGCGACCCTTGGAGTCGAGCCGAATCAATCTCGAACTGCCCGGTCATGAACCGTTCCAGGTGAACCGGTACATAATCGCTAAGGGCCCGGATCGACAACTGGTGCTCTACTGGTACCTGGCACACGATCGCGCCATCGCCAGCGAGTACTGGGCGAAGTATTACCTTGTGGCAGATTCGATCAGACTTCATCGCAGCGACGGATCTCTGATCCGGGTTACTACGCCTTTACAGAGCGACGAAGAGATCGACGTCGCCCAGCAGCGGCTCATCTCGCTCTCCAGTGGAGCTGTGCCCGTGCTGAACCAATACGTCCCTCGTTAATCGTGACGCAAGTAACTTTTTGGGGCGTGACAATTAAAGTACTTTGGCGCAGTTGACATGTGATGGGAATCAGCAGGCTCAGTCACAATAATGGATGGAGATATCGAATGAGGCATCGTAGCACTTCTTTTTTCTTAATCCTGGCGCTCGGACTGCTGTCGTTCTTAACGATTGGCTGTAACCGCAGTCCCGAAATCCGCAAGCAGAAATATCTCGAAAGCGGGCAGCGCTATTTCGAGAAGGGCAAGTACCGCGAGGCAGCTATTCAGTTCGGCAACGCCATTCAAGTTGATTCCCACTTTGCCGAAGCGCATTACCAACTCGCGCAGACACAACTTAAGCTGCAGCAGTGGTCGAGCGCGTATCGCGAACTGGGCCGCACGCTTGAACTGCAGCCTGACAATTACGCAGCGCATATTGACATTGCCAACCTGCTGATTTCAGGCGGCCAATTCAAAGCAGCGCAGGAGCATCTCGACCTCCTGCTGTCGAAGCAGCCGAATGAATCGAAAGTACACGTCGCGGTTGCGAATCTGCTCTCCGCGCAAGGCAATACTGACGGTGCCATTCAGGAAATCCAGAAAGCTATTGGTCTCGATCCAAACCGATCCGAATCCTATGCCGACCTGGCTCTGTTGCAAATGCGCAACAACCAACCTGATCAGGCCGAGGCTAATTTCAAGAAAGCGATCGATCTGAACTCAAAATCTGTACATCCCCTGTTGTCGGTTGGGGCTTTCTATCAATCACGAGGACGATTTCCTGAGGCGGAACAGGAATACAAGCACGCGATCAGCAGCGATCCAAAGAATGTCGAGGCTCGTGGCGCTCTTGCCCGGCTTTATATCGTGCAAGGACGGAGGAACGACGCGGAAGAGTTTCTGAAGCAAACCAAGAAGGATCTCAGCGACGACTCTGTGGCTTATCGAATGCTGGGAGACTACTTTTTCGCCATCGGCGATCTCGACAAGGCTACCGCCGAGTATGCTTCGCTTAATAACGACCATCCCAAGGACATGCTGGTAAAGAAAAATTACATCCAGCTTCTCATTCTCAAGCAGCGTCCGGACGAGGCAAGCAAGCTGGTGGAGGAAATCCTCAAACAGAATGCGAACGATCCGGAAGCGCTCGTCTATAAAGGTCAGATCCAGATACGGCAGGGGCATCCTCAGCAAGCAGTGGACACGCTGCAGACAGCGCTTAAAAACACCCCTGACAACGCAGTAGCGCACTACCACCTCGGAATGGCATTTAACGACTTAGGAAATCTGGCACAGGCGCAGAGCCACTGGCGGGATGCAGTGCGTCTGAATCCCACTTTGCTCGAGGCTCAACGGGCTCTGGCTGGGGCCGCGATTCGCCAGAACGATATGACTTCACTCGAGCAGGCGGCAAGCCGGATTGTCATGCAGCAGCCACGCTCTCCCGATGGGTATGGACTCCTCGCGCTCGCCGCAATGAATCAGAAGCAGTTTGCAAAAGCCGAAGAACAGATCAACAAAGCGATCGCGGTCGCGCCTGAGAGTGCGGTCGGATACATTCAGATGGGAAATCTGCGGTTACAGCAAAAACAGCTTCCGGCAGCGGCAAAAGCCTTTCAGCAGGCGCTGGACCATGACCAGTCGTCCTCCGATGCCCTCAGGGGATTGATGAACATCTACATCAATCAAAAACAGATTGATAAAGCAGTAACTCTGGTGAATGCACAGATCGCAAAAGCCCCAGGCAGCAGCGCTTTTTACGATCTGCTGGGCACGATTCTCTATAACAACAAAAAGGATCTCGACGGAGCCGAGCAGGCGTTCAAGAAATCCGCCGAACTGGACAAGAACAATGCGGACGCTCTCGTGAAACTTGGCCAGGTGCAGATTGCCAAGGGTGCGGTTGATCAGGCACTTGCCACCTATCAGAATTCGGTGAAGGACAATCCGCGCGACGCGAGCTTTTATATTCTGATGGGTGAGCTCTACGAGTCGAGGCGGGAGTGGGACAACGCGAAGCAAGCCTATCAAAAAGCACTTGAGATTCTTCCCGACAATCCATTGGCCTCGAATAATCTGGCTTATGTGATGCTGGAATCAGGGGGCAACGTGGACGTGGCGCTCTCGCTGGCGCAGGTCGGCCGCCGCGGTATGCCTGATTCTCCGAATGCGGCGGACACACTTGGCTGGGTGTTCTATCAGAAGGGTTCCTATAAAGCAGCGATCGATCTATTCCAAGAAGCCATAAAGCTGGGCGAAAAGAACAAGTTGGCGGACGATGCCACGATGCATTACCACCTCGGGCTCGCCTATCAGAAGGACAACCAGCCGGAGTTGGCGAAGCAACATCTTGAACGTGTTCTGAAAATTAATCCAAATTATTCCGGGGCCGCGGACGTAAAGAAGGCGCTCGCACAGCTGCAGTCGTAGGTGTCACAGGATGCGATTGATGTTATTCGTCTCCCGCAGCTTTTTCCGTATTTGCCCAATGATCTCGCATTTTCTCGGCAAATTCGGGTTGTATTGGCTGGAGGCCGGACTGTTTCAAGTTTAGATTTAAGGCAGGGATGTCCTTCGCCTTTAGCGCCTGCCACTTCGTCAACTGCTGATTCAGAGCGCCGCTCACCAGCCCAAACATCACCGACGCCTGCGCCGTCGGGGCAGTATCTGCGCCATCCACGGAAGACAACAAGTCTTTCAGGGCAAGATTTAGACCGATCAGGCTGCGACCATTGGGCGAACCGAGATATCGGCCACCTGGGTCTCCCCCTTCCAGTTCGGCAGCCTTCTCATCGAGAGCCTTGATCGCAGCTTCAGGTCGCGAGGGATTGTGCAGATTACCCAACTCGGTGCGAATTGAGTGAACTTCCTGAAGAGCGTCGTAATCCTGCTGCATGGCAGCCACAATCTTTGACTCGAGTTCAAACTGCCGCTCTAACTCCGCTTGCGTGGCCTTCACACGCGGATCCATCTTGATCTCCAGCGGCTGCGAATAGGTCCTGCCATTAACAGAGAGCTTCACCACATACTTACCAGGAAGGACCGCCTGACCCAGCGGGTATCTAGGCGTGTCGCGGTAAATGGCGGAGATTGGAAATTCTTTTTCGATCGACCGAGGAGGCGGATACCGCAGATTCCAGACGAACCGATGCATCCCAGCTGCCGCTGATAGAGTTTGGATGGGCCTGATCCAGTAAGTCGGGATGTTGATTTCATCCGGATCGACGACTTCGGCCTGATCAGTGCTGGAGAAGCGACGTACAAGCTTCCCGGCAGCGTCAAATACCTCGAGCGTAACCGCACCATTCGCGGCGGATTGCAGGTAGTAGTCAATCATGGCGCCGTCGGGAGGATTCTGTCCCGCTGGCTCTTCTGGTGGCAATGGTGTGTCGGTATTGTTGTTGCGACGTACTCGATAGGTCAGTTGCGGCGCATAAAGATATTCTGTGGCGACCGCAATCTTGGAATCCAGCTGCCGTAAAGGCGTTATGTTGTCGAGAATCCAGAATGATCGCCCGTGCGTTCCGACTACCACGTCGTCTTGATGGATGACCAGGTCGCGAACCGAACTGGCGGGAAGATTCAATCGCAGTGACTGCCAATGATCTCCCTCGTCGAGGGAGAAATAGACACTACGCTCCGTTCCAGCGAACAACAGGCCTTTACGAACCGGATCTTCTCGAACAGCGTTGACCGGTTCATCTTCGGGCAGCCCAGTCACAATCTTTTGCCAGGTCTTGCCTGCGTCATGGGTACGATAGATATGAGGACGGAGATCATCGAGGCGAAAGCGGTTGACGGCCGCATATACTGTCGATGTGTCGAAGTGTGACGCGTCCATCTGTGCGAGTTTGCTCCATGGCGTCAACTCCGAAGGCGTCACATTCTGCCAGTTCTTACCACCGTCGCGGGTGACTTGTATTTGGCCGTCATCGGTGCCAGCCCAAATGAGATTGACATCCTTTGGAGATGGAGCGAGAGAATAAATTACCCCACGGTGCTTCCCTTTCATAGGATCCGAATCGGCGAATGCACCGAGGCTTGCCGGCGTGCCAGGGTCTTCTCGCGTCAAATCAGGGCTGATGATCTCCCAACTTTTCCCGCCAGTCGTGGTCTTGAAGAGCACGTTAGATCCGAGATAGAGAATGTGCGAATCTACGGGAGAAAAAATCAGTGGCGCCGTACGGTTGAAGCGAAACTGGCCGGTGCGTAACACGAAAGGCGAAACATCTTCTGTCTGGCCGGTCGTGCGATCGAATCGGCTCACTTTTCCGCCATAGATGATGTTGGGATTCAGCGGATCTGGGGCGACATAGCCATATTCTTCTACCCCTACAGGTAGCCAATCCCGAAATGTGATGCTGCCGAAATCACTGCGGCTTGCAGTCCCGGCACTTCCGCTCTCCTGCTGCCCTCCATAAACCCAGTAGGGAAACTGATTGTCGGTGATCACGTGATAGAACTGTGCCGTCGGCTGGTTGTACCAGGAACTCCAGGACTGGCCACCATTCACGCTGATCGTTGCGCCTTGATCGACTGCCATGGCAATGATCTGTGGATTTTCCGGGTTGATCCAGATGGTATGGTAGTCATCGCCTCCCGGCGCCCCCTTAATGGCAGTAAATGTGCGCCCTGCGTTGCTGGAACGGTAGGTAGAAATATTGGCAACATAGATTGTGTTCTTGTCTTTTGGATCAACTCTGACACACGCGAAGTCGTCGCCACGCCCCCAGATTCGCTCGTCCGAATTCACCCGTTCCCAACTTTCTCCGGCGTTATCGGAACGATAGAGGCCGCTGGTAGCACGGGAGTCGACCAAGGCGTAGATGCGTTGTCCATCAGAGGGCGCCACGCCAATTCCAATCCGTCCCAAGCCATCGGACCAGGTTGGCAGCCCCTTTGTGAGTTGACGCCACGTGGCACCGCCATCGGTCGACTTGTAGAGTCCGCTGCCCGCGGCGCTATACGCGCCGCCGGTGGTCCACGGCGGACGACGAGAAGACCACATGTCGGCGTACAGGACCTGTGGATTAGAGGGATCGAATGCGAGATCGATCGCCCCGGTATTCTCGTCCTTATAGAGGACTTTCTCCCAGTGCGCGCCACCATCCAAAGAGCGGAAAACACCTCTTTCGACGTTAGGACCATAAGGATGGCCAAGCACGGCAACAAAGACGCGGCTTGGATTGTCGGGATCGATCAGTATCGAACCAATCTGTTGACCATCGCGCAATCCGAGGTGCGTCCAGGTATGGCCCCCATCCGTGGACTTATAGATTCCGTCTCCGACGGAAAGGTCAGGCCGACGAAGGCCCTCGCCACTGCCTACGTAAATCACGTCTGGATTCGACGGCGCGATGGCCAGTGCGCCAATCGACCCGGTGGGCTGGTCATCAAAAATGGGCTGCCAGGTCCGTCCATAGTCTGTTGTGCGCCATACTCCGCCATTGTTCGGGGCCATGTAAAAAACGTTGGGCTGGGATGGGATACCGCTGATAGCCACCGTGCGACCGGCGCGAAAAGGGCCAATCGAACGCCAGCGCATCTCCTGGAATAGATTAGGGTTGAATTCTTGCCCGCCGCAGGCAAGGCCAGCCAAAACTGAGCTGCCAAGAACCGCCCAATGAAACCATCGAGCCAGACGCATGCATACCTCCAGGAGGAGGTAAGGATAAACCAATGATGTCACGCCGGCCGCACGGCTTGTTCTGATTTCAGAACAAAAATCATTTTCTTGCGGAAAAGATCGACTCTGCGGGTAGCGTGCTTCTTCCTTCCCCCATGCGATTACCAAAAGAGGTGAGAATGCGGGATCGTGTGCTCACAACCGTAAAAGGAAATTTCAGCGGACATACTCAGATGAGGAGAGATCTGATGAAAATTCGCGAGATTTTGGTGGAACTGAGGGAGCGAAAACGATCGTTAAACCGGGCCATTGCTGCGTTGGAGGCCCTTGAGCACGAGTCTCGTGTAGGACGCAGGCGCCGAGGGAAGAGGGCGACAGAGAAGTTCGAGGACAAGACAACTGAGGCCTTGAACGGAACCACTGGTGTGTTGATTCCGTTCTCACGAGGCCGTCGTCAAAAATAACCCCACACACTCTATGGGAGTTATGCCGCCCGTCTTTGCTGCTTGGCCTTCCACTTGGCCCAGCGAGCACGCTGGGCATCAGCGATCCGTTTGCGCGCCGCCGCCGACATGAAGCGGCGCTTGGGTGTTCCGGCACGGTAGCCATTGACTCCGCTCTTTCCCAATCCTTGCAGGGCAGAAATCGCGGCATCAATGCGACCCAGTTCACCTTCGACTGTTTTCCGTTGAGCCTGCAGCTGGCCCAAGATTTGAGACATACTTTTCATTTTTGAATCCCCCTCAATTTGTGTTGATTGTAACGGCCGTCGCCCGGGAAGTAACGGGGGTTACGCCCAAGGCAAGCACCTTTACAACTTACATATGAAGAACTCCGGTTGGCTACTACATGAACTCGGCCACAGCTTCTTGCGAATAACTCAGACTGCTGTTGCCGGTAGCTATGATCTCAAAAAATAGCCTTTCCTTCAAAGTAAAGATTTTGTCTTAATGAACAAATCTTTACTAAATCACCGATTTCCATCCGACGAACTCGGTCTAGAGTCGCTCCGAAAACTGCACGCGGCCAGATTTCGGCTCACAGCTTGGGATTTGTGAGTTCCGTTCTGGGATAATTTGCCGTGCAGCACGCGGCAGTCTCTCTAAGTCTGTTCATCAGATCCACGATAAAGACTATGAGATCGCTAGTAGCCTGTCATCTGTCAAAGTGAGAAAGTGACACAAGACTAGAAGGTGTTCTCACATCGAAAATTGAGTGTCAGTAGGATCATCCGATGACTTTTTCAAATCAGGGACGCGACAACGCGATATGGTCCAGGAAGTACGAAGACAGGCGACTCAACAAGTGCAAAGTTTCTGCACACCTGGTGCAAAGACCATGACCCGCAGTTATGTCTCCGCGAAATGAATCACCCTTACGCAAAAACCCCGCTCATTCAATCGAGCGGGGTGCGATCGGATCCGGACTTAACGAGCTTATTTGGGACTAAAGTTGAACAAGTCGGTGAGATCGCTGATGGCCGGACTGTTGGTGGGCACATAGGGGTTTGCACCCACGATAGGATTTGGCATATTGTCGCGGCTGCGACCGGATACCGGCGCCAATCCCCAATTCTTTTCAATGAATTTCAGAATTGAAGCGTGATCGGAGTAGCTGTGTGAAACGGCTCCGCCCGTCGAGTAGGGAGAAACAACGATAAGCGGAATGCGAGTTCCATCGCCAAAGAAGTCGAGAGGTTGGATGTATCCGGAGTCCCAGTATCCGCCTCCTTCATCCACGGTAATGAAGATCGCCGTTGTGGCCCAGAGCGAAGGATTCGCCTGAAGCTGGTCGATAATCTTTTTTGTGAAGGCCTCAAAGAGGTTGAACTTCGAGGAGTCCGGATGGCCGTCGAGGAACCCGGACGGTTTTACATATGACACAGCCGGGAGCGCGCCAGTGCTGATGTCGTTGTAGAAGTCGGTGACATCCTTCAGGTGTTCCTGCCGTTGAGCCGCGTCGGCCATAATAGAGGTCTCGTACTGGGCGAAGTTGCAGATATCGCAATAGCGATTCCATGGGTTCTGGTAGTTGGGATCTTGCAGGTAGAGGTTCCAGTGCTCGCCGTAGTACTTCCACGAAATATTGGCAGTGTTGAGCGAGTCCGCAATCGTGGGAACGGTTGAGGGTGGAATGACAAACTCGCCCGTGTTAACGGAGCCATCACCGAAGTATCCCGGAGCATAGTTGTTAAGCAGATAGTAGGCTCCGCGAGCGCAGTTTGGATTCGGCTTGTAAGCCAGTGTGTTGAGATACGAAACGATTTCCCTTACGCCGGGTTGGCCCCGATCCGAACAGTTGCTGTACGTGCCTCCACTGTAGCCATCCTGCGTGTACCAATTGTTGGTTCCGGGCATGGGATCAGGATTTTCGATCTGGTTGCTGGAGGGAGTGGCGACGTTGCCCTGCCCGTCGCTGTAATAGATGGCATCGCCGGAACCAAGCATGAAGCTGTTTGCGCCAGTTCCACCGGCGAAAGGCTGATGGTAGTTGTCTGAAATCGCGTAGGTCTGCGCGAGTGTGTTGAAGTACGGCATGTCGCCTTGCTGCACGTTGTAGAAGCCCATGGCGATGGATCCCTCAAGAGTCGTTTCCCAATTGAAGGGACTTGGTCGCGGAGCCCCGTTCGACCCTGCTCCGACCGAAACCTCGACATAAGGAAACAAATCGGACAGGCAACCACTCGGATTGTTGGGGGTAGCGTTCTTCACGCTGCAGTCTTGCTGTTGCCACATCTGATAGAAGCGATGCACGGGACTACCCGCGTAATCGTCATAGCTTAGAGTGGGCGTCAGTTGGTAGGGACCATTCCTGAGATTGAAGACGTTCTTTACACGAGTATCGACAGCGCCGAATGGCATGCCAGTGGCGCCGGTCAACAGCAGGCCATAGTCGCCAGATTCCAGGCCCGGTTCCGCATCCAGGGCTGCCGTTAAGCTCTGAAAGGGCGCAGGATTCGTGTCGCTCGGATTTATGGGCGAGAACTGCACATTGGTCGGCGGCAGTTTCGCCCACGGAGCTTTGAATTGTGGACTGAGTTGGAACTGCTGGGTAATGTTGGCGTGATACTGCGTTGCAAGGTTGAAGTTCGGTCCGGGCGTTCCGTCCGCATTGACGATCCCTTTTGACAGCAGGTTGTCGACAGTTTGGCCGGCTGGCGGGACATAGGTCGCAAACAGGTGATCGAATGTGCGATTCTCGCCTATGATTACTATGACATGTTGGATGGGCGTGGTGGTCAAGGCGTCCCGCGGCTTCACCGGTTGAGCCGCAAGTGCGGAAGGATCCGCCAGATTAGCCATCATTGAAAGCAGAGTTGTTGCCAGGCCGAGGTGCCGCCCGGTCGTGCGAAGAATGCTTGAAACCTTCATCATCTTTCCTCCAAATGAATTGTTCGCATTTCGCCCCAAGCATTCGTTTCAGGTTGGGCGGCTTTGATTAATTCAAGGTGAATCGAACGTAAATGAGAGATGAAAGTTTGGTGACAGAGTTGTCGAATCTGTGCAAAACGGGTCGGGTTTCTGCGGATTATCTAAGTGGAACGCCTCAACCAGATCTGGATAACTATAGCTTTCCGAATGTCTGTATGCGGGTTACGACAGGTGAATGCCCAGCAACTGCAGGGTCGCGGTTCCGGTTATCCCACCATCCAGCGTGATCTCAATCGTGAAGTCATAAGGATGGTCTTGCGGCGCGGCGTGAAACTTGGCTGTGGCAGGTAAGTAAGCATCAATTTTGTCCTGGTCGATGCAGAACGGAACGGGACTTGTATTTGTGCATGGAATATCGCTAATGCCCTCCAGAGCAACGCAATTGGAGCCGCAGAAAACGGTCGTCTTGTTGTCCTCCATGCCATCGCCCGTCTGTCCAGGAAGATCGGCGAAGTGCGGCCAGTTGTTGTTCGTGGTCGCTCCATAAACTGTACCCGAGATCACGACTTTTACATGCTGCCCTGCGGTGACATTCCAAAGCTTCTTTGATCCCACAAGAATCGTGTGATGGCCATTGGGATCCATGCTCATTTTGATATTAGCGCCGTTCGTTCCGAGCGCATCGCATATGGTGGAAGGAGTGCTGGTACACGAGTACGACGTCCAATGCATATAAGCGGGCGGTTGTGCACAAGTCGTTCCCAGGTAGCCTGCAACGGTTCCGTCAGCACAGGGTGCAATGGCGCCGGAATCCATGATGGGCGGCTCTGTAGATTGTCCGCCTCCGCCGCAGCCGGCCAGCACCACTAAAAAGGCGAGGCCAACCATGAGCGAGCATATCGCGAATCGATGAGGGGTCGTTCGCATGCCCTGAACGTACTCCTTCAACAAACGATGTACGAGAGCACAGATGTACAGGCCAGGGGACGCCCAGTTTCATGACCAAAAGTAAGAGTTACTTTGAACAGATCATTGGACCTTAGAGACACAAGTTGTCCTTTGTAATCAGCACAGAACGTGACAATCGCCCCTGGCGCACGTCTTAAGGCAGGCTAAATGACTAGTGCCGACGTGAAACCTTGACTCCGGCGTGCGCTTGTGACAAGCTTTCCGCCGCTTTAGTACGTCATCAAAGACGGAGTCTTCCCCTAGCTGAATCCTTTGCTTTCCCCCTGAGGTGTGTTGGGTGCGTTGCGCTTTCGGTTTCTTCCTTGCGGGTCTCACTGTTTTCGCTTCTTTTGCTCACGGACAGAGTTCGCCTGCCGTTCTACCTTCATTGCCCGCTGGCGCAAGTCTGACTTTGAGCGACCTCGCAATCTCCTCAAACGCGGAACAGAATGTCAGTCTCGTTCAGGACAACTCAGGTATCAACCTACAAACGAATTCCGGAAAAGCGGACATCGACGTTATCCAACACATTGTTTTCATCGTTAAGGAAAACCGCACATTCGACAACATGTTCGGTGCAATGAAACTGACCAGACCCGACGTGAATGGGGCCACGACCGGCCTTCTATCAACGGGACAGGTGATCCAATTAGGGCGATCCCCTGATGCCCTTCCGAGAGACCTCGGCCACTCATGGTGGGACACTTTGACTTCCATGGACTACGGCAGGATGGACGGATTTGATCTGGTCCAGGAAAACCCGGTTCAGTGCAGCATCGAAGGCGATCTACTCTGCTTTACACAGTATCAGCAGGAAGACATTCCTAGTTACTGGACACTCGCCACGTACTTCACACTCGCCGACAACATGTTCAGTTCAATGCATGCGCCGAGTGTTCCTAACCACGCTTTTACCGTAGCAGCGCAGGCCGGCAACATGATGTCTGAGACCCATAATCCTCTCGACCCAACAGATCGCCCCGCGGCTTGCGCGGACGCCGGACCTGGGGCAACGGTAAGAGTTCTGGACTCCCGCGGCAATGTTGAGGAAGTCTTCCCCTGCTTCGACTTTCTGACCGTAGGAGACACACTGAACAATGCGGGTATCAGTTGGAGAACGTATGCACCAAAAGGATTCGGATGGAACGGCTTTGTCTCCGTAAATCACATCCGCAATACAAACCAGTGGGCGATCCATAATGTCAACGACAGCATTGTCGACAACGTGTTTGCTCGCGATGCCGCTGCTGGCAATCTTCCAGCGGTGACGTGGTTAGTCAGCGAGGGCGGCTTCTCTGACCATCCGCCGTGGAGCATCTGCGAGGGCGAAAACTGGTTAGTCAGACAGATCAGCGCAGTAATGAACGGGCCGTTATGGAATTCGACTGCCATCTTCCTGACTTGGGATGACTTTGGTGGATTTTACGATCATGTATCCACGCCGATGGTGGATGCCTTTGGATTGGCGCCGCGCGTGCCATTGATTGTCATTTCCCCATATGCAAAGCCTGGCTATGTCTCACACACACCTTATGAGTTCGCATCGGTGTTGAAGTTCATCGAGAAGCGCTTTGGGTTGCCACCTACCAATCAACTTCCTATTCATGATGCGGACCCGAGTCTAAGCGATCTGGAGGACGCTTTCGATTTCAATCAGAGCCCCCTGCCGCCTCCGTCAAATTTCGCGGAGAGACAATGTTCGCCGGTCTCGACGGCGTCGCTGAAATTTCCTCCAGCAAATGTCGGGCAAAATGGTGCAAACCGGACGGTCACAATTGGAAATTATGACATCGCGAAACCACTCACGATCTCTTCTGTGGTTTCGAGTGGCGATTTCAGCGTGGTCAACCAAGGATGCACGCAGCTGCCTCCGAATAGAGGACGGCCTTTTACTTGCAACTTGCTCGTTACTTTTACACCAACTGCGCTCGGGACGCGTGGTGGAAGCATCACCATCACCGACAACAATCCCACGAGCCCTCAAGTCGTGAGCCTTTCCGGGATCGGCAGTAGTCTTTCTCTGTCTCCCAGTCTATTGACCTTTGGAACTCAAGTCGTTGGCACGACTAGTTCAAGATTACTCGCACAGCTCACCAACAACGGTTCCGGTGCCGTCACGATAAGTAGCATAGCTGGAAATTCTGCTGACTATAAGGTGAATACAAACTGTCCCAGGCCCGGAACATTGGGGCCTGGCCAATCCTGTAACCTAGGAGCCACGTTCACCCCTACAGCCGCAGGGACTCGCTATGGAACCGTCACGGTCGTGAGCAACGATCCCGCCAGCCCTACGGTGTTGGGGCTTACTGGAATTGGAACTCAGTTGACAATTTCACCTACGAATCTAAATTTTCCTGCTCAGCCCGTTGGTACAACGAGTTCGCCACAAACGCTGACCTTTACAAATGAAGGTTCGAATCCAGTGACTGTGAGTAAGGTCGTAATCTACTCGAGCCTGATACCGCCTGTAGGTCCCCGTGTCTTGCTAAATGAGCCCAGCCCCGAGTTCGCACAAAGCAACGATTGCGGCAGCACGATTGCAGCTGGAGCGAATTGTACGTTTCAAGTAACTTTCGCGCCCAACACAATTGGAGCACGAGGTGCTGAACTCATCATGACCGACAGTGACGCTGATAGTCCGCACGTCGTCCTGCTCGATGGAGCCGGCACTCGGGCCTTGTCAAATGCCGTACCCTCGATTGGCCAGCCCTTGGTACCAACAGCTGTTGCTCCCGGTTCACCAGGGTTTATGTTGTCCGTGAGTGGTCTGAACTTTCTACAAGGTGCTGTGGTTCAGTGGAACGGAACTGCGCTGCCCACCACATTTGTAAATAGCGATCGGCTTTCGGCGATGGTTCCCGCGGCGAATCTCACCTCGGCGCAGACGGCCAACATCAGCATTACGAATTCTGTCCCGGGAGGCCCTACATCGAACGTGTTGCCATTTCATGTTGTCGCTCCCGTCGCGCATGACACATTTGTCAGGTCTGATATTCCAGTCGGTAAAAATCCCAAGTGGATCTCCGTTGCGGACTTCAATTCAGACGGAAAGCTCGATTTAGCTGTCGCCAACTTCGGTGACAGCACGGTATCGATTCTGCTGGGAAACGGCGATGCTACTTTCAGCCTTAAATCCACCGTGCCGGTTGGAACTGGGCCGACCACGATCACAGTGGGAGACTTCGATAACGACGGTAGACTCGATCTCGCCGTCGGCAATCAGAAGAGAAATGATGTATCCATTCTTAGAGGGTTCGGAGACGGGACTTTCGTCGCCAAGCCTCGATTTCAGAGCGTGCAGCCAACATGGATCGCTACAACGGATTTTGATCAGAATGGAACGCTGGATCTCGGCGTTGCAAATAACGTCAGTCCCTCGGTTTCAGTATGGTTGGGCAACGGGGACGATACGTTTTATCAGATGTCGACCCCGCCTGTCGGCCGCCCAGGCCCAGTCTCGCTCTGCACAGCGGACTTCAATAGCGATGGGACACCGGATTTTGCAGAACTCAATAGAACCGACAAGTCCGTCTCTATCGCGCTGGGAGTTGGCGATGGAACTTTCACCGCTGCTTCTCAAAGACCTGCAACGGGCTCAGAACCAGCGGCAATGATTGCCGCAGATCTCAATGGTGACGGCAAGGCCGACATTGCGCTGGTCAACAAAAATGATAATTCTGTGGAAATTCTGCTTGGCTTGGGAGATGGAACGTTCCTGCCGAATCCAAGTCTTGCTACGGCGGCTGGACCTGCGTCACTCTCAGTTGGCGACGTCAATGGAGATGGCAACATCGATCTCGTAACAGTCAATCAGACGGCGAATAGTGTCTCCGTATTTCTTAGCGACGGAGATGGGACGTTCCAGGCAAAGCGGGATGTTTTGGTAGGTAGAGGGCCAACCTCTGTAGGAGCGGGAGATTTCAACCAGGACGGCACACTTGATTTCGTAGTCACAAACGGCAGCGCCAATACAATCTCGATTCTGTCGCAGATTGCGCGCTGATGGGCGAGGATTGAGTTCAACTCTTTCTGAAAATTGCGCAACTAATACCCACCTAGTTTCGCCCACACTACTGCCGTGCAACGCCTCCAACGCTGGCATACCAGTCGTAGGTTTCCTGTAGTGCTTGTTCCAACGAGTAGCGACATGTAAATCCGGTCGCGCGCAGGCGACTCACATCATAGGCGCGGAACAGGGCACCATTCGGCATGCTGGCATCCCAAGTCACACGCTCCTCCATGCCAGTATGGTTAGCAAGGATGTCAACCACATCTCGTATCCTTCGCGAAACGCCGCTGGCCAAATTAATCGGACCCGTCACGTGATCCATGATCGTGTATAGGGCGCGTACTGTGTCTTTAATGTATAGAAAATCACGATAGGCTGACCCGTCACCCCACACGGTAACACTGGTCTTATTCTTTTTCGCGTCGTAGAACTTTTTCACCAGCGACGGAATGACGTGTCCTGTTTCGGTGTTGAAACGATCATGCGAGCCGAAAAGATTGGTACTGAAGACAAAGGCATAGGGCATTCCGTAACTGTTCTCGTACGTTTGTAGCTGCGCTAGCATCCCGCGCTTGGCCTGAGCGTAGCCGTACTCTGAAAAGTGCGGCGGTCCCTTCCAGACGTCCTCTTCAGAAAGTGTCACCCCTGCTTCTATGTCTGGATACACGGCGATGCTGCCCATGGCTACAACTTTCTTGACCGCGAACTGGTAACACGCATCAATCACATGCGTGTTGATGAGTGTATTTTTCAAGTAGGCTTCACCCTGGTTTTGCATGATTCCCACAATTCCGCGCACGAATCCGGCCATGTGGAAGACGTAATCGGGTGAATTTTGGGAATAGTAATCCTGGACAGCTTTTCGGTCCGTGAGGTCACATTCCGACGAAGTGGGGGTCAGGACGCGGGTAAAGCCATGCGACAACAAGTAGTCCTTGAGATGAATGCCCGCGAGGCCAGTACCACCCGTGATCAAAATCGTGTCATTGCCATTCATGCTCAACGAATCCTTCGCCTGAGATGGTGGTTGAGAGGCTTGTAAATACTTGCGTGATTTCCGTACAAAAGCCACCGAGGTGTTAGCGCTGTGGACTTGTTCAATCGTCTCAATCGAACTTTTTCAGCCCGACCAGCTCTAGCCCGACATTCCATACGAAGATGGGACCACACACCAAGTAGCGCCGCCACAAACGCCTGGGCTCGTGGACCAAGCGATAAAGCCATTCGAACCCATTCTCCTGCATCCAGACCGGTGCCTGCTTAAGCTTGCCAGTATGGAAATCGAAAGCAGCGCCGACTCCTATCATGACTGGAACAGTAAGGCGGTTGCGGAATTCATACATGAACTGGTCTTGTCTGGGAGTTCCAAGCCCTACCCAAACAATGTCTGGAGCCGCCGACTCAATCGCGCGGGCAAGTATCTGTTTCTCCGATTCGGGCAACGGCCAGACTGCTAATGGGTAAGTACCGGCAACGCGCGTTCCGTATTTTCTTTCGCATGTGACCGCTAGCTCTTCCGAAGCCCGGTGGCCATAAAAGAAGTGCCTATATTTCGCTCCGGTCTCACGAAGGAGAGTACCCATGACCTCAGGCCCGTATGCCCGCCGGTGAGCGTTCTTAAAACCATGAATGCGTGCCAGCCATTTCATGGGCATGCCATCCATATTTTTCAAGTCTGCAGCATTGATGATCTCGCGGAGTTTCGGGTCTTTCATCGCCTCGATCATCCCATGCATTCCCATCTGGATGATGTAGCGGGAACAGTCACGCTCTTGAATCCAATGATCAATTACCTGCAGGATTTCCGGAATCTGTAGCGGGCTGACGCTCATTCCCAAAACACGAAAAGTTGGGAGAGTTACTTCACCCGATTTCGGTATCACGATGCGGCACGCCATTCCCTCTCCGGATCTCCGCTCGGAGGTACACATGATTGATTTCGTTAGAACACAGTAAGAGGATTCGCACTTTCTGCAAGAACCTTGCAATCAAGATTTTCCAGCGGTGGTTGGGTCCGGGTGTTGGCTCTAGCCTCAGTCAGTTGCGGATGACGCTTCCTTTAAGTCAAGTGCTTGACCAGTGCTCTATGCTGACTAGCAATTACGGTCTGTCCCTCCTATGCCTAGCCAGCTAAAACACCCTGAACAGTTTCACCAACCTTTGCCGCGTTGAGTTCACGCCGGGCTAAGTCGAGGTCCGTGTTCACCATTTCAATCACAAGGTCTTTCCATGAACTCTTGTGCCGCCACCCCAGCACCTCACGAGCTTTGGAGCAATCCCCCATCAAAAGTTCCACGTCAGATGGGCGGAACAACGCCGGGTTGATCTTTACCCAATCACGATAGTCCAATCCGACATGCTTAAAGGCAACGTCGCAAACTTCGCGGATCGAGTGATTCTCGCCGGTCGAAACAACAAAGTCGTCCGGCTTCGGTTGCTGAAGCATCAGCCACATGGCCTCCATGTAGTCGGAGGCGTGTCCAATATCGCGAAGAGTCTCTATATTTCCCAGCTGAAGTTCCTTCGCTAGGCCCAGCTTGATCCTTGCGACATGAGAAGTAATCTTTCGGGAGACGAACTCCGGTCCACGGCGCGGAGATTCATGATCGAACAGGATGGCGCTGCTGATAAATAGATTGTAAGCCTCGCGATAATGCCGGCAGAGATGGAAACAAGCTACCTTTGAGACTCCATAAGGTGAGCGTGGATGGAAGGGAGTGCTCTCATTTTGAGGACTCGACTGCACTTTCCCGTACATTTCGCTCGATCCGGCAAAGCAGAATTTGCATCCCGGAGCAAACTGTTTCAGTGCGGCTAAAAGCTCGTGCGTACCCTGAAGGTTGATACGCATCGTGGAGAACTCATCCTGAAAAGAGACACCGACAGAGCTCTGAGCCGCCAGGTGATAGCACTCGTTGGGCTGCACGTCTTGCAGAAGTTTGCAGAGGCTAGCGTAACTTTCCAGTGAAGCTACGTGAAGGTGGAGGTCCGGCAGGAGATGGCGGATTCGCCAGACTCTATGTTCAGGAAGCTCGACTGCAACACGCCGCACCATGCCGTGGACTTCGTAGCCCTTGGATAGAAGCAGTTCGGCCAGATATGAGCCATCCTGTCCGGTTATACCAATTACCAGAGCGCGGGGTTTCACTTCTCCTCCCTGTTGAAGCACTTGCTAACCAAAACAAAATGTAACCAGGACTACATGAATGCGCCTAAGAAAACTGCCTCGAAAAGCGGCACGATTGTATACCGATATTCGTCCCAAAAAAACGGTGAAAAAGTTTTCATCCTCCGCATTTTGTGTCGCGTTGACTGTTACCGCTGATTTAGCGGCGGTTCGCGTTGCAAATCGTATAATCTCGTGATATCTAACGGTGGTCGACTGGCCTGAAAGTAGTCCATTCCTCTGGCCTGGCAGCCTAGAGCGATAAAACCGGGAGCAGTGAAATGATGTCGCCGTTGCGCAGGCTTCGCCACCGGATCATGGTAAGCACACCGGCACGGGTCCCTCTGATTTGGCTTCGCCACCGCGGCCTTGACGACGCTGATGCAATCATCGCCTCTTATCCCCGTTCGGGTAACACGTGGTTGCGGTTCATGTTGGCCGAACTCTTCAGCGGCCACCCGACTGACTTCGAGAACATAGATCGGATCGTTCCGGAAATGGGCCTGCAGGTTCATGCGCAAGGAGTTCTGCCGAATCAGGGGAGGCTGATAAAGAGTCACGAGTGTTACCGAACGCAATACAAACGTGCTGTATACCTGGTGCGCGATATCCGTGATGTGGCGCTTTCCAATTATTCGCGGGAATGTTCGGTGGGGGCACACTTCATGACCTTTGATGAGTATCTGCCACTTTTTTTGGAAGGCACGACCAGTGGGTTTGGTTCATGGCAACGGCATGTGAGGAGTTGGATCCGAAGTCCGCTCAACGAACGTGGAGCAATGATCATAGTCCGGTTCGAAGATATACGGCGAGACCCGGTATACGAACTCTCCCGTATTTTGACTTTTCTGGGATTCCATCATGCAGCATCAGAAATCAACAGTGCGGTCAACAGTAATTCCCTTGAGAGCATGCGGCGCAAGGAAGATAGCGCAACGAAGGTGCCTGCCGGGAACCACAGCGAGGCGGGAAGATTCGTTCGGACCGGCTCGGTTGGTGGATGGAAGAACAAACTGAACGCCGAGCACCTGCAACTGATTGATGAATATGCGGGCGGAGTGCTGAATGAAATGGGATATCCAACCGCACTTGAAGTCCAGCGTGTGAGCTGACGATTGCAACAAACCATTTAGTTTCTTCTGGAGTTCTGGCACGCCCTAATCAGAAATTCGCTGCTCGCTCAACAGTCTCTTCTGAATCTGCAACTTTAACCTTTCCCTTTCGGTTAAAGACATCTTCGTAAACGTCGAGAAGTTGCCGGGCAGACTCAATCCAAGAAAATTTCTGAACCTGTTGATAACCGGCCTCTTTCAATTTGTTTCTCAGCGGTTGATCGAGTAGAACTCGGTGCAACGCTCGCATAATCTCAAACACATTTTCTGGATTCACCAGGACAGCCGCGTTACCCACAACTTCCGGCAACGAAGACAGATTCGAGGTGACTACGGGAGTGCCGTGCGCCATAGCCTCAAGTGGCTGCAGCCCGAAGCCCTCGTATAGGCTGGGAAAGACAAAAACCTTGGCCAGATCGTAAAAAATCCGCAGCACATCTACCGGCACGAACCCCAGGAATCGCACGTCGTTCTGCACTCCGCTGCGGATGACGGTACGGCGGAGATCGGGGTGCTTTGACAGCTCGTCTCCGATGATGATGAGTTTTAGATCCTGGTATTTACCGGCTTTTTCCAACTCGCTCTTCAGAGCAGAGAAAGCCTCAATAATGCGCACCAGATTCTTGTGTGGACTAATGCTACCGGCGTACAAGAGGAACGGATAATTTACCAGGTAACGTTCTGCGATAAACTGCCGGTCGTTCTGCGTGGTATGCCCACGCAAGAATCGTTCATCAATTGCGTTGTGAATGACCTCGATGTGCTCCCCGGGCAGCTTAAACAGCTTTTCCACCTCGCCCTTGGTGAAGCGAGACACTGCGAGTACGCGCGCTGCCTTACGCAACACGCGACATGTCAAGAAATACTGAGTTAGGCGTTTGGGCCGGGATCGTTGATGTGCCCGATCCATGTGCTCGAGAACATCATGCGCTGTGAGTACATAGGGACAAGGCAGGTTGCGTGGCAGCCAGTATAGATGCGGAATATGCAGCAGGTCACAATCCAGCCGCTTTAGGATCGACCGGCACCCGACGAATCCCTTGAAAGTCGTATCGGGCTCGACAAGAGTAATCGCCTTGAAATTCGCCGGCAGCGGGCCGAACTCCTGCAATTTGAGAGGAGATCCGATGAGAACAAAGCTATTGGACTGATCGACTTGGGCCAGTGCGCGCACGATGTTGCGCGTGTAAGTGCCGATTCCGAATCCTGTGCTACCGCGAATGTCGAGCGCAATCTTCACGAGACCGCCCCGTCCGGTTCGAGATCACAGCTTGGTGTTCTCAAGATAATGCTTCATTGTGCCGTCTCGGTCCACTAAATACGTGCCGGGTGGAGCAGGAGAGTCCGATGAAGAGATGAGCCGGTCCACGACTTGAGCGACGGCCACGGGCTCTACATAAGATGAGAAGTCAAAGCCGGCCGGGCGGCGACGCCTAATACCATTGGTAATCAACTGAAATGTGGGGATCAGCTGATAGACCCGCAATTGGTCACGGGGATGTTCCTCGGCGATGGCGCGCAACAGGGCATGCAGTCCAGCCTTGGACGCGGCGTATGCTGCCCTGCCCGCCCCAGGCAGTACAGCCACATCGGACGACAGGTTAACGATGATGCCGGGAGGGTCGGAAAGCAGGTTCTGCAACAACTGCGAGACAAGTATGCAGTGCCCGACACAGTTGGTTCCGATGACTTGTTGCCACTCCCGGGCGGAAGTGTTAGCCGCCGGATGTCTTTGATCCGCTCCGTAATCCACCGCACACAATACGACGGCTCGGAACACCATCGTCTGCAACGTTGCCGCACATTTTTCTATATCGGAAATGTTCGACAGGTCCAATCGATGCCAACCAATGTTATTGAGTTCTGATGGTGATTCTCCTGCGGGCTCTGGCCTTGTACGGGAGACGCCGACAACACAGTGACCGCTCTGGACCAGGGCGCGTGCAACTGCCCTTCCGATACCATGCGATGCGCCGGTAACTAGCACGCGGCTAGCAGTACGCGACAGGTTTTCCAAGGTTGTCTCGCGAAAAGTCGACGATTGCCTTCACGAACTTCATGCCGTGCCGTCTCTGGTTGCAAAGCATGTTGGTCACAGCTTCTGGCAATTGCTCCAGCGTGAGGAAGCAATGTGGAAGGTGGCTCTTTGAAACCGCCCCGCTAGAAAGTACTTGAATCGCATCGAGAATGTGCCTTTTCGCCGTTCCCCGGTGACCGAGAAGAAACATCGACTTGTTTGTGACACGGTCAGAAATCGTCGTCGCTGGGCTGAAATTAGTACCACAGCTATTCTTCCAGCGAACCTGATCGAGGTTCACCTCAGGAATTCGACCTTCTTTGTATTCAGTCGGGAATCCCGCCATCAAATCAATCGTCGCACCGTCCGGGAGGACGTCCAACAACAAGCGCAGTCCCTCAGGAGCTTCAGCGCGAGAGGAACACAAAATAGCCGCGGTAAGTCGACTGGCTAGCGAGTGCTCGCGAATTGTGTCCTGCAGATTGGTTGTGCTGCAGATGAACACATTCGCCGGCCAATTTGAGAAGGCACTGAGCCACTCCGCATGTTCTTCTGAACCCGCCACCAGGAGCACCGGTGTCGTCATGAATCGGGACCATGCTACAGCTGCCAGGATGCCAATCGTTCCGGAACCCCTTATCAGCAGTCCCGAACCGGCTGAGTTTCGGCGCAAAAGTTCCAGGCTGTACAACACTGATCCCAAAGGTTCAGCGAGAACTAGCTCTGTGTCTTCGAGCGTACATCCGTCTGGACAACGAACCAGCAATTCTCCAGTGTCGGCTTCGTTCGCGTTCAACCAGAACCACTCCCGAAGCACACCATCGGAACTGTGGCCGATTACGACACCGGGACGGATACGATGGACAGGATTAATGACCACGCGAGTACCGACTGGGATAGGCCAGCCTTCAGGAGCTTGAGCAATCTTGCCGACGCCCTCATGACCAAGGATTTCAGCCTGAACGGCTCGCTTGCCGGAAAGCATGGCAAGATCTGTCCCGCAAATGCCCACCGATGACATTCGGATCAGGACGTTAGAGTCCTCGATGGATTGGCTCTTGTGCTTCCTTACCGCAAGACTGTTATCAGGGGTTAGGCGTGACAGAACTCTATGCTCTGGCACGTTAAGCACTCTGCGCAACCTCAAGCGTCTTTCCACCTGACCAAGCCCAGATGAATCCAAGTGCTTTCTCAAGGTCGGGCTGACTGACCTCATCGATAAATCTCGATTCCCCGATGCCGGATAGCACTGGCATTCGGAGATAGCCTCCGCGATGCCGTTTCGCTTCGCGCACACCTCGTAGCAACATTTCGATCGACATTCCAGGCCGAACAATCGGCAATCCTAGAACATGCTGGGTAAGGAGGATTTCTTCTGCATCAGATCGGTCGAGGATGCCAAGCACTACGGCCAGGGCGGTTGCGAAAGCCATGTCCAGGGCGACAGCTTCTCCGTGCTCCAGGTCCGGCAATTCGAACTCGAATATAGGACTGAAGGTATGTCCATAATCGGGAAGGCGCGTGAGCGTCCGCTCAAACAAATTTGGAGCCAGTTCAAGTAGCATCGCCTTGATCGATCTTCGTATGAGTTCCAGTCCCTTTGCATTCTGGAGCTTTGTACGGATGAGTAAGGGGGCATTTTCTTGAATGAGCCGGAAAAGCTCGCCGTCGGCTACCAGACCAATCTTCAACGACTCAGACAAGCCATTGCGTATCTGTCGCTCTGAGAGTGTCGAGAGAAAGTCGGGATCTATCACCACCGCAAATGGAGGGCAAAAGGTCCCGAGCCGGCTCTTGCTATAGCGAAAGTTCACGGCATTCTTAACGCCAATCCCAGCGTCGATGGCGCCGACGAGGGTAGTGGGTATTTTTAGACACGGTATCCCGCGCCGAAAGAGGTTGGCCGAAAAACCAACGATGTCGAGCGTAATTCCACCGCCCGCTGCGACGATGAGATCTTGGCGCCTTCGTACACCCAGCATGTCGAAATGAGAAGCTACTTCGGCAATCGCTCCCAGATCCTTCTCCTTCTCGGAGGCTCGGAGAATGATGGTTTCGACCTGCCGACCCGGTCCTGCCAGTACTCGTTGCAGACGCTCGCCATAGATGTCGTCTACGGCGAAATCAGAAACCAGAATGATCCGCTCGAAGGGCTCGAGAAGATCCTGCGGAAAAACACCGTTGCGGCAGATGCCCGGCGATAAGTGGATGGGATAGTCGATCGAGTGCTCGCGCGATACTC
Source organism: Terriglobales bacterium (assembly GCA_036558645.1). GTDB lineage: Bacteria > Acidobacteriota > Terriglobia > Terriglobales > Acidobacteriaceae > DATBFG01. The sequence goes on from DATBFG010000016.1 coordinate 44,507, forward strand.
TGAATGGAAAATCTGACGTAAGAGTCTCGCAGCGGTGGAGATTTGGCACCTCGCGCGCAACAGACGCCGCGCCGATCAGGCCCGCATCATCCGAAATCGGCCCAAGTATCACCCGATCCGCCCAGAAAGAATCCGTCTCAGACTCTAGCGGGTAATACCCTAACTCACACAGATTCTCGATCACTGACTCCAAATAGGCATCGCGAAGGAAAAAGCACACGCCCCCGGTGAGAATCAGTTTGTCGAGTTCGGGGTCCAGCATAAAATGCCACTTGGCCGCCTCGGCGATCGGCTGCGTGATTGCTCTGAGGACGGTCTTCGACAACGAATCGCCCTTGGCCAGACCGTCCGCTAACCTATCGAGGGAAACATCCGGATCTTCCCCTTTACTCAATACTGAAGCCGCGAACTTAGAGGGAAAAACATCTGGCAGCTGCTTCAAGACATTCTTGATCCCTTCGCCGGAAGCGAATGCGCTCAAGTGATTCGTGCCTCCACAATCGCATTTCAGCGAAAGTGGCTGTCCGTCGATCAAAAAATTGATGGGGTGATGGCCTATCTCACCCTGAACTCCGAGTTCGGCATCAACCGGAACGTGCGGAACTGAGCAATTCAACGTTCGAGATGCAATTCCGGTACTAACAGTGATGAGTGAAAGGCGGCGAGCATGCCGCATATCTGGAAGCAACGAGTGGGCTATCAACGAGGCAGTTACGTCGTTCACGATCGCCACCTGAGCACCCGGTAAACGCTCCTTGATGGCCCGTTTCAGGTCGAAGCAAGCGGAGTTATCGCCGAGAATGGGTCCAGACCCGAGAATCACACCAGTATGAGCGTTCATGGCCGCGCCCATCGAAATGGCGATAGCTGGTGGCTGCCTGATCGAAAAGGATTGCGCGGTGCCTGCAATGTAGTCAGCAATCCGGCCTAGAACTTCGGTGGCGGAGGCGCCCGGCATGGACCTGTGATTTATCGACGGAATTCGTTGTAGCGAGGTCAACCGTCCTTCGCGCGTGAGCAGGGCACTTCGAAAGGACGTTCCCCCAATGTCAAACGTGGCCACGGCGTTGCCATGACCGAGAGCAACAGGAAACTGTTCCATAGTTGTTCTATGGGGAGACCCAGCCAGAGGACTGCGCACGATGCGACTCACCAAGACGACGCTGATCTTGGGAGCGAACATCGATCAACACACAGGGTGAGACGCGGTTCGGGGGCGGGTTCCCCGATTCGGGCCGTAATTTTATGTCGGTCTATTACCAATTGCAACCTAAAATCATTTTTTCTCTCAGATATGTTTCCCATCGTGCGTAAACGTTCTTCGTGTTGCGGCAATATCTTTGTAGCTCCTTTTATCGGAGTAACTTCAGCAAACATTCTTCGCGTTCTTGGGTATGGGAAGACGACAACCTCGTAAATAAAGCACTTGGTGATATAGATCGACAGATTGGATCGCTGTCGTCGACGTCGCTCGAGCGACGAGGTCTATCTCTTAAATGGGGTGTTCGTTAATTCCCTGCCACTGCAACGAAATCATGGGTCGTTTCTAGAATCTAGCAGCGAGCATTCAGGAGTGAATGGTTCATAGTCTGTTAAACTACGAACTTGGTATCTTATTTCTTAGCCTGCTCTTAAAGTAGAGTTCCCCGTCTTGGAGACCCTCAAGCATCTTCTTATTCGCTATACCGCCTTTGTCTGGGGTGTCCTTAAGCCACTGGGATCATGGGCCGTTTTTGCCATCGCGGGCATCGACTCGGCATTTTTCGGGCTGCCTCTCGATCCCGTAGTCGCTAGTTACGTTTATGCGGACAATTCGCGGTTCTTCCTCTACGCAGTGATGGCAGCTGCTGGCTCTGCCGTCGGATGCATCATTCTTTATGTGATCGGCTACAAAGGCGGCGAAGTCCTATTGGCCCGGCGCATGTCCGAAGCAAAGTTCAACAGGATACGCAGTTCTTTCGACCGGCATGAGTTCTGGGCACTCATGTTTCCGGCGATGATGCCGCCGCCCTTCCCATTCAAAGTTTTTGTGCTCGCGGCAGCCATATTCGAGATGAATTTCGGACACTTTCTGCTAGCCATTTTCGTGGGACGTTTCGTCCGCTTTCTCCTTCTATCTCTGTTGGTTCTGCAGTTCGGTCCGCAGGTTGTTGCACTTTCCTCCGAAATGGTTTTAAGCCATTGGATTGTGGTACTTACTGTTGTCGTCGCAATCGGACTCTTGGGGGGAGGGATCTGGTATCGCTCGCGCCGAAAGAAGGCCATCCAGGCGGGCTGAAGAATTTGACCTTTGAGTCGTCTTCCGGAGGTTGGGAGGAGATTTTCCCCTCCATTAGCCCAAACTCCTCAGAACGCTACGATCCGGGCGGTGAACTGCACCTGGCGAGTACTGCCGAAGTGATTGGTATCGGGAGCATACAGCGCTTGCCCAGCGCTGAAGATCGGCGTTGAAGAAGTTCCGTAGAGGTTGATCGCATCGGGACCGAAGTTGCGGTTTCCCGCACCAGTCACGTTGAAGACGTCAAGGAAGAGATCCAGGTGGTGCCCCTCGCCTGGTAGAGTGAAGTCCTTCACAAAACGGATATCCAGATTATAGAAAGCGGGCTGCCGCAAGCTGTTCCTCTTGGCTACCGTTCCACCCAGCAGCGCCCGCTCGTTGAAATCGTTTGCGTCATTCTGAAGGTCGAATCCGATTACGGGAGTGTAGGGTGCACCCGATCGCGCCACGAATACCGGGTTGCACTTGAATCCGAGCGGCAAGTTGATCACACCGCTCAGGTTAAAGTTGTGCCGGATATCGAGCGAGGAATATCCACGCTCAAGAGCCAAGTTGAACGGGTCGAGAGCAGCTTCACGAGCAAAGGGGCCGGTGTTGGAGTCGTCGTCGTTGGCACTCGACAATGTGTAATTCGCAACCAGCTGTGAACGGTGAGGAAGTTGAAGATTCGCCGTTAGCAACAGCGCGTTGTATGAAGAGTGAGCCGAGGACTGATTCTCAAGCAAGCGCCCGATACTCGGATCAGAACGCATCCCGGGAAAAATTGGCAGTCCGCCGACGCTGGATGATGGCCGGTTCAGGTTGACATCAAGCCGACGTTGCAAATCCCAGGTGCTGTTGCGTAAGAAACCTGCGGAAACCGACAGCATCTTGCTGAATTGCTGCTCAACATTCGCGGATGCCTGGGAGGAACGAGGGTTACGAAAGTCGGGAGAGATGCCGAACACTGCCGCCGCAGGCGTGGTCAAGCCTGCGGGCGGAGCCGCCAAAGGCTGTGCGATAAGACCCGGGATCGAGACCAGGGGCAGAATCTGTGGATCGAAATAGCTGTCGGCAACAACGTTGTTCAATCCATTGTCCGTGATAACGCGCTGGAAAATTGTGGCCGGGGTAGCTGCGGCATAAAGTCCGGACGAAAGGCGAACCACCGTTTTCGACGCTGGGTTCCAGGCGAGGCCAAGGCGTGGTTGCCATTGGTTGAGATCGTTAGAAATGTGAGTTGTTAAGGGGATGACCGGATTGGGATTCACAGGCTGCGGATTCCACTGCCCCTGCCAGCGCAAGCCGCCGCTCAAGGTCAAAGCTTTGGTGACAGGAAACTTTCCGATGATGTAGAAGCCGAGTTCCCGTACCGAATCGTCGAACTTGGAGTCTCCCACCAGGAACGTCTGTTGATAGCGGCGAGGCAGGTTCGCGACGTAATCCGCAAGGGAGTCAAAGTCGAAGCGGCCGTTCAAATTGGCTTCGTGCTCCTCGCGCACGGGATTGAACGCGAACAATGCGCCCAGTTGGATCAGGACATTCCCATGGTTAATGGCGAGATCGTCTCCCAACTCACGCCGTTCGGATTTGTAGGTCTGAGGACTAAGACTGTTGCCGCCAAGCCTACCGAAGCCGTTGATGACAATCTCGGGCGAAATCACGTTCGAGCGTACATCGCGCAGGTCGCTTGCCCACTGCGCCACAAATTGATTCACCATCGTAGGACTTAACAGTGTCGTGAGATTGCCGCGGCCCCAAAGGCTATGGCCGACCAGTGAATTGCTGTTGCTCTCCGAGGCGTCGGTTCGCGTTGAACCGAACGTAAGATCTGTTGCATGGATGCGGTTGTAGTCGAACTCGAGATTCAGGGTATTCTGTGAATTCAGTATGACCTCTGTTCTTCCAAAAATGGCTGTCGGGTTGCTATGCCCGACAACCTGGTGTTCGCGATTTCTCAGTGATTGGGGAACTGCCACGCCGGGAGCTTGTGGCTGAAACTGCGTCCAATACGGGATGTGTAGGAAATCCTGCTCCGCTCCCAGGTAATAGAAGATGCGATCCTTCCTAATCGGCCCTCCGAAAGACCCCCCGAACTCGTTCTGCAGGTTATCCAACGAGTGATCGAAGGTATCTCGCGAAGATAGCGCCGACGGGCGTCCTATGTAAAAGCCCTCGCCGTGGAACTTGTTACTGCCCGCCTTGGTGACAACATTCACAAATCCAGCGTTGGTGTTCCCGGTTTCCGCACCGGCACCGGACTGCACGATTTGAAACTCGCGCACGGCGGTCTGCGGAAAGAAAAGGGCACTGTCGTTGCCGCCGCGCTCTCCGCCATGCAGGGGATCAACGAAATCGAACCCATCGACCGCGAACTTGACGGCTGTGGGGCGCTGTCCGGCGATCGACAAGCCACCGTTTACGAGAACAGACGCCGCTGCGAGTTGGCCGAACTCGGTGAAATCGCGATCGCGATTCGGAAGATAAGTAACAGTTAGCCCAGCAAGAAAGTTACTCACCTCCGGGTCCTGTTTGTTTATTGCCGGTGGCAGAGTGTTGCCCTCGGCCGTAGGACCGGTAGCAGTCACCTTCACCTGCTCGGAAGCGCCCGCAACTTGAAGCGGAATCGTGAGGCGAACTTCGCTGCCAACATTGACAGAAACTCGCGGGAGCTTCTTGGGCTTGAATCCGGGCGATTCGACTTCAACGGTGTAGACTCCCGCCGGAAGAAACACGGTACTGAATGTTCCGTTGTCCGCGCTCTCCAGCCTACGTGTCGTTGAAAAGTCGTTGCTTCGGATTGTGACCTTGGACCGAGGAATCACTTTCCCATGCGGATCGGTTACCGTTCCACTGATCGATCCGCGAGCGGCGGACTGGGCCCACGCGAATGAGCAGGAAAGAGTCATGCAAGCAAACAGCAAGGGGACGAAACCGGGGAGACAGATTGCTAGCTTCGTCCTCATGAACATAGTCGTAGGGCTAAGGAGGCCGGGCGCACCGGCCTCTCATGGTTAGAACGACAACTTTGCGGAGAACTGGAACGACCGCGCAGGAAGCTGTGCGGTGATTCCTGTGAGCTCGTCCCCGAATCCTTCTTGCGGAGTATTGCCGTTCCCCCACAGGCCGTTGTAGTTGACGACATTGCGGTGGTTGAAGACGTTGAACGATTCGGCTCGGAGCAGCAGCTGGACACGCTCGGTTCCCAGCGAGAAGGGCCTCTCGATGAACGGGGATACGTCATAGATCGCGTTGCCGCGGCCGATGTTGCGTCCGAGCAGCGCTCCGTTCACGACCGGGCGATCGGTGGTTGCGCCGGGATCTCCGCTGTTGTTGCTGCCAGTGGTCACGTTGAAGGGCAGCCCAGAGGCGAATGTGGCGACTCCGCCGAAGCTGATCTTCAGCGGAAAGACATAGACGCCGCTGACCACGAAGCGATGACGCTGGTCGAAAATGGCGTTTCCGAGTTCGACATTCTTTCCGGTGAAGTTGGGATTATTGGGGTTCTGCCCTGGCACGTCAGGGTCAACCGTATCGAGAGCATGCGACCAGGTGTAGCTGGCAAGCACCGAGAACCGCCGGCTGAAACGATGGTTCAGGTTGACATCCAGGGCGTTATAGTATGCGGCGCCGTTATTCACGTCGGTGGTGATTACGGCATATGGCGGCGGGTTTGTGTTGCTGGCATCGCAAACCGCGCCATTTTGGTTGTACCAATATACCCAGAATGGGCGAGAACAATTGGCAAGTTTGGGATCGACGATCGAGTTCCCCACCCGGGTTGGCGCCGGGGAATCCAAATCGAGCGGCCGGTTGATCTTGATGGTGTGCGACCCAACGTAGTCGAGACTGAGAACCCAATCGGATCCCAGCTGACGCTCAAATCCCACGGTCCACTGCTCTGTGTACGGATTGAGCAGCGCGTCGGGATATCCCTTCAGGACCGAAGTTGGAAAGAACTGGTTGTAGAAAGCAGCGTCACCGGGACGAATGTAAAGTGTGCGTAGTGGCGCCTGTGCGCCCGCAGGAAATGCAGGCAATGGTGCATCGGCGACCGTGCTGGGAAATCCAACCTGGCCAGGAGTTGCAGTGTAGTTGAACACGCCAGTAGGTCCGGTCAGAGCGTAGTTGGCAGCAGCATTGTCGACAATCTGCGAGTAGTAAAGACCAAAGCTGCCACGAAGCACAGTTTTTTGATCGCCGTGAAGGTTGTAGACGAAACCTACACGAGGAGAGAAGTTCTTGTTTGCGTCGGTAAAGGTCTGCCGTTCATAACGCAGGCCGAGATTCACCGTCAGATCAGGCCGCAATTTGAAGTCGTCCTGGGCGAACAAAGACCATAGCGTGTCATCCACGGTGTACGTTCCGTTGCCATAGCTCTGCGTGTAGCTCGCGACATTGTTGATGTCGCCGATGTAGGCAGGGCTTTCGCAAAAAGCAACCGATGCCACGCAGGTGTTATAAGTGAACGATCCCAGAAAGATCGGACCGCCGAACTCTTTGCTGTCTCCGCCGTTGTGGGCATGAATAACGTCGCCACCGAATTTCAACGTGTGACGTCCGTGCACCCAGGCAAGAGTGTCATTGAACTCATATTGATGGTTGAGCAGCAGAGCCGATTGCGATGTCCCGCTGGTGAAGCGTCCCTCAGTCGTGGGAACAATGTATTGGGTGCTGAAAATTACCGGATCGAATTGAGTGATTGGCGATCCCAACTGGAATTGCCCGCGGAAGTTGTTCAGCAAGGTTGGACTGAGTACCGCCGTCTCTCCGAGTGTGGCGGTGTAGGTACGGCGCTTGAATGTGCGCGCTACCGTGGGAAGGTTGTTTCCGCCCACGGCGCCGTTGGGATTCGTATCAAAAAAGCTGTCGGCGCTGGCGCGGAAGAATAGGTTGTTCTTGTCATTGATCTCGTGATCAATTCGCGCGTCTCCGAGCCAACCGCGATAATGGCCGGTAAAGGTTCCAAGGGCCAGAGGCGACGTTACCGGTGATGCCCGATTCTGCCAGCTGTATTCACCCGACAGGAAGAAGTGGGTCTTATCTCCGAAAAGCGGCCCAGAAAATGTTGCCGCGGCTTGAGTCAGCTCATCGCTCAAGATTTGATTGCCACTTGTCGCCGTGTCAAAGGTAAATCCTGAAAGGGTAGCTCCCAGTTCCCTCGGCCGCCATAGGGCAAACAAGCTGCCATGGTAGTCGTTGGTGCCGGTCCGCGTGACAATGTTTACAACGCTCCCCGCGCTTCTGCCATACTCCGCCGAGAACGGGTTGCTTAACACCGTCATTTCGTCCACCGCGTCGAGTTGAATATTGGTAAAGATCGTTTGGCGTCCCCAAGCGTCGCTGGAATTGGCGCCATCCACTTCGAACCACGCCTGGCGGCGTCCGGTTCCGTTGGTTGTAAACAGGTTCTGATTCACGAAGATGTCGCCTTGGCTAATGGCCGGACGATTCGCGGAATTCAACAACGGAAGATAGGTGATCCGTCGGTTCAGTAACGGCATATCCTGAATCTGCTTGGGATTGAGCCAATCCCCAACCTGAGGCTCGTCGGTCCTTACTTCGCCACCCACACCGGTGACTGTAATCTCAGTTTTTTGAGTAGCAGCATTCAGTTGCAACCGAAAATTCGCGTTACTTCCGCCGATAAGCTCGATGTTCTCAAGCTTGCCATCCTGAAAACCGCTTTTTTGCGAGGTGATTTCGTAGGATCCGCTGGGTAATCCGCTGAGAACGAACCTGCCAGAAGAATCGGTCTGAGTTTTGCGCTCTACTGCGGTTTTGTTGCTTCGAATAATGATCTCAACGCCAGGTACCGCAGCCTGCGTTTGATCGAACACTTGGCCGGTAAGGTTAATTGTGTCAGGTGTTTGGGCCCGCAGGAAGCTAGGCGGAAAACACACGCAAAGTGCGAGAACGAATAGCACACCCAGATTTCTATTTTTCAAGGTAATTGTCTCAATACAGGAAGTAGAAGTAGCAGCAACCTGCAGGAACGGAGTATCAGATAGCCCCAACTCTTACTACCACAGCTAGTACTATACCTTTACAAAATTATATAAATCGTAAGTCTTTGGTATGGGAGACGAAAGTGTGGCACGGATCATGACTCGCGAATTGCGATTTCGATCGCGATTGTGGGGCAGCATCCGATCGGTTTTCCGAATTCTCACAGCAATAACCAGATTTCGTCCGTTCCAGAGGGAGAATCAGGCTAAAGATAGATGTTTACTTCTTCTCTTTTTTTGTTTGCGGCGCCATCACTTTTCCTCGCAACACGGTGATCGACGCTTTTGGCAAGGTGTACGTGGATTCGAGTGTCGCACTTAGGGTCAACTTCACTGGCGGTCCGTTCGGTTCGGCGTACCCCCATTTGTCGTCGGGATGCCATTGGTATTGCTCGCTGCCGAAGCTGACAACATTAACGATCCCCGCAAATGAGCTTTTGACGCCCGACTTCTGATCTTCGAATGCAATCTTAACGACGTGCGAATTTTCCTGGTCTTTATTAATCAGCATGACGGACCACTGGCCGTCCGGCCGAGCCAGCGGGTACGCCGTGACAAGCACATGGCCAGCAGGATCGGTTACATCGCTCTTCGCTCCGAAAACACGATGTTCACCGGTGCCTGGCTGAATCCATTCCAGGTTCATGAGCTGGCTGGCGAAGAATTGTGAGGTTGGCTGCTGGATCTCAAAGTTAAGGTTGACGGTGAATAATGCGAAGGTACCCATCGATCCATTGCAGCCATGGTATGAGCCCACCGGTAGGTAATGAAAATAGTAGAGTCCGTCTCCGCCGGCTGAGAAAAACGATCCGACAAAATCCGCGAGCCACAGTCCGCCGAAGACATCAACGAACGATTGGCCCGTATTCCAGGCGACATTCACTTCCGTGATAAACATGGGCATGTCCGCCGGAACTCCGTCTTCGCGCCAGACATCGAGAATGTGACTGATCAGAGTTGGTTCGTCGTACAAGCTGCTCCACTGAATTTTGCAAGGTTCGTACGGATAATGTTCGAACGACACGAACGAGAGATCCGCCATGCGACCGTGAGCCTTCAAGTAGTCGATGAATCGTCCGAGCCATGAGGTCTTGCCTTGAGCATCGGGCCAAGTCTGAATGTCTTCGTTCACACCTTCGAAAACAGGTCCGCCAAGTTTCAGGTTGGGATCCACTCGATGCAGAGCGGTGGCCCACTGCAAGTAGAGCGCACCGTAGTCCTCAGGAAGCATGTACTGGCCGTCCGGTTCCTCCCCCATTTCTATATAAGAGATGGGATAGCCGCGAGCCTTTAGGTAGGAGATCTGCGCAGCGGAGTCCTCGGGCGTGGCATAGAGCATGGCCACCGGGATCATCGCAGGAAGCCCACGAGTGTACCCGCTTGTGTAAAAGAGGTCTAACCCAACCTGATCGCGCTTGTCGTTGATGTCTGTGGGTTCGTGCCAGGGATCGATCGAGGAGCAAAGGGTTGCGGTCTGGTCCGGATCCGGAGTATGGCGGACGAGGTCGTGCAACTTTCCATCCGGCGAGACGGTGCCAGCGTAGAGTTCTCGAATGGCGTAGCCTACGCAATTTCGACGATCGCTGCTGCCGTGACTGTCGCAGGTATTGGACGATTCCGTCATCCATATTCTTATGTAGCGAATTTGCATCGGTGAGACCGAAAGGTTGAGTACAACCGTACCGCCCTCAGCTTCGTTAACCACGCCGCCCGGAAACGTAACCCAGGCACCCTTAGTCGGTTGTTTGATCGGATCTTCGCCGGTCCAATATTGGACGATGTAATGAGTGGCATACGGCTCGCCCCAGGCAATTCGAATTGCGTTCAATGCATGGGGGTTGGCGAAATCCACCGTGACCCATTGCGGGTATGCCGAGTCTTCTTCGCCGGTAAACAACTTGGTGAGGTACGGATTGCTCTTCCAGTACGTATTCATGTCGCCGTCGGTGAGTCGGGAAAATCCGGTTTCCACGCCATCATTGCGAGTGAAGCCCCGATGAGGAAGAAAATAACCGAAGGAGTGTCGAATCGGTTCGGCAGGAGTTGCGCTGCCTACGAAGTAGCCTTTGCCTGACGAGTCGCTCCAGGTACCTTGTCCATTCCAGTGCCAGGCCTCGACATGTAACTCAGTATTCTGCCGATAGCTGACCGTTTGCCATCCAGCGGTCAACACTTTCTGCATGACCGCGTCAGTGAAGAGCTTGTCGGTAGAAACAGTGTTAATGCGATCGATGCCCGCACCCATAGCTTGAGTGGGTATGAACTTGTTGAGAACGTGGTCTGAAGTGGTGTCTATAGAAATAGTCTGGGCCACGCCACTGCCCGAAATCCCAATCGTCAGGGCAACGCTCGAATGAAACAACACTTTTCGGATTCTCGCGATAGCGTACAAGGCTTACCTCCGAACGACGGGAGAAGACAGGGAGAGACCGAATGCGCTGCAGCATTCGATCTCCCGGCGTTAGAAATAGAATTTCAATGCGAGCTGCACTTCACGTGGGCTGTTACACGTGCTGGTAATAACTCCAAAACTCCCCTGCTCGATGCCAGATCCTGTAAAGCGCACACTCGTGTCTGGCCCGCAGAATTGTGGATGGTTAAAGGCGTTGAATGCCTCGGCGCGAAATTCGAGTCGCGCCCCCTCACGGATGCTGGACAGCGAAAACTGTTTAAAGAGCGACATGGTCGCGTTCTTAATGCCAGGCTGCCGAATGTACGAAAGAGCACGCGACGCGTTGCCTAATGTGAAGTCGGCAGGTTCTCGAATCACCTGATCGGAATTGGCGAAGTACTGATCGACGAAATTGGAGCCAGTATTGCGCTCCAGAAATCCGCTCAGATTGGGACGCCGTCCTCCATAGGTTGGAATGGCAGCGCCGCTGTCGAGCGTAAGCTGAATCGGTCGTCCGCTACTGAAGCTTAGCGTGCCATTCAATTGCCAACCGCCAATGATGGCGTTCACCACCGAGTTCGCATTGTTGGCGATCTTACGTCCTCGTCCGATCGGAAGATCGTAGACATAGCTGAATTGCAGGACGTGCGGTATGTCAAACTGCGATACGGATCGCTCCAGATCTCTGCGGTTCGGATCTTGCAAACTGGAGTTCCCGCCGAGCCATGTCACGCTGTCGTCCGTCGCTGAAGCGTCGTCGATAGACTTGGCCCAGGTGTAAGTAACCAGAAACTGCAGGCCGTTGGCATACTCCCTTTCCGCCCGTAGCTGGAACGCGTGATAGATCGAACTCGCGACGGGGAATGTGTCTCCCTGCAGGGATGTGTACTGCGGGTATGGCAGTAATAACTGGAATGCCTGGACTTCGCTTGCCGAGAGCGGGCTCAGGGGATCGGTGATGATTCCAAAGAAAGGATTGGGAACTGTGTTTTCAAGTGAAGCGATCACCGACGTGGGCTGTCTTTCGATGCTGATGGGCAGGTGGTTCAGTTCGCTGGCGCCTGTGTAGTAGAGGTGAGTTCCTTTCTTCCCCACGTAACTCGCATCAACAATAACTTTGGCCGGGAACTGCTTTTCGAAGCCGAAGGTCCAGGTCTGCTCGTATGGCGTATCCGTGATGCTCTTTACGTTGCCGCCTCCGCCAAAACCTATATCATTCAACGCACCGAGCGAATTACCTGGGGGGAGTAGCGGTCCTGTACCGGGGAACGGGTCGCTGAGTCTCGCGAACGGACGCACCTGGTCAGCAGGATTCACTGTCACCCATTCCGTCAGTTGGTCGTAGCCCTTGTAGGTGTTGATGGGCCCTGTTCCAGCCGCACCCGCGCGAGTCGTGGAATAAAAGATGCCGTAGCCACCGCGAAACACAAAGTCTTTTTTGAGCTGGTATGCGAAGCCGATACGGGGTTGGATATCTGACCAATCAATTCCGAAGTTGTACCGATTGTTCGGGTTCGCGAAAACCTCCGCACCCAACAGCGGTCGAGTTACATCGAGCCCAGTAAGAGGATCGGTATAGGTAATGCTGCCTCCGTTCAAGGGATTGGTCGCATTCAAATCAATCCAATTCTGGCGGTTGTAGCGTTCGGTTCGCGGTAACGTGACGTCGTACCGAAGTCCAAGGTTAAGTGTGAGATTAGGCGTCACTCGCCAGTTGTCCTGAACGAAGCCGCCAAACTGAAAGTTCTGCGTGCTGACCGCATTCGGCACTTCGTAGGGACAGAAGTCAAAACAACCATCAGGACTTCCGACTCCCATCATGAAGCTAGCCATGGGATCGCCACCAGAATCCCGAAACTCGGAGGAGCCGTTGTAATCGAAATTGAACTCTCCAGCCGGCCAGCCAGGCTGGGTGAAGTTGATACGGTGCATCCTGAACTCGCCGCCAAATTTCCATTCATGAGAGCCCCGGAGCCAGCTGACTGTGCCCACCACGTGATGCGTATCCTGGCCTTGTCGCAAGATGCTGAAGGTCTGCGTGCCTATGTTCGCGTCGGCCGGCGCGAAATAGTCAGCTAGCAAAATATTCGGGAACTGCGGAAATCCTGATCGCAGCATGTACGACGGCAGCCCAAGCTGCGAACTGGGATCGATGTCCGGAAAGTCACCCTGAATGCCATGCTGGAAATCAAACCCACGCGTGTAACCGTAAGAAACGTTCATCACCACGGTGGGGCTGAACGTATAAGTCTCGTTGATTGCGAACAGGTGACGGCTGAAGTCATACGGGCCCGCCGTGCATGGATCGGCTTCGTTTCCGTAACAATTGAAGCCATGCGAATTTCCCCATTCATGCGAATACTTTCCGCTGAGAAGACTCTTGTCACTGAAACGGTGATCGATCTTGATATCGAACTTGTTGTCAGAATTTTCGTTGATGCCTGAAGCAAACCAGTTCAGCAAGCGACCATCCGAATCGACCGCGTTCGATGTGGGAAGAGGAAAGAATTGCATCATTGCTGATGCGACAGGATCGATTAGATTTCCGATCACCCCCGGAGTCGCGGTTCCCTGGCTCGCATAAGTGGACAGATTGTTGAATGGAATAAAGGCTGTGCGGTGAAAACCGTTAATCTCTTCACTGTCATCGAAGAACGCGTTTGGATCGAATGGATCCCAGAGCTGCCCGTTACCGTCGGGAGCGGTGCATCTTCCGTTCACGTCAAAGCTCGCACCGCGCAAGGTACAAAGTTCACCAAAGTCACCCGCGCGCTCTGCTGTGCTCGGTACGCCGGCGCTGCCGGAAGCAAAACTGTGCGTTCGTGTTCCATCGTAATCGAAGAAAAAGAAGGTCTTGTTCTTGAAGATCGGGCCGCCGAATGTCCCGCCAAAATTGTTCTGGCGGAGCGGCTGTTTGGGTTCGCCGTTGCGGTTCGCAAACCAGTCATTCGCGTCCAAAACATCATTGCGCAGAAATTCATACAGGCTTCCGTGAAACTGGTTCGTGCCCGAGCGAGTGACCACATTTACGACGTTCGCCCCGCTAAATCCGAATTCTGCGCTGAAATTGGATTGTTGAACCTTGAACTCCTCGACCGATTCGACCGAAGGCGTGTAGGTTGCCGATAGGATTCCGCTGTTCTGCTCGAAATTCGAGGTCGAAACACCGTCAATGATGACATCGGCGGTGGAATTCCGGCTCCCGTTGGAAATGAAGTTAGTTGCCGTACAACCGACACACTGGTTGTCAGCAATCGTTACGCCCGGCGCCAGGAAGGCCAAGTCAAACACTTGCCGGCCGATAAGCGGCAAATCATTAATAAACCTTCGATCTACGACCTGTCCGGTCACCGCATCCTGGGTCTGAAGTTCAACTGCAGCCGCTTTGACCTCAACCGATTCGTTGACTGCACCGACCTGCAGGGCAAAGTCGACCGACACATTTTCGTTTACTGAAACCGTCACGTCGTCTCTGCGCTGCGCCCGGAAGCCCATCATCTCTACGCTTACCCGGTACTTCCCCGGAGGGAGTTGACGGATGAGGTATTTCCCGCTTTCGTCGGAGGTACCGCTGAAGTCGAACCCCTTCTCTTGGTCAGTAGCGGTTACCTTCGCGCCACGGACCGCAGCTCCGGACTGGTCCGTGACTGTACCGGCCACTGATCCCGTATAGAGCTGTGCCCTTAGAGGAGACGTGATGCACAGAACTAGGCCGAGGAGAAAGGCTAGCGCGATTCTGAAGGGAGAAGCGCGGTAAACAGCTCTCTTAATGGATGCCAAGCCGTAGGTGAGGCGATCTGGAAGACAGTAGATTCCAATCTTGCGCATTGCAAACTCCTTCTCTTCTGACGACCCGAGCTGATCCTGCAAAGAGTTGGTATTGCTGCTGCGTCGCTCAAATACCGAACACGACCTAGTGAAAGCTTTTAATAAACCGTGTTATTGAGCACTTCAAGGTTTATGTCAAGGAAAATGTTCTGCTTCTCATCTGGTGAAACAACACCCTCTTGACGTTAAACAGTAGTCCGTGGCTCGTCAAAGGTCGTGTCCGAAATCCGCTTACATTGCAGTCATCCCGCAACCGATTTAGCATGACCCTGGATCCCAAATGTATGTCCCAGCAGGCACTCCGCAGGTGCGGCATCGGCATCTTCAAATCCGGCGCCTAACCTGCGTCTTAGCTCTCGCTTTCGCACTCGAGCCCGTACTGCAATCCTGGGGGCAAACATCTCCCACGCAAGTTCAAGTGTTCATCCAACGAGGACAGGCGGCTTTGGAAGCAGGGCAATTTCAGCAGGCAGTCGGCAACTTTGAACAGGCAAAGCAGTTTGCGCCGGAGAATCTTGAGGCGAATCGAGGATTGCTCCTAAGCTATCTCCAGGCAGGAAAAGTCGCCGAGGCCGTCACACTCGGCGAATGGGCGATCACTCGCTGGCCCCAGGACGCCGATCTGCAGCATTGGCTCGGTTTGGCATATTTCAAGACTGGACACAATACTGAAGCTCTGAACCTGCTGCGTGGGGCCGAGAAAATAAATGGAAAAGGATTCGGTGTTCACTTCGATATTGCGCTTGTTCTTCTTGCCCAGGAGCAATACGCTCCAGCCGCCGAGGAACTGGAAGCGGCACTAAAATTCGACCCTTCCGATGCTCTGGCGCACGTGCTTCTAGGCCGTGCCTATCAGAACACGAATCGAACCGTGCAGGCTGTTGCCGAGTTTCAGACTGCCCTACGACTTGATTCCAAGGTTAACCTTGGCCACTATCATCTGGGTTTTGCCTATGCCAGCCTGGGAAAGAATGAAGAGGCTAGTACCGAATACCGGAAACAATTGGCTGCGACTCCCGACAATCCGCAGGTTCTCTACCAGTTCGGACACTGTCTCCTTGAAATTGGAGATAACAAAACTGCTGCCGTGCATCTGCAAAGAGCCACAGAAATCAATCCACAAAATGCAGATGCCTTCTACGATCTCGGGAAAGCCTTGTTACTCGAGGGAAGCATCGAACCTGCGATCACTGCTCTTCAGCACTCGATAGAGCTCAAACCTACTGATCCCAGCCCTCATTACCAATTGGCTCGTGCCCTCGACAAGGCTGGCAAGAGTGACGAGGCTAAGCTCGAACGTCAACGTTTTGCGGAATTGAAGAAGTCTCAACCTCAATCCGGAGGAATGGCCACCGGCCGCGTCCAGTGATGCCAATGCTCCGGTCCGCGTATTTGGTCCTCACCGCTACCTTGCTCATTGCTGCGTCGGCATCAGCGCAAGTGACGCCAAAACGGCCAACTGCAACAAAGACCGCTGCTGAAGTGGCGCGCTTCACCGATGTCACTCGCGCTGCGGGGATTGACTTCCATCTGACCTGTGGAACCGTCGACAAGCAATACATCATGGACTCCATGTGCGGAGGCATTGCCGTGTTTGACTTCGACAACGACGGTTGGATGGACATCTACCTCGTCGATGGATCTACCATCGCCGACGTCAAGGCGGGCAAGTGTCATCCCGGCAAACTCTACCGCAATACTCACGACGGAAAATTCGCCGACGTCACGGCGAAGGCAGGTCTCAAACATTGTGGCTGGGGATTTGGTGTTGCGGTTGGCGACTATGACAACGACGGATGGGAAGATCTCTACGTAACCTACCTTGATGGTGGCGCTCTCTACCACAACAACCACGATGGAACTTTTACTGATGTCACCCGGAACTCAGGAGCAATCAATGCCGGACGTTGGGGAACAAGCGTTGCGTTCGGCGACAACGATAATGATGGCAACCTAGACCTTTACATCGCGAATTACGTAGACATCGACCTTGATCACTTGCCTGAATTCGGGAAAGGCCCATTCTGTACCTATCGTGGTATTGCGGTTTCTTGCGGTCCCCGCGGACTCATCGGAGCACGCGATCGGCTCTATCACAACAATGGCAACAGCACATTCACGGATGTATCGGACCAATTAGGCATCGACCCTGGTGCCTTCTACGGCCTCGGAGTGCTATGGCTCGACTACGACGTGGATGGGTGCCTTGATTTATATGTCGCTGACGACTCTTCCCCGAGTCTGCTCTACCATAACGACTGCAAGGGTGGGTTCAAGGAAGTGGGCGCCGAAACCGGGGTCGCCTACAGCTCGGACGGCCGCGAGCAGGCTGGTATGGGGATCGATTCCGCCGACTACGATCGTGATGGATGGCCAGACATTCTTAAGACCAATTTCTCCGACGATTCCAACAACCTTTATCGCAACGATCACAATGGCGAGTTCACCGACATGGCGGGTCCGGCAAACATCGGGCCTGTAAGCATTCCTTTCCTCGGTTTTGGCGCTAAGTTTTTCGATTTCGACAACGATGGCTGGCCGGATATTTGGATTTCGAATGGTCACGTCAATCCTCAAGTCGAAGGACACTCTTTTGGCGTTACCTATGCCGAAAGACCCTTCCTGTTCCACAACCTGGGCACCGGTAAGTTCGCAGAAATTGGCCAGTCATCCGGAACGGCTTTGAGCCGACGCGTCGTCGGACGTGGTGCTACAGTGGCAGATTTTTGGAACCGCGGGCGCCAGGATGTTCTGATGAGCGTGCTCGACGGCTCACCGGTGCTATTACGGAATGAAACCGCGACGACCGGGCATTGGCTGCGCATCAAGACAGTGGGAACGGCCTCAAATCGCGACGGATATGGAGCAAGAATTGAGATCAAGGTCGGAGGAGCTACCCAAACTGCTCTCGTCCGTAGTAATAGCAGCTTCGAATCTGCAAGCGATCCCCGGACCTATTTCGGACTCGGCACCTCGACAAAAGTAGACTCCATTGTCGTTCGCTGGCCTTCGGGGAAGGTGGATAATGTAGATGTAGAACCGGCTGACCAAGAGCTGGTCATCGAGGAAGGGCGTGGAGTTGTGGCGCGCCACGCTGCCATTACACCCCCGCGCACGCCGAGCAAGAGGCCTGTCAACTCTTCTAAATCTAGTCCCTAAACGGGACAAATTCACAACGAGCTGTGCTCAGTCTCGTTGACAGGGGCCCAAATCTTCCAAATTCTGAAGTCACATCTGTCAAGTTCTACTGTTAGTCATAGCAGGTCATACACAATGCAGTGTAAACCCTTGATGTAGTTGCCCTAACACTTTGGAGCCCCACGTGCGCCTAACTCCTCGATACTTGCCGGACACGTTGCCGGGTTTCGTGTCCACCTAACGAAGCGTGTTCTGGTTCACTTGAGAAATCAGCAAGATAGCTTGACAGTGTGCGCTACGAAGAGCACAATGCTCCGCATTTCACATGGAGACAACGATTTAGCTCACAACCGCTAGTGAGCTTTTTGTGCGTGTGGGGTTGTGGTGCGGTTCGTGGAAATGACATTTCACAGCAATGAGAGGGTAGCTCGATGAAGAAGCTGCAGTTTTGCCTAGTGTTGTTATCCTTTCTGGTACTGGCCTTGGGCGCCGTCGCTCAGGTACAAAACGGCCAGTTTACCGGTATCGTGACCGACCCGTCGGGCGCGGCCATCGCCAATGCCAAGGTGACGGTCACAAATGAAGGAACCAACCTTTCCGTAACGACTACGACAAATCAGACGGGTAATTTTACGGCCAATCAACTCCCGGTCGGCAGCTACAAGATCACTGTCGAGGCCCCCGGATTCAAGACCGCCAGCAGCACTAAACTGGAATTAAACGCCGGCACCATTCAACATGCCGACTTCAAGCTGCAGGTTGGACAAACCCAAGAAGTCGTCGAGGTGAGTGGCGAAGTTCAACAGGTCAACACCGAGGATTCGAAACTTGCCACAACCGTAACCTCCACACAAGTGGAGAACCTTCCCCTCAACGGACGCAACATTTTCGACCTGATTCAGATGTCGCCGGGTGCGGTCAACGTGCGTGGTGTCGTATCTGAAAACGGCGCGAATACCGTGGTCAACGGTCTCCGTGAAAACTTCAATGGATTTCTGGTCAACGGCGCTTCGAACAAAGGCCTTAGCGGCGGAGCTGTAAACCAACCAGTAGAAGATACAGTTCAAGAATTCCAGCAGCTGACCTTGAACATGTCCGCCCAGTATGGCAATAGCGCTGGCTCGGTGACGAACCTTGTGACCAAGAGCGGCACCAATAGCTTCCATGGAAGCGGCTGGTGGTTCAACCGCAACGATGTTTTTGATGCCAATAGCTTCTATCTGAATCACGCCGATGTAGATCGACAGGCCCTGCGGTTCAACCAGTACGGCGGCACCTTCGGTGGTCCGATCATCAAGGACAAGCTGTTTTTCTTCTTGTCGTATCAGCAAGACAGCTTTCGCGAGTCCGCCCCGCCGACGACAGTGACAGCCGAATCTCCTGAATGGCGTCAGGCGGTTATCTCGGCTCTGCCCAACTCGACCGCGGCGTTGCTATACGGCAACTTCGTGCCTACTTCTCCGTCGACCGGCACAGCAGCGGTCCTGCCTTCTGATCTGACTGGATACTTGTGCGCGGATGGGAACGGCGCACTGTTCGCCAGCCGGATGCAGTCAGTCCTTGGGGTTACCGCGCAGGACCAAGCGAATGCCGCGGCTGCGGGCTGCGCAACTCCGATGCCGCTTACGGCAGGCACTTTCAATCGTTCTTCTCCATTCGAGATCAACACGATCGCGATCAACGGTTCACAAAATCAGAACTACACAAATTCGGGTAACCTCTTCAATGGATGGGAAGGTTCCGCCCGCGTCGATTACAACGCAACTTCCAAAGACCGCTTGATGGTGCAGTTGAACTGGAATCGTCTGAATGACAGTTTCGGTTTCCCGAACACCACCAGCAACAGCAACGGACGCGGTGCTGGATTCCGTAATCCTGCGATCCAGAAATCGCCGAACGGGCAAATCAGCTACATCCACACGTTCAGCCCAACGATTCTGAACGAGTTCCGCGCTGGATACTTGGGCAACCTCGGACCGGACGTGGGTGCGGCTCTTCCCGGTGTGCCGGACATCCGCTTTGACGACGGCTCGATGGGATTCGGTTCGTATGCTGGGTACCCGCAAACCTTCCACGAAAACATCTACACCTATTCAGACATGGTCTCGATCTCGCACGGAAAGCACAATCTGAAGATCGGTGCGGACTTCCGTCGCAATATCGAGAACAGCGAATTCAACGTCGCGCGCTCGTCGTACTACTTCTTTGATCCTGTGTACTTCGCTGCCGATGCTCCTTACACTCAAACGGCTGGCGTCGACCCCGGAATCATCGATGGGGTACCTGCGCACCTGGCTAGCAACTTCCGCCACTGGCGCAACCTGGAAATGGGTGCGTACTTCCAGGATGACTGGAAAGTTACCCGTAACCTCACCCTAAACTTGGGTATGCGTTATGACCTATACAAGAGGCACACGGAACTGGATAACAAGGTAACGACGTTCATCAAGGGCCCTGGAGACAACTTCATCGACAGTTTGGTTTCAGGTTCCGGCCAGATCAAGAATGCGAACGTGCCGGCCGGAGCAGCGGGGTGCACGACTCCGACGCAGATCGCTCAGGCACAGCTTGCTGGCGTTTGCGGACCGGGCGGTTTCACCACTGCCGATTCTCTGGGTGCTGGAGACCATAACAATTTCGGACCACGAGTTGGCTTCGCCTGGGATATGTTCGGTAATGCGAAGACGTCCCTGCGCGGCGGATTCGGAGTGTCGTACGAAGGTACTCTCTACAATCCTCTCTCCAACTCACGTTGGAACCTGCCGTACTACTCATTCAACTCAGCCAGCAATTTCCTTGTGGGCGACGTGAACACTGTGGTTTACGGGCCTTACACCGGAAATTGCACGTTTGGTGGAACTTGCGTACCCGACCCTCTGGCGGCCCCCTCATTTACGGGGACCGCGACGAACCCGAATCAAGGAACCGGGGCCCAAGCTACCGGCAATCTTTCCGGTTGGGACGCTAATAACCCGAACCTGGCAATCTTGACTGGCATCGTGTTTCCAGAAGGAATTCGCGATCCATATGTCTACAACTACTTCTTGGGAGTACAGCACGAAATTATGCCCAAGTTAGTGGTTGAGGCTAACTACGTTGGAACGACCGGTCACAAGCTGTTCCGCGCTGAGAACGTGAACCGAATGCCTGGCGAGCGCCTGCCCGAAGGGCTCTGTGCTACCGACAACTTCGGACGACGGTTGTGCAGTCAGGAGGATGCGACTTTGAATCCTGCAGCGCGCCTGAACCCGAACTTCGGAACGTTGCGCGTATGGCAAAACACCGTCAACTCAAACTACAATGCCTTGCAGCTCTCGCTGAAGAAGCAAGCTAGCCATGGCATCACCTTCAATGCTAACTACACTTGGAGTCACGCGATTGATGAAGGGTCGACTTGGCACAGTGGTGCGACCAGTTCGAACGGCGCCGGCGCCGGTGAAGGCTACACTACCGACGTAACGCTGCCTGGAATCGACCGCGGCAACTCCATCTTTGACATACGGCAGCGCTTGGTCCTGAACTACGTGTGGGTATTGCCGTGGTACCAGAACCAGCAAGGTGTGATCGGACACATCCTGGGTGGATGGCAGTACAACGGCATCTTCTCCTGGCAATCCGGCGCACACTGGGAGCCTTGGACCTTCACGAACGGCGGCGATCCGGTCGGCAGCATTGTGAATGGCTCGGGTGGCGCTTGCACCCAGGGCGACATCGATGCTCACAACTGTTTCAACACCGGTGGTGACTTCAACCTCGACGGCGTGCGCAATGACAGGCCGAATTCGAGCATTACCAACTTCGATCCGAGCCACGATCAGTGGGCGGATGGTTGGGGTCAAGGCTTCGTGTTCAACCCTAACAACGGACCGAGCAGCGCAAATGGGGTATTTAGCTCTCCATGCCTCGCTTGCGTTGGCAACCTGGGCCGCAATACGTTCGTCGGACCCGGCTACGTCTCTTGGGAAACGTCTCTGTTCAAGAACATCAAGGTTACAGAGCGCGTGAACTTGCAGTTGCGTGCGGAAGCATTCAATGTGCTGAACCACACCAACTTCCAGCTTCCTGGAGCCGGCGGAGCCACCAACATGCGGACCAACTCTGGATCCTTCGGCCAAGCGGGTGGAACCTTCAACCCACGCAACATGCAGTTTGGCTTGAAGATATCCTTCTAGACTAGCTTCTTTCTTGACAGGGTCTGCTTATTTCAAGTAAGCAGACCCTGTTACTTTTGGTGGCCACCATGCTCGGGCCTCGTAAACTGCTGTATCGTCTCTTGCCCTTACCCCTGCTTCTAGCCTACTTTGCCATCCCCACGCTCACGCATGCTCAAGAACAAGGCAGCATCGTGGGACAAATCCGCATATCACCCGGGTCTCTTCCTTCGCACCCAATTATGGTCACGGTGGAGACGCGCGGAGCAGTAGTAAATAGTGCTTATACCGATAATGAAGGGCGGTTTGGCGTCAATGGGCTTCCTGGGAACATCTACCACGTTGTAATCAATGAGGACGAATATCAACCAATACGAGAGACAGTGAACCTGAATCCGGGAGTGAATCCCCTCCAGATTCTGACCATCTTCCTGGTCCCTCGCCAGACAGATAAGAAGACATCAGAAGCATCCGCCAGCGGCGGCAACCCGAATCTGGTGGACCTCTCAGAGTACACAAAGAAAGCTCCACCAAAGGCGCGCAAGGAGTTCGATGCCGGCGTTAAAGCTGACCAACACAACAAGGTCGATGATGCAATCAAGCACTATCAGAATGCGATTGCCATCGCCCCTGACTTTTATCCTGCCCGCAACAACCTTGGGAGTGCCCTTTTAGGTAAACAGGATTACCCTTCCGCCCAGCAGCAGTTTGAAGCAGCGGTCAAGATCAATCCCTCTGACGCTTCCGCCTATTTCAATCTCGGCAATCTCTTTCTGCTTAGCAAGCAATATGACCAAGGCAAGTCATGGGTGGAGCGGGGTCTCAGCCGACAGCCCGATTCCGCCTTTGGACACTTCATTCAGGGTTCGCTGTTCACGGTTACCGGACAACTGAAAGAGGCTGAAGTGGCCCTCCGGCGGTGCCTGGAACTCGATCCCATCATGGCCAAGGCACACCTTGCACTTGTCAATCTTTATCTGCGCGAGCAGCGCAAGCAGGAAGCCGTCGCCGAGTTGAAGACTTTTGTAAAAGGATTCCCGGAGGACCCCCAGGCGGATCATGCCCGGGATTTGTTGCGAAAGCTGGGAGGTACGGACGAAGCCCGATGAACGCCAGACGCATCACGGCGTCTGCGGCCTAAGCTCGCACATCTTTTCGTCAAGCCGGCACGCCTCTGCATATTCCTTTTTAGCCTCCGCAGCCTTTCCCATCCTCTGGTAGGCGAAACCGAGATTAAGATGGACTTCGGCGCGATTCGGATCACCTGTTAGCGCCTGTTGATAAGCCTGCACTGCCTTTGCCAGTTGACCTGTCCGGCTGTAAGCGATTCCCAGAAAGTTAAACAACATCGGTTCGCGCAAACCAAGTTCCACTGCTTTATCCAGGTGACGAATCGCCTCGGCAAAGTTCTGATCCTGAAAATGCAGCATGCCTAGATCACGCCGAATCGGCGCAAAATTCGGTTGGATCGCGATTGCTTTTTCATAATCCGCAACCGCAGCCTTCCTGTCGCCCTTCTTAGCATCGATGTACCCTAACTCGTACCACGCCCGATAATTCTGTGAATTCAGTTGCAGTGCCTTATTGGCCCACTGTTTTGCTTCGTCGAGCTTGTTGCTGAACATCAACGCACGCGCGAGCGCAGTCATGGCCTGATCAAAGTTCGGGTTCAGCTCCAGACATTTACGAAGGTCCTGCGCCGCAGCATCCCAGTTCTGCTCAGTTAAGGCCGCCTCACCGCGCAAGAACGGAATGATGTACATCTTGGGATCTCGTTCTTCGACCTTCGCCAGCAAGGCTCGACCCGTCGCGTTTTTGCCTGCATGAAACGCATCGGTGGCCTCAAGCACAGTATTGAATTCCCAGAGCTTGGATTTCGGATCAGGCAATCCCGCAGCAAGTGCGTCCGGCGAAACTGGAGAGCGATACGCCACATAACCTAGGGCGCCTAATTTTTCCAAGGCGTCTGGGTTAACGTTCCCTACCGCATTGCTGGAGGGCCTGAAGGGATTGGTTTTCATTAATTGCTGCATGCGATCTTTCAAGACCGCGGCAGCAGCCGGCTGTTGCGCGAGCAGGTTGTTCGTTTCTCCGGGATCGGCGCTCACGTCATAGAGCTCAGCCTCGGGAGCATCGATATAGTGATACCGGCTTGTCTGCAAACCATGCAGCGGACTCCATCCATAGGAGCTGAACGTGTAGAAAGTCTCGCTGTATGCCGCATCCGCTTTCTCCGCCTGTTCTCCCAATAGGCCCGGTGAATGAAATTGCTTGCTGATCTCATCCTGTAACCCAGCCAAGGACAGTAGCGTTGGGGCCACCGCGACCGTCTCCACGGGACGAGCAGTCCGCCCCGGCTTCAGACCAGCTTTCACCGGGGGCTTCACAATCAGCGGAATGTGGACTGTCGAGTTGTAGATGAAATATCCATGCTCTTTTTCGCCGTGGTCCCCAAGCGATTCGCCATGATCGCTAAGAAAGACAATCGCGCTGCTGTCGTACAACTTGTTGGTCTTGAGCCATCCGATCAGGCGCCCGATTTCGTGATCCGCATAAGCAATTTCGCCGTCATAGAGATGACCGGCATATTGCGTGTGATATGGCTCTGGAGGGTCGTACGCGCTGTGTGGGTCGTATAAGTGAAGCCAGAAGAAAAACGGGCGCTTCGGATTCCGGGTTAGCCACTTCAACGCGTGGTCTACACTCTCTGTCGCCTTGCGATCGACCAACCCCAGGTCGCGGTTCTTGAATTGCTCGGGGGAAAACGCGTCGTCGTAGAAATCGAAGCCGCGGGCTAGGCCCCAACTCTTATCTAGCACAAAGGCACTCACCACTGCGCCGGTGCTGTATCCGTTACGTTTGAATGCTTGCGCCACTGAGCGAAAGCGCGGATCTAAGGGTTGTCCCGTAAAATCCTGCACGCCATTTTGAAAAGGATAGGTTCCCGTAAGAATGACCGCGTGTGAAGGCCAAGTGAGCGGGACCTGCGAAATGGCTCGATCAAACACGATGCCATCATGCGCTAGGGCGTCCAGAGTTGTCGTCTGGATGTCCTTGTATCCGTTATACCCCATGTGATCGGCGCGAACCGTGTCGAGCGTGATGAGAATCACATTCGTCGGAAGCACTCGCTTGGCCGGCACTTTCTTGACCGGCGAAGTCTGTGCCCCGGCCGCCAGGACAGCTGCCAGCCACAGTGCCAGATTAATGATGGATTGTTTCATCCTGATCAGTGGGATCTATTGTGGACCTATTTGTTGTGCCTTGCGCATCTCTTCGGCGGCTTCATCGGTCAATCCCTTTTGCGCCAAAGCCTTCGCGAGTGCCGCATGATTCCCCGGATCGGAAGGTGCGAGCTCCGCCGCCTGTCGCAAGTGAATCACAGCCTCATCAGTCTGCCCTTGATAGAGGAGTACCTCTCCCAAGGCGCGGTGCGCCTCTACATATTCAGGATAGATGGCGATTGCCTGGCGGAATGCTGCCACGCTTTCCGGCAGCATTTGTTTCTTCAGGTATGCGGCTCCAAGGTTAAAGGCAGCAGAAAAATTGGTTGCATCCAACTCCAGTGCCCGCTTCAGGGTTGCAATGGCTTGGTCGAAGTCTCCAGTTCTACCATATGCGAGACCCAGGTAAAAAACTGCCAGCGTGTAATCTGGACTCAACTTCAATACGCGCTGGAACTCGCTCACGGCGTCGGGAAATTGCCGCATGCGGTAGTAGTTCAGTCCGAGCAAATAATGCACCGAAACCGACTCAGGCTCCGTCCTCAGCGCGGTTTTCAGCTTTTCCGTCGACTCCGCGTATTGCCCATGCTGGCTTTCCGCCATCGCGTCAGAGACTAGTTCGTAGACTTGGATTCGATCTTTGGGATCGGCAAGCGTGCGATCGGTGATGGTGGGGTCTGATCCACCGCCGGAAAACCCGGCGTAGCCCAGCGACTTCAATCGCTCCATCAGGGCTGGATCCAGACCCGTCTTCACTGCCAACTCTTCTCCCGCGCCATATTGCCGGATCAGCGCTGCGAGTTTGGAACGCATTTCTTCCGCCACGGCTTTCTTCTGCGAAAACAGATTTAGAGTCTCGCCGGGGTCCTTTGCCAGGTCATACAGTTCAGGCTTGGGCGCGTCTATGAAATGAAAGTTGTCTGTTTCGACGCTGCGCAGTTCACTCCAATTGAAATGCAGACGAGGAAGAAACGTTTCCGCATAGAGTCCGCGAGGTTCCTTATTGTTGCTTTCAATGAACGGAAGAAGGTTTTGGCCTTGCACCTGCTTTGGAACTTCGATTTTGAGCTCCTGCAGGACAGTCGGCATCAAGTCCGCCAAATTGACTAATTGCGTCATGGTCTTGCCCGTGCCAGATGCGGGCAAATGGATAATCAGCGGCACATGCAGTGTCGCGTTATAGATAAAGAACCCGTGAGTTTTCTCACCGTGCTCGCCCAGGCTTTCACCGTGATCACCACTCAAGACGATCATTGAGTTCTTGTACAAACCCTTTTGCTTGAGAAAGTCGATTAGTCGCGCGACCTGCGAGTCCGCAAACGCAATTTCGCCGTCATAGGGCCGATCCTTGTACTCCGTGTCATAGGGGGCGGGCGGACGATAAGGATAATGCGGATCGTAAAGATGCATCCAAAGCAGAAACTTCTTTTGATAATTCTTTCCTAGCCAATCGAGCGCGAGGTCGGCGACGACATTTGCCGGACGCTCCATCTCTTCCAGGTTGGATTCCTGCAGCCGGCTGAAATCGAAGTGATCGTAATAGAAATCAAACCCATGATTCAGGCCAAAGCGCGAGTCTAGAACCGCTGAACCAACAATTGCGGCGGTGGCATATCCATGATCCTTCAACACAGAGGCCAGCGTTGGTTGGCTAGGATTCAGTTTGTTGGCGGCGAAGTCGTGCATGCCACTTAGCATCGGATACGTCCCGGTAAAAATTCCGGTATGAGATGGCAGCGTTACCGGCACAGCCGTATAGGCGCGCTCGAATCGAGCGCTATCAGAGGCAAGCGCATCTATGGCTGGCGTATGGATCTGTTTGTAGCCATAGCATCCCAGGTGATCAGCGCGCAGAGTGTCAATAGTGATGACCACTACGTTGATCGGAACCCCTGAAGAAGTGGACCCTGCCGCCAACGTACTGGCGATCAGCAGCCAAACAAACCACCGGAAGAATGCCATGAGATGCCACGATTATAGCGCAGCTGAAACCCGCCATTTTGCGGGAGAAGCTAGTGTTTATGCTAGTCTGAGGTGACATGAGGTTTATCCAGGTACTTATCCGACTATCCGTCGCCGCGCTGTTTGTGTTGCCTTCGACTGCTCAGCAGAAGAAGCCCGCCGCGCCATCTAAAAAGCCTCTTTCGCCGGACGTATTCCTGATCACGATCGATACTCTGCGGGCAGATCATGTGCACTCGTACGGCGACAACCAGATCGAGACTCCCGCGCTCGATGCTCTGGCCGCGGACGGCATACGCTTTTCCCATGCCTATACGCCTAGTCCGATTACGAACACGTCGCACACAACCATACTCACTGGACTTTTGCCCAGCTCCCACGGCGTCACTGATTTCGGGATTCCGCTCGCAGACTCTCATCCAACCTGGGCGGAATTGTTGAAGACGAAGGGTTACCATACTGCTGCCTTCATTGGCGCGGTGATTCTCGATAGCAGCAGCTTAGCTCCAGGCCTGAATCGAGGCTTCGATTTCTACGATAACTTTCCCGAGCATTCTCAAACCAAGGAACGCTGGGGACGCGTCGAGCGGCGGGGAGCGGAAGTCGTACAGCATGCGGAGAAGTGGCTGAGCGCGCATCCCGCCGGGCCACACTTTATTTGGATTCACCTATACGATCCGCACGACCCCTATGAGCCCCCTGCGCCATTTTCCGAAAAATACAAGGATCGCCTTTATGACGGCGAGATTGCTTATGCCGATTCAGTACTGGGAAGCTTCGTCGCTTATCTGACCAAACAAGGTTGGTACGACAATTCAGTGATCGTCGTCACCGGAGATCACGGGGAAGGATTGGGGGAGCATCAGGAAGAGACGCATGGCATCTTCCTCTACGACTCGACCCTGCATGTCCCGATGATAATGAAGATGCCTCGAGCCACGTCTGCACCTAAGGTGATTGATGCTCAGGTCCGCACGATCGACATCCTCCCCACGGTCCTCGATCTTACGCGTGTGACAATTCCTGATTCCCTCGACGGAAAATCGCTGAAGCCCTTGATTTCGGGCACCGACTCAGCAGATCGGGTGGCGATTGGCCAAACGGACTATCCTCTTCGCTTCGGATGGGCGCCTTTACGTTCCGTTCGCTCCGAGGGTTTCAAGTTCATTAAGGGGCCCAAGCCTGAGTTTTATAACCTCAACGCAGATGCCGCGGAACTCAAGAATATCTACGATCCACAAAATGGGTCGCTGATCAAGCTGAGGGATTCCCTAGCGGCAATCAACGATCCGACGGTTGCTTCCGGTGATTCGCTGCCCGACCCCAAAGACCACATTGTGGAGCAGAACCTGCTCCATACCGCAATGATGGCCACTGACGACAACCGGCCCGCGGATGCTCGAGCGGCACTTGAGAAAGTTCTGCAGCTTGATCCGAAATCTCCTACCGCATTGCGACAACTGGGCGAATTAGAGATGAGTGCCGGTAACTATGTGAAGGCTGCTGAGTATTTGAAGCGTGCTCGCGACGTGCGGCCCGACGACGCAACCGCTGCGTATTACGAAGGCGAGGCCCGAGAGAAGTCCGGCGATTTAGCGGGTGCCCGAGATGCCCTGGAAGCAAGCCTCAAACTCCTGCCTGGCCAGCTTCCGGCCCGAGTTCTGTTGGGTCAGGTTTATCTTTCTTTGAAGGATGCAAGAGCTGCGGAAGATCAGTTCGAGGCCGCGTTGCTGGTGGACGCAAAGAATACCGATGCAAGTCTTGGCCTGGCCAAAGCACAGATCGCGCTCGGCAGCTTCACCGACGCTCTCTCTGTCCTCGAGCCGCTATCCCAGGCTGAAGGCAAGAACCCGGCTGTCTTTGAACTTCTGGCGCAAGCCTACAAGGGTGCTGGAAGGGATGCAGATGCTCAGAAAGCAGAGACCACAGCGCAATCTCAGCGGGCCGGCCAGAAACCACAGTGATCAGCGCTTGCGCCCGGCCTTGGCGATTCGCTCGACTTGCTGAATGTGATTGAGATCGTGCCCCGCCACCATCTCGACGATCCGTCCGATGGACTCTTGCCCTCGCTCCTCATGCATGCCGTAGTTATCCCATAACTCTTTTGAAACGGTTTTCAATAGGGTGAGATTGTTCTCTCGCAACAGGCGAAAAGTATTGAGAGCCCCCTTGGGATCGCGCCTGCCGTACTTGAATGTCGCAGCCCAGGCGTTCTGATCGTAAGCCTGTATCGGCGCGCCGTTCGAACACAGAATCTGTCGCAAACGCCAGCTGATCACAAGTTCCGTATCCGCCAGATGTGCGAGTATTTCAGCGATCGACCATTTATCCACTTCAGGACGCTTTCCTAACCGTTTGCGATCCATTCGCGCGATGAGTCCCGCCAGTTTCTTAGGAGTAGAGCGCTGGACTGCCAGCGGCTTTTTACCTTCCACGTGTCCAAGAATGCGTTGGGTATACTGCTGGGCTGTTTCGGGCATTTCAGGATTCCTCGGTGGTGAATTATATGATGTGGCTTGCAGCCATCGCCAGAGTTGCTCGCAGCATCCAACCGATACAGCAACTATTTGATATGTCATCCTCTGAAACTTGTGCCGCTTTCAAGTTGAGGGATAGAATCGCCGTCCGCCATATTCATGGGATCTGTGAACACTGCAGTACACAAGGAGGATTTTGTGCTCGGAAAGCGCTTCAGAGTTCTTTCTTTCCTGCTGCTCACGATCGGTACACTCTTGCTGGCGGGGTGCCCTCAACGAACCAGCATCGGGAAGATCAACAGCGATCCCGGTCGCTATGTTGGCAAAGAAGTGGCAATTGCTGGCCACGTCACAAATTCTTTCGGTGCGTTGGGTACAGGCGTTTTTGAGGTGGATGACGGCACAGGACGCATGTGGGTTTACAGCCAGAATTATGGAGTGCCGGGCAATGGCGCTAAAGTCGGCGTAGTAGGCACGCTCCAACAAGGATTCAGTCTCGGTGGACGAACCTTCGCCACGATTCTGCGGGAAACTGAACGTCGCCACTAACCCAGGAGAATTATGGAATATGAGGATCGGCACAGTCCGCCGATCCTCATGCCTGTTCGCACTTCTAGTACGACATCACGGTGACGGTGTTGTCGGCCTGGTTCACCACATAAATTCTGCGTGTCACGCCATTCACCGCAACAGCAACCGGGGTGTGGCCGACTGCCTTACTGCCTCCGACATTAGGAATGTTGCCGTTGATCACTTTTATTCGATTACTTCCCGAGTCGGCTTCGACGGCCTTCTGAGTACTCGGCACCGAAGCGACGCCATGGGCCTTGTTCAGTCCAGTCACCTGGCCGATGATAGTGTTGGAAGCTCCGTCGATCGAATAGAGTCCTGTCACATCATCCGTCAGGTACAGGCGATTGTGATTCTGATCGACGGCTGCGTAATTCATCGAGACGCCGGTGGTCGGAATCGTAGTTAGCAGCGTATTGTTTGTCGCATCGATCACGTAAACAGATCCCGCGGAGCAGCCCTTTGTTCCGACGTAGACGCGTTCGGTCAATGTATTCACCGTTACGCCAAACGGCGAACAGCTCAGATTGAGATTAGTTAAAACCTTTTTTCTTGCGCCGTCGATGATTGTGAGAAATGTGGAGCTGTCATTCCCTATGTAGACACGATTCAAGTGCGGATGCACGGCGATCCGGCACTCGCCGGTGCCGGCAGGCAGGGTCTTGAGTAAGGCGAATGTGTTCCCATCGAACACTTCGGCAAAAATGTTCCCTGATGCATCTGATTCGCACACCCATACCTCGTTTTTCACCGCATTGATTGCGATGTCCGTAGGAGGATTTGTAGTGTTCATCACTCCCAGAATCTGGTCACTGATGCCATCGATGACGGAAACCGTACGATCTGTTTTGTTGGAGACAAAAAACCGATTGTTCTTGGAGTTCACCACCACGCCTGTGGGCTTCTGGCCGACCGTTACGGTGTCGATGATTGTTTGCGAAAACAGCTCAGCACTCAAGCAGAGCAAAACCGCCGCCATAGCGTAGACCCAACACTTCATATTCTCTCCTGTATCAAACCCGTAACCCGAGAGACATTAGACATCTACGATTGTGATCTTGCCAGCGGTAGGAGGAACGGAGCCAAAAGACTCCATCACTTTGGTCAATGCTGACCAATTTCAGCCCAACGCCTACAAAACTTTACGCAAATTCAATGAAAACTCATCATTAACGGTTGACTCCGCATCGCCAGCCACCTAAGATTCAGCTAGCCGTTGTAGGTCATTCGTTCACCTCCCCAGGGCATTTAAGATCAGCTTTTTACAACACTCTGGGAGTGAAATCTGTAGTCACTTCGTCCCAAACCTGCTCCATCTAACTGCGTGAATTTTCAAGAGGCCACAATTCAACTTGGCGACACATCTCGCCTGAATTCTTGGAGTTCAGACATGCGACCTGCTCTCAAATTTCTGCTGTGGATATCAGTCTTCGGGCTGCTGATTCTTCCCGCCACGGCGCAGTTGTCCCAGTGTCCGGCGCGACCCGGCGCCGGTAGTGTGGTAGCAGAGCCTCCGGCTTATGCCAGTGAAAACGGAGTCGTACACGCCAATATCACGGTGCGTAGCACGGTCGATCCGGACGGTAACGTTCGCTACTGCTTTGTGTCACCGATCGGTGAAGCGCCGACAATTCGCGCCAATCCCGGTGATCAGGTTGACATTCAGCTCACCAATAGGATTACCGCAACCGCTGCCGGCGTGCACTCGCATCCAATGCCGGTTAGCAACCCGTGTTCCGGCCGGACCATGTCGGTGACATCCACTAACCTACACTTCCACGGTCTGAATATTTCGCCTAAATGCCATGAGGACGATGTGCTGCGTACGGTGGTCAACAATACCGATCCGCCATTCCTCTACCGATTCCGCATTCCCGAGAATGAGCCACCGGGAGTCTACTGGTATCACCCGCACATGCACAGCTTGACCATGCCTCAAATCATGGGCGGAGCATCTGGGGCGATCATTGTAGAAGGAATTGAGCAGATCAAACCTGAAGTGATTGGTCTGCAGCAACGAGTGTTCATCATCCGCGACCAATTAATCGCCGCTGGAGGCGGTGGTGGTGACAACGACCTCAGCAGCCTTAGCCTCAATTTTGTGCCTGCGACCTACCCGAATACGCTTCCACCTCAAATCAACATGGCGCCCGGAGAGAAGCAGTTCTGGCGCGTGCTGAACGCCGCTGGCGAGCACTTCATGAATTTGCAGCTTTGGATCGATGGAGTGGCTGAAGATCTTCAGGTGATCTCGCTGGATGGAACGCCGCAGAAGCGGAACGTCGTGCAGAAGACCATTACGATCCCCCCGTCGGGACGCGCGGAATTCATCGTGACCGGACCTGAGCTCGGCCACAGCGCCCAGTTCATCACGAACGGTATTTTCAGCGGAATCGATGGCGACCCGAACCCGAAACAAATCATTGCTTTCGTGAATCCGACGGGAACGTCGCAGCCTCATACTCAGGTTGCGAGTGCAAAGCTGGAGGGTGCTCGTCGTTTTTCGGATCTTGAAAACCGGAAAGCGGTGGTCCAGCGCAGCCTCTACTTCTCGGAAGATTTGACCGATCAAAATAATCCGAAGTTTTTCCTTACCGTTGATGGCCAGACTCCAAAGCTATTCGATCCCAGCGATCCTCCGGCTATCGTAACGACTCAAGGTGCAGTCGAAGAGTGGACGATTGAAAATCGATCAGGCGAGATCCACGCCTTCCATATGCATCAAATCCACTTCGTCGTGGAAGACGTGAATGGCCAACCTGTCAAGGAAAAGAAGATTCAGGATACGGTCGTCGTCCAGCCCTGGGACAAGGTCAGTTCGACATATCCGAGCGTTAAGCTTCTGATGGACTTCCGTTATCCCGAAAACGTTGGAACTTTCGTCTATCACTGCCACATTCTTGATCACGAAGACGGCGGCATGATGGCGAAGATTCAGGTGAATCCGGCCCCCAAATAGTCGGGCGTCGGACTCCATTCACTCTTGGTGGGAACCCTCCCGCACTCCATCCGGAGCGGGGAGGGTTTATTTTTTCCGGTTGCAATGCTTCGCGAAGCTGTTGGCCGCTAAGAGCCTTCCTTCTCTTGACCATAGCCGCTAATCAACATACAGTTCCAACCTACGGTGGCGCCTAGTAGATCCCCCACCACAGGAGACCCTTGATGCGTGTTTGTATGTCCTGCCCCCTGTTGACTTTTGCGTTCGCCCTTGCCCTATCCGGTTCCGCTTTAGCGGCTACTCCAAAAAATGTGAATGCCAGCAAAACTCACGGCGCTGAAGCCGAGACTGCAATCGCCGTAAACCACGCCAATACTCAGCAAATTACTGCGGTTTCAAACCTTAATTCAGGTGTCGGTCTCTACCATGGATGGACGACAGACGGTGGCCAGACCTGGAATCATGATGTCATTGCCGACGGAGACAATCTTGGACGCGCCTGCTGCGACGCGCAGTTGGCTGCGGATGATTTCGGCAACATCTTCATGACGTATCTGGACAGCAATATCAACGTACGCATGGCAGTTTCTACTAACGGTGGTGCCTCCTTTACGCCGCTACAGTTTCTCTCCCCGCGAAGCAGGGCTGTACCGCACTTTGCTTATAAAAGCCTTGCAGCCGCCGGCAAAGCGGTGGGCGGAGATCAACCGTCGATCGCAGCCGGCGCGGGTAGCGTTTGGATCAGCTGGACTGGTTCAAGTGGGATCATTCAGACCTCAGGCGCAGCGGTTACGGGGCTCGGCCAGGTCGGCGCCTTCAGCGTTGCAAAGAATCTGCCCGGACCGAACAACAGTGGAGATTACGGAGACACCTCCATCGGTCCGAGTGGCGAGGTCTTTGTTGTGTATCAGAATCCGACCGGAGGGCAGGGACCTTCTACGGTTTACGGTTCGCTCGACCCGGACGGACTTGGC
Organism: Terriglobales bacterium; assembly: GCA_036558645.1. Taxonomy (GTDB): domain Bacteria; phylum Acidobacteriota; class Terriglobia; order Terriglobales; family Acidobacteriaceae; genus DATBFG01. Next base: position 78,426 of record DATBFG010000016.1, read on the forward strand.
CCTCAAGGCTTCGGCACACCCAAGGCCATCCAGACCACCAATGTTGGTGGATTTGATTACATTCCGGCGCAATCCGGGCGCTCGATCGACGTAGAAGCCGGGCTCGCGTGGGATCGTACTGGCGGCCCACATAATGGACGTCTCTACTTCATCTATGTTTCCGAGGAGCCCCAAGAGAGCAATGATACAGACGTCAATTTGCGCTTTTCGGACGATAAAGGCGCTACTTGGAGTCCGTCGGTACGAGTGAACGACGATACAACCTCGACCAGCCAGTTCAATCCCCGAATCTCGCTTGATCCCACCAGCGGCAACATCGCCGTCGCCTGGTATGACGCTCGCAACGATAAAGGAGATCATGGTCCCGGAGACACCAACGGCGTACCCAACGATGATACGACTGTTTACGCAACCATCAGCCGGGATGGCGGAGCAACCTTCTTGCCCAACCGGAGAATCTCCGCTGGGGCTTCCAACGACAACCGGGCTCAGAGCGGAGTCGATTACGGCGACTACAGCGGTTTCAACTACTACGGGGGAAATTTTTACTTTGCAGCCGCCGACAACTCCAACTCCACGGGTGACAATCCCGACGGCAAGCTGAGCACCTTTGATGTGTACGTGGCGCCGGTAAAGGCACAATAAACCGATTGCGACTCAGGTTAACGGGAGACGCGGCTCGCCGCATCTCTTTTCTTTGCAGCAGCTTTCTTTGCAGCAGCCTGTAGCGGCCCGTGGACAAGAGGATATCGCCCGAGACCGTTCTCTAAATCTCCCATCTCCCACAGCTACCCCCACCTGATTTCATCTGACTTTAACTTTACGGTCATATTGCCGTAACGAAACTCAGACATATTCCTCGCCAAACGACATTCGCGGTGGGGTGGTGGGACGAACTCCTGCTCCGCACAGTTGCGATTCGCCGACAAAGTGTTGCCCCAGCGGCGCTTAACCAGAGAACTATGGACCTGATCTTTCTTGTTGAAAGCGACCTTGAGCTTTGCCGGACTCTGAGTACCTCCTTGGGGCAGGCGCAGTACTCGGTGAACACGTTCTTCACAACAACGGACGTGATCCGCGAAGCCGAATACCTGCGCCCGGCACTCATTATTATTGACATAGCGTTACGCTCCGGCAACGGGCTTGAACTCTGCCGCCGCATCCGCCGCAATTCTTTTTTATCCAAAACTCCGCTGATTCTATTGACCTATCGATCAAGCGAAAGCGATCGCATCACGGGCTTCGATGCTGGAGCCGACGATTGCATCGCCAAGCCGCTGGCCAACGGAGAATTCCTTGCACGCGTTCAGGCAGTCTTACGCCGCTATGCGCCGCCTTTTCGCGCATCCTGGGATCCGTCGAAGGACGGCGTCATCCAACTTGGCGAGATTGAGATTGACAGCCTCGCGATGCGTTTGTCGGTCCGAGGCACAGATGTAGGTGCCACTACCCTGGAGTTTCGGCTTATCCACCATCTTGCGCGTCACCAAGGCCGGGTCTTTACTCGTGACGAATTGCTTGACGCAGTTTGGGGAAATACAGAATTCGTCACGCCACGCAGCGTCGACACTTGCGTGCGCCGCATCCGCAAGAAGATGGAAGTAGGAAACGGAAGCGCCTTTCAGTTGAAGACGGTGCGCGGGGTCGGCTACCGTCTCGATGCTCCTGGCGCCGCTTACTCCCATGACCGGAATGACTCCAGTTCTGGCGGTTATTGACTCGCTGCGGCGCTCGATCCCTGCGTCGGTAATTCGCGAACTTGGTTCTTGATCCAGTCTAATTCCCTGCCGCTTTGTATAAGCGCATTGAAGTCCTCAACTGTCGGATAGATCACAACTGTTCCAGCTTGCGGAACGGCTGCCCGCAACTTCTCCTTCGCCGACTTCGGCGTGTTTGTCTCGAAAATCGCATCCTGCAGGCGAAATTTTCTGGCTTGGATTTTCGGCAGCCAGTCGATGGGCTCGAGTCCCGCAACTTTCCTCAGGAACTCCGGCTTTACGAAGTCGGCACGCTCATCTTCCGGAATGATCGGCGAGTCTTTCATCCATGCAGGCCAATCTCCCCAGGGATCGAGCGCATCCAGCACCTTTATGCGCGGCTCCACAGCCGATGTAAGAATCCCGATGCTTGCTCCCGAACCTTGGCTGAACATCCCAACGCGATCCGTATCGAGATCACTCCGCTTGTCTAGGTAGTCCAACACCATTTGTACATCGTGAGCGGAAGTCGTGAGACACTCCTGCAGCTCGCTGATGAACCATTCCTTCATGGGTCGATCGTGATAGCGATGGCCTGTGAGCGCTGAGAGAAACCCCACGGCAGCAAAACCATCTTTGGTCACGGAACGCTGGAAGTTCTCATCCTTGAAGCGGTCGGTCTCCGAAGGAAATCCGTAGAGATAGAGGATCACGGGTGGCTTTGTCACTCCCTTCGGTTTGAGCACATAAACATCGACCGGATCACCGAAACGCCACTGCAACTGGACCAATTCCTCCGTGTACTGTTCGTGATCATTTTTGAAGCCGACGAGCGGCGGAGCCGGCATGAGCTTGCTGCCGCGTAACGATGGTGACGTCAAGTCCTCGATCGCCCCTTTGAATCGAGTGTCGGCAGGATCAGCAATCGGCGGCGATGCCGGATTCAGTTGGGCATGACTTTCACCCAGCAGGACCAGCGGAATCCCTAAGACCCATATTTTGAAGATAGCTCGTAAGAAATGTGCCTGCATTCTACTCCCCGTTATCGAGTCAAAGCACACAGCAATGGGGCGAATCGCTTTCGCGGTCCGCCCCACTCTGTTGCGTCTGGCTGTAAATCAAACTACGGGACAAGCACGCAAGCTGAACCAGGGAACGTCTGGGCCAGCTTGGTGGTTGTGTCGGATGTGATGGACTGCCCACTGCTGTGAAGGACGCAACCACCCATGTCGCCTCCCTTGTCGCCCGCACCAGCGATATTTGTTGGCGGTACACCTGACTGTGTGTAGTGCGATCGCAGCAGCTTCAAGCCCGGATCTGCAGGATTGCCATTTACTGCGAGTGCAGGAATGAAATCCGGCACTGTGGTGACGTTGTACTTTTGTGAGCCAAGCACCAGGTTACGGACGTCCGGCAAAGGCGCACCGTTAGTGACTACACGCAGGACCGACCATGCCCGATACTGTCCGTTGCGAACGTTCGGGAACGACAGGTTGCCGCTCCAGATCTTGTTCTCAGCGCATGGAAAGTCAGCAGCGCAGGCAGCCGGCAGATTCGCAGCGCCAGGTAGCATACCCGCCGTCGTGGGTTGACCAGGATCCAGCGTCGTTCCGTATTTGTGGAAAATCGGATCGATACCATTCAGCTGTAAATAACCGTATGCGGCATTGTTGGCGATGGTGCTTACGTTTCCATAGCTGAAGAACGCATAACCAATGCCATCATGGCCGTTATTAACGTTTGAGTTCAACACCGACTTGACTTCTTCGCCGGTGCCGATCGCACGGTAGCGGTTGCCTCCAGCCGTGCAAGGCTTCGCCGCCAGCGGATTCATCGCAGCGACACCAGTTTCCTGGCTCTTGCCGGAGACATCGGGATAACGGAACACGCTTGCCTCGGTCGTGTTCATCGTTCCGGAAAGCGGCTCGCGCAGGTATGCTTCGATCACGCCAGCCGGTGCGCCAAACACACTCGCATCGCAGTTTGCCCCAGAGAACACAGTCTGAACTTGACTATCCGTAGCGTTGGTGACTGATGCCAGCGCACCTGTTCGGTTGGTGATAAACACGATAGGCGAGGCGCCTACCGAGATGGTTGACGCGACAGGAATGGTTGTATTCGTGAACGGATCCCTTCCTAGAATGGCAAAGGCGACGTTATTTGCCGAAGCCGTGCTTGCGGGATATCCGCTGAGAATCGCGCTACCCACAAGGTTGGCCAGCGGACTCGCAAAGGTTGGGCATACGCCGGAGGCATTCCCGCCATATCCCAAGCCCTTCAAACTATCCGTTCCCCCGCCGAGCGTCGAGTTGGAGCGGCACTGTGCGAACAAGGCGTCCTCGGGACGAATGTCCGTAGCAGCGGTATTAACTTGCACCCCGGCGGTGAACAGGGCCTGTACGGCTGCTGGAGGAAGAGTATCGGAAGTGCTGTCGCCCCAAAGCTTGCTGCTGATCTGGTTACCGGCAGCAGGAAAGGTCGCTACGTTGATGTTGCAGTGTGGCTGCGCGAAATAGCAGCGATTTCCGACTACCGAGTCAACCTTGATGTACGCCCACACATTGGGGCCTGCGCTGCTATCCCACACGATCCAGACAGCGCCGGTGTCAGTGACGTTGGATCCGCCCTTTGATGGCGGCCGGGTATCGGTCAGATTGAAGTTCGAACCGCTGGTGTAGTGGAAACATGGTGCGGTTCCACCAGTGACACACGCATTGTTGTTGTATGCCGCCAATGCCATCGATTGCCACATGGCGGACGAGCCTGAGATCACTACTTTTGCAGCGGCCGCCGCGTGCGCAACCGGCGCAAGGACCACGCTCACGGCCAACAGCAGCACCGCGAACATTATTGTCAAGCGGGACATAGGTGTTCCTTTCTAGGTTTAAGTGGAAACACACGAGCAGCCTCGCACTGCCCGTAGGACTTCAATTCTTGCTGGCCCACGCCTCACTGTCCGGAGGGTGAGAGATCTTCTGTCACCCAGCGCGAATCAGGCGACACACTTTCACCGAACCAAACTTCTTAAGTTTTCGGCGGGTGGATACTAGCGGATTAGCAGTGTCTACCTCGTGACCGTTGTGTTAAAAGTCTGCGAATTCCTGAGTACCTGAACCTGATTTAGCGCAGCCTTTCACAAGACCGCCAAACTTTCTTTTCACAGTTCTTTAACACTACAGCCACAAACGACCTGTAGAATCCGACGCGTTTTCAGCCTTCCAATAAAAATCAAATCCTGGAGTGTACGCGTGCCGTTTGTTCCTGCTAGGGGAGCTGTTCGCGGTGTATGTGTCTTCGCCTCGCTATGGCTCGCCTTGTCGATGGCGCTCGGCCAGCAAACTCCCGTAGCGAGTACCGGCGCCGTTATCAGTGGAACGGTCGCCGATCAGACCCAGGCAGTCGTGACTGGCGCAAAGGTGATGCTTAGAGATGCCGCCGGCGCTCAGCAGGAAACCGAAACAAACGACAAGGGTTCCTACACCTTTCGCAGCCTGAGGCCGGGTACTTATACCCTGACCGTGACTGCACCGAACTTTGCGGATCAGGTCCTCGATAATATCGCGGTCACGGAAGGCCTCGAACTAGCCCTCGATGTCACCTTGCTTCCGGCCAGCGCGAAGACCGAGGTCAACGTTCAGTCGAGCGGCGTCGGCCAAGTCGAAACTGAGACATCAACCGTATCGGGAACCATCACCCAGCAGGAAGTGGTCAAGATAGGTTTGAATGGACGCAATTTCACTCAGCTAATCGCTCTCGCACCCGGCGTAAGTAACCAGACTGGCCAGGACGAAGCCAAAGTAGGAGTGGTAGGCAGCGTCAAGTACAGCGTCAATGGGGGACGAGTCGAATACAACACGTTCGAAGTCGACGGAACCGACGTACTCAACACCGGACTGAATGGCGCAGCCAGCACGCTGATGGTTTATCCCAGCCTCGACGCGATTCAGGAGGTAAAGGTCCTAACATCGAACTATGGAGCTCAGTACGGGCGTACGGCTTCAGGGACAGTACAGGTCACAACTAAATCAGGGACGAATAGCTTCCACGGCAATCTCTATGAATTTATCCGCAACGAGGCGTTTAACTCGCGCAATTTCTTCGATGTGACCGATCATGCTCCGCTCTACCGTAGACATGATTTCGGTGGAACTATCGGTGGTCCTGTATTCATTCCCGGCCTTTACAATACAAAGAAAGACAAAACATTCTTCTTCTTTTCCGAAGAATTTCGCCTGGAAAAAACTCCCACCGATTACAACCAGGCTGTACCGTCATTGAAAGAACGCGGCCTAATCATGACCGCTGACGGAGTCCGTCAAAATCTCAGCCAACCTAACTCTGATGGACTGGTCTATCAGATATTCGATTTCAGCGATGTCTGTCCAATCCCAGGCACTGCGGACGCGGCTGCATTTGATCGGCAAAAGTTTCCAGATTGTCCTTCGCAGGACAGCGGCACCAAGCGCCTTCGCCCGTTCCCGAATAACCAACTGCTAGTGCCACAGGTCAATGGCGTGGCTTCTCCTTACGGCGTCGACAAGAATGCCCTGGCAATTCTCAATGCGAACCTGATTCCCATGCCCAATTCGCCTTTTGGGTGCAATTACCATTTGCCACTATTCGGCCCTTTCCAGGTTGATCCCGCGGATCCGAACCATTGTTACGATGCCGCCGTCTCGCCATCCACTTACTGGCGTGAAGAGTTGTTTCGTATTGACCACAACATCTCGCCGGCGCTAAAGGCTTCTTTCCGGTATATCCATGACGCATGGGACACGACTGTACTCACGCCACAATGGGGCTTCGTTCGCAATACGTTCCCAAGCATTCAGAACCGCTTCGTCGGCCCCGGAACCAGTCTGGTAGCTCGTTTAACACAAACGATTTCTCCCTCCTTGGTGAATGATCTCGTTCTGAGCTATGACAATTCGACCATCACTCTGGTGAACCAGAATGGACCAGGCAACGCGCAGTTCCAACGAGATCCGTCTATTGATCAACCGCTCGTTGTGGACCCGAATAATCCGGGGCAGTGCAATCCAGCGATCAGCATCGATCCGGTCAGTGGCATCCCGCAGTGTGGAATTGGTTATCTCTTGAATAATGGATTCGGCGGCAAGATGCCTGGAATTCAGTTTCTTGGCACGAATGCCGCTTACGGCGGACGAGGCTTCGCGGTCGATCCTTCCTACATGCCATGGAGTCACACCAACCCCACTTACGCAATTCGTGATGATGTCGGCAAACAGATTGGCAAACACACACTGACCTTTGGCGGTCAATTCATTGTCGCCCAGCGAAACCAGACGAATAATGCAATTGGCGCGGCGTCTGGCGACCTTCAAGGTTTGTTGACGTTTGAAAATCTGGCGCACAGTACTGGAAACGCCTTTGCCGATTTCTTAGTTCAGAAGAACAACAACGGCATCGTATCCGGCTTCATTCAGAGCTTTACCCAGGATTCTGCGCAGCACCGCTACTATCAGCGGTATCAGATTGGCGAACCGTATTTCCAGGATGACTGGAAAGTAACGTCGCGCCTAACACTGAATCTTGGATTGCGCGTCAGTCTGTTTGGCACTTATCACGAGAAGAATCGCAATGCGTGGAATTGGGAAGCTGCGCGATTTAACGCGACACGATTCGCCGTTTCGCCATTCGGTGGCGTGGTACTCGACAATAACAACGGAATGGCGGCCGTTACCTACGATCCGAACACCAGCCAGCTCGATCCTGGAATAGTGAGCGACCTCGGGTTGGTTCGCTGCGGCTTCAACGGTACACCGGATAGTTGCTTGGACGGCCACCTGTTCAACCCTGCCCCTCGGATTGGATTCGCCTGGGATCCTAGCGGCACAGGCAAGACTTCCATCCGCGGAGGTTATGGCCTCTTTTTCGAGCACGGCACCGGCAACGAGGCCAACACCGGCTCGCTCGAGGCAAGTACGCCACTTGTACTCAGTATGACCCAACCGCTGCCGCTGAATTATCCCTGTATTGGCAACGTGGGCTATGGATCGGCATTCGACCCTGCAGATACAGCGTGCACCCTGAACCTGTCAAATCCATCGCCTGCACCCGGGTCGCTTTTTCCTCTAAACGTTACCTCGATTCCAACCGAAGCCGTGTGGCCCTACGCGCAGCAGTGGAGTTTCAGTGTTCAGCAGGAACTACCTCGATCGATCGTGGCAACGATTGGATATGTCGGCAGCAAGGGAACGCACTTGACTGTTGAACGCCAACTCAATCAGTTAGCGCCATTACCACTCAGTGAGAACCCCTTTGGGCCAAATGAGCCGTTGACGGAGGACGACTGTACCGTAGCTCCCCCAAATACGGGACTCTATCCTGGGGATGGCCAGGTACCGTTCTTGTTGCAGAACGGTACGATCGTAACGCCGCAGAATCCGGCATATGTTTATCTGCAGGCAGCGTGCACGAATCCGAATATTCCCAATGTAAATTCGTTGCCGCGGCCTTATCCCGGCTTGGGGAAAGTGCTGTCCCTCGAGAATGTGGCGAATTCCACGTACCACGCCCTGCAGTTCACGATGCGCCGTACCCGTGGTCCGCTAACAGGTGGCGTCTCCTATTCCTATAGTCATTCAATCGATAATTCCTCGGATCGCAGCGATCCGGTTCTGGTTAATTCGTACGACTTAGAGGCCAACAAGGCGAGTTCTAATTTCGACCAACGTCACCTGCTCACAATCAACTATGTTTATCAGCTGCCAATTCGCGATGTTCTACGCAGCATAGGCGACTGGGGGCATTCTGCGGAACCGAAAGGTGATGCCGCTACGCAGTCACCATCTTCGCCCAGCCGGTTTCTCGATGGCTGGGAACTATCGGGTGTGACTCTGTTCCAATCGGGCTCACCCTATACGGTGATCAACAGCTCAGGAAACACCGGCATTTCATTGACGGACAACGCCGGCGTTTCAAGCGGCTTGGGCATCGCAGCGTCGTACCCCGACGTTGTCGAAGGCCTGCCGAAGCCCAAGGATAATCCGCAGAGTATTGGCAAACTCCAGGGCAACCCGGCTCAATTCGTGGCCCCGCGCGGTCTTACCTTCGGCGATGCGGGACGAAACTTCATGAACAATCCGCACCGACTCAATTTTGATATGGCGTTGCTGAAACATTTCAAAATCGCGGAGTCCACTGAGCTGGAGTTTCGCGCTGAGGTCTTCAACGTATTCAACATGACGCAATTCCGCGTCTACGACCCGGACAATCCTGGACCAAGTGGAAACAACATTGTGAGTTGCTATGCCGGACCCGCCTACTCGGCGGGCTTCAAGGGCACCGGCGGAGCCGATTGCGTAACCGGCGCGTCGTTCTTACACCCAATCAACGCCCATCGCCCGCGCACCATGCAATTCGGTCTGAAGTTCAGCTTTTAGGCCATAGATGATGCATAGTTTGACCAACAAGCAGCGAAGTATGCAGATGAATCCAGTGGCGTTCCCTATCCCCGCGCTCGCAAAGAAGCTGTGGGTCCTGTTAGTCGGCCCCATTGTTCTGCTTTGTTCGTGCGGTGGCGGAGGATCAAGCTCAACCGAATCCGCACAGATTGCGCCGTTATCCGGTAATTGGCAGTTTTCGTTGACTCCGCCTGCGGATGGTTCCTACACGGGAGGACTGCAGGGTGGTTTCTTCCTCCAAAAGGACGGTGCCGTAAATGGACAACTGGTTTACTCCATTTACCTGCCGCAGGTGCAGACACCATGTAGCAGTGGATCGGCGAAGGTTTCTGGAATGCTTGCTGGAAATACGGTGAATTTAACCGCGATTGCTGGTTCCCAAACCTTCGATCTGACAGGCACTCTGAGTTCCGATGGTTCCACAATGATGGGAACATTCGCCTCCACCGATGGTGCCGGATGTGGAACTGCGCAAACTGGCCTGGATTGGACCGCAACCTTGGTGAAACCCATCAGCGGATCATTCACAGGAATATTTCATAGCACTCTGAGTGGAGTAGTAGGAAACCAGAGTTTCGCTGTGACTGGTTCTCTTTCCCAAGGCGAGAACATCGGCGCAAGCAACGCAACCGTTACGGGAACACTGAACTTCAATGGTCTCTATCCTTGCATGAATGTTGCATCGATCAATGGAACTATCAGCGGCAGCAGCGTCGTTCTTCAGATTATCGACAGCACGGGACTCACGATCGGACAGATAGGTGGTCCAGCCGGATCTTCTCATCCCAGTCCAGTCGCCTTTCAGAATACATCCAGCGGCAATATGCTCCAAGGCACCGACGGGTATGGAGTAAGTACGACGAATTGCCCGGCTGGGAATACACCAGGAGACTCAGGGAACATTTGTCTTAGCTTTGGAAACGACGGCTGTCAGCAGTCCATTACTTTAACTCCGCCAGTCCTCGTATTTCCGCAACAGGCATTGGGCGCAACCCCGTCGCAACAGACGATCGTTGTTACCAACACCGACGCTAGTGGTAAAGCCCTCAATAACATAACGATCAGGCTGCAAAACATTAACAGCCCCTTTGGCGGCTTCAGCGACTTCACCGGACTTCCAAACTTCACTGAGCAGGACAACTGCATTGACGCTCCCGGGGGCTCGTTCTCACTGGCGCCTCAACAGAGCTGCACGGTCACCATCTTCTTCGCTCCGCAGCAGAGCTGCCCATGGTTGCCATCAGCTTCGAGTGGTGGAACGCCGCCAGCCCAGTGTCCATCATTTTTAACTGACAAAGTAATTATCGATAGTCCCGAGAGTACGACGACCACAGACAGTAATACAACTTTCGTCGTTCCCCTCACGGGCCAGGGACTAAGTACACTCATTCCCTCTGTTCCTGAACTGGACTACGGATCGCAAGCGCCTGGAGAAACGAGCCCTGCCCAGACAGTTTCATTCGTGAATCAAGGGTCGGCACCAGTACAGATTCTCCCGGCCATCACTCCTTGCACTAGCACTGCTAGCCAGCAACTACCACGACCATTGGTTCCTGGCGGTGTTTCTGGGATTCAAGGAGCCACTCAAATATCAGCGGATCAGGGAACGATCGACTACCTTTGCGATGTTGACGTTGATAGCGCGCTGCCGAACTTTTCGATTTCCTCCGACTCTTGCTCAGGTGCTGTGCTCGCGCCACAGGCCTCATGCAATGTGGAAGTGACCTTCTCGCCGCAACCCAAGATTCTCAACCCTCCTCAGGATTTCTTTCTTGAACTAAACACGGCGCAATGCACAACCAACATCACCAGCGACTGCGAAATCGATGCCGGAAGGTTTCCTGTGCAGTTAAGAGCCAACCCCTCAAGTCCACTTAGGATGACTCCCGGTGCTGGCTTGGATTTCGGTTTTCAGCAGGTTGGCTTGATCGATCCGCCATATCCACCCATGAAGGTCACGATCTACAACGATCCTGATGACCCCAATGCAGGAACGATCAACTTTACAGGAAATCTCGTAACCGGCGATTATCACGAGACGGACGACTGTGGCTCCAGCCTCGCTCCAGGTGGCAACTGCACAATGAGCGTCTACTTCCTGCCTACTAAGGTTGGATACCGGAGCGGTACAGTTACCATCACCTATCCCGTCGGGCAAACGCAAACCATCTACATGCGTGGATGGGGTTGTACTAACTGCAAGGTCCTTCCGCCAGGAGCCAACTAACAGTGACGCGTATCGGTACAACGCGAGGCTTTTCTCTCATCGAGTTGATCGTAACCGTTGCCTTATTAATGATCCTCTGCGGGTTGGCAATACCGATGGCGAAGCACACAGCGCAACGCGAGAAAGAACGCGCATTGCGGACTAATCTACAAGTGCTGCGCGACGCAATAGACCGTTATGCCGAAGGTTCGCAGTCAGGCAAGTTCTTCAAGGCTCCCTCCTATGGATATCCCCCAACTCTAGATGCACTGGTGAATCCGATCGAATTACAAGGTGGAAAGAAGCTGCGCCTGCTAAGGGAGATTCCCGTAGATCCTATGACCGGAGACCGCGATTGGGGTGTGCATTCCATGGAGGATGATCCGGCCTCTGACGATTGGGATGGTGGCCAGATTTGGGATGTCTATTCAAAAGCCCAAGGGATAGGTCTGAACAGCGTTAAGTACCGGGATTGGTAAGTAATCGTTCTTAGTTATTGGCCGCATCACTCAGGGGGCAACTGGCAGTGAAAATGAAAACGACAATTGTGCTGCTTCTGACGGTGGTACTAGTTGCGGCGCTCACCGGGTGCGGCGGAGGAGATTCAACCAATGTTCAGAACCCGCCAGCGCCTCCACCATCCAATCTCTCAGTTGCATTCGATCCGGCACCGCCCACCGCGATCAAAGTAAATGCAGTCACTCCAATTACGGCTGTGGTTGACAATGACCCTTCCGGCGCCGGAGTAGACTGGTTGCTGACATGCCAAGGCTCCACCAGTTGCGGCACGCTCTCCCCGCTACATACTCAGAGCGGCGATGCAACTACTTATACCCCTCCTGCGGGGATGACTGCGAACAGCCAGGACGTTACCATCATCGCTTTCGCAACCGCAAACCATAGCAAGAATGCAACAACTCCGCTTAATATCACCGGGTTTGCCGGCACGTTAAAGGGAACGTACATTATGCAGGCAGTCGGCGTGACTGCCATCGGCTACGGCTACCAGTTTATGGCTGCGGTTGTTCTTGACGGAAATGGCTCAGTCTCTGCCGGCGAGCAAACGGTGCATTTGGTCGATCCCAACAGCTTCACACCTGTGACCTACTCCGATGCAATTACCGGGGGCAATTACTTCGTCGGCACGGATGGCAGAGGCACACTCACTATCAACACTGCCAACCAGAGCATTGGTCAATTGGGAGTCGAAGGATTCAGCTTCGCAATCCTTTCACACGATCATCTTTTCATCACCAGAATGGATGACCTCAGTAATAACCAGGCGCAGAGTTTTGAGACCGCATCTGGAACGATGGATCTCCAGACCACTACAGCAACTCCCACGGGTGCTTATGCATTTGTAGCTTATGGAATGGATGCATTGCTGACTCCGAACGGACTTGGCGGGGTCATGAACATCGACTCTCCGAATACGATCTCTGGGGCCGGGAGCATTGCGGACCAAGACCTCGGCGGAGGGTTGTACACGAACGCCTCGCTTACTGGAACAGTGTCCGATCCCGACGCTTTCGGCGCAGTGACAATTACGCTATCTACCTATTTCGCGCCCAGTTTTCAATTCACGGGATTCATTGTCGACTCTACCCACATCCGGCTCATCGAGAACGAACTCAGTTTAGGAACACCATTCGGTTATACGGCCGGCCTCGCCATCAGCCAGGGCTCCGCAGCGGGAACTTTTACCAGCAATAGCACGTTCACCGGGACGTATGTGTTTGGCGTTCTGGGACAGGACTACAGTTTCTTTCCGACATCGTTGGCTTCAGTCGGAATTTTCAGCGCAGACGGTAACGGCCTTCTTGCTCGCGGTGTTAATGATGCTTTTTTTGGTGGATTCGGCACTCAGGTTAGAGATCAGTTTCACGCAACCTATACAGTCGATCCCACTGGTACGGGTCGGGTCGATTCGCTCTTCACCTACCCGGGGAGTGGCCAGGGACCAGAATTCATTTTTTATCTCACGGGCAATGGGAACCCTCCGCTCATCCTCGACGCAGACTTTAATCTAATGGGTTTTGGCGGCGGAGGCGTTGGAACCGGTATTGCTTTCCCCGCTACCGTCCCTTCCCCATTTACCGGATCGTATGCCTTGTATCTAACCCAGAGCGTCTTTGGAAGTGAGACCGACATGGCCGGGCAGATGACCGTGGATGGCGGAGCTCTTACCGTCAACGGAGTGGTGGATGCCAACTCGTTTTTCACACCTGTGCCCACGACAACCCTCACAGGTACCTTTAACGCGCTTACAAGCAGCGGACGGTCCAGAGCCTTACTAACCAACGCTGTCTTTCCTGCTGCTCCGATGTCCGTCGAGCTGTACTTTATCGATGCGGAACATGGATTCATGATTGAGAACGATTCGCTTCAGACGTTCAGTCTAGGCTTTGGGTATTTCGCAACGCGTACACCGATTTGTGGTGGCTGTCCATAGAGTACCGTTCTAACTCGTCTTCACGACGAACTGGAGAGGTTCCGCTCACAAATGAAATCGTATCTTGGGCTGGTAATACTGATCGTGGCCATGCTGCTGATACAACTGGCGTGTTCTTCCGGCGACTTTGTACCAACGCACAACGAAGGTCTGCCGCTGTTGGTCACGTCGCAAGGTGACCAGACAGTTGCATCCTTTGAGATATCGAGCTCAGGAAAACTCTCGCCCAATGGCAAGGCTATCTCGACCGGAGCGAACAGCATTCCAACCGCAACCATCGTCGTCGGAAGTGCCGCGTTCGTCGCCAATGGTGGAACCAACGATGTCGCACGTTTCACCATCAATGGAGATGGGACCTTATCCGCGATGAGTGGCAATCAGAAAGCCGGCATGGATCCCTCAGCCTTGGCATTGACTCACGATAGGAACCATCTGCTTGTAGCTAACTATGGCGATCAAACCGTTTCGGCATTCAAGATCTCGGGCACAACCCTTACGCCCACAGCCACAGTTTCGAGTGGTGGCGGACCGATGGCGTTCGCGGTTTCGCCAACTGGTAAGTATGTTTACGTCGCCAATTCACTTGACGGAACGATCTCTGCGTATACTTTCAGCGATTCGTCCGGAACTTTGACGGCGATGTCTCTATCACCGTTTTCATCATTGGGATCGACACCGGATGCCCTAGCTATCACTCCCGACGGCAACTTTCTTTATGTAGCCAACTTTGGATCCAATACGATCGCGGCGTTCTCTATTTGCACTATTAAGAGCGTCATTTGCCCTGCCGCCGATGGACGCCTGGTTCCCTTCCTAAGCCCGACGGTACTGGCTGGAATCGGGCCGCGTGCTATGGCCATGAATCCCGCCGGAAACAGCCTTTTCGTTGCCAACCAATTCTCCAACCAAGTAGCGATGTACGCGATTGTGCCCACCTTTGACCTCTTGACCGGCCTTACCTTTAGCCTTGTAAAGCCGAACAACCCAGCTTTCATCTCGACTGGAGATGGGCCCGTGTCAATCGCAATTCCCACAGGCGGAGCCTTTCTCTATATCGCAAATAGTGGGTCGTCCTCGATCTCATCGTTCAACATTGATCCCGCAGGGCTATTGCTGCCTGACGGCGACACAGCAACAGGAGGACAACCGTCGTCGTTGGGGCCGAAGTAAGATCCTGTGGAGAAAGAAATACCCGGGGAATAGTCCTTCATTCCCCGGGCAGCTAGTTGTTGAACGTCTTCCTATTGAACGGTCAGATCAGTCGTTCCGCTCGCCCCGGCTAGCGTCGCTGTTATCGACGCCGTGCCCAATCCAGTCGAGGTTGCTACCCCCGCCTTGTTGATAATGGCTACCTTGGGATCAGAGGATGTCCAGCTTACGAAGATGACATCATAGACAAACGGTCGATCATCACCTTCGAGTTGGACCAGATAGGCCGGCTCCGAAGCCAAATTCTGGCTCGTTCCATCGTCGAAGTGGCCCAGTGCCTGGAACGCCTGCGTTCCGCCTAAACTGATGTTGTTGCTCGCCGGCGTCACGTCGATGGTGTCGAGATGTGCATTGGTTACGGTGGCCGGACTTGAACCAACAACGCCGTTCAGGTACGCCGTGATAGTCGTCCCACCAGCACTTACGCCACTGATATTGCCCCGCAATCCAGACGTGTTGCTGATCGTTGCTACGCCCGTGTCGGACGACGTCCAGTGCACGACGGGTGTCATGTTGCGCACGGTAGCATCCGCCAGTGTCCCTTCTGCCGTACATGGCTGCGATGTCCCCACAGCGAACTGGGTGTTCTTGCACTTCACCGACAAAGACACAAGCGGTGACCCATTAACGGTCAGAGGAATTGCCGCTGAGGTGACGCCGTTAAATGTCGCACTGATGTTCGTGGTTCCCCCAGCGACGCCGGTCGCGAGGCCCGAGCTGTTGATATTGGCAACTGCGCTATCCGACGAGTTCCAGGTTGCGGCAAATGTAAGCGGCGCTGTCGAGCCGTCGCTAAAATTGCCGGTGGCTGTAAACTGCAAGACCTCGAAGGTAGCAATCAGATTTGTCGGATTTTGGTTGGCAGTGACGGTAACAGATTGCAACGTTGCATTACTGACATTCAATACCGTCGAGCCGTTTATCCCTCCATTGTAAGTTGCTGTAATATGCGCTGCACCTTGCCCAACGGCGGTCGCCACTCCTACGGTGGCAATATTGTTACTGATCGTTGCTACCCCATTGTTATCTGAGCCCCAGCTCACGATGCTGGAAATGTTCTGAGTGCTCCCATCGCTGAATGTGCCGATGGCACTGAACTTCTGGGTCAGCCCAGGAGCGAGTAGATCGTTTCCTGGCGATACTGCAATCGATTGAAGCGTGGTGTTATTGACCGTCAGATTCGTGGAAGCGCTGGCAGTTCCGAATGTTGCAGTAATCATCGTTGTGCCCGGCGCGACGCTGCTGGCAAACCCGTTCCCACCTCCGATAGTAACAACCGCGCTATCTGACGACGTCCAGGCCACGCCAGGAGTCGTACTCACGTTCAGCGTACTGCCATCGTCAAAGGTAACCAGAGCGGCGAGCTGTTGTTTCGTACCATTGGCGATACTGCTATTCGCTGGGAGGATCTTCATCGAAACAACATTCGCAATGCTGACCGTTGCAGTGGTCTTTCCTGAGATGGAACCGAGGGTCGCGCTGATGTCTGCGTTTCCTGTTCCGTTGGCAGTAAGCATGCCCTTGTTATTGATCGACGCAATCGATGGCGCCGTAGACGTCCACAATACGGAGGCGCTTACATCCTTCGTCGATCCGTCGGAGTATGATCCTGTCGCCACGAACTGCTGCAGAGTTCCCAAAGGGATGCTTGGCGTCGACGGACTTACCGCGATCGACGTCAAGTTAATCGGGGCTGGATTAACCGTCAGACTGGCTGTGCCGCTGATCGCGTTTTTCGTCGCCGTGATCGTCGCGCTGCCGGGACCAACGCTCGTCGCCATGCCCGCGGCATCGATTGTAACTACGCCGGGAGCTGAGGAGCTCCAGGTAACCTGCGAGGTCAGGTCTTGAGTCGAGCTGTCACTGTAGTGGCCGGTTGCTGTGAATTGTTGCGATCCACCGGAGGTGATGACCGGAGCGTTTGGGCCCACGGTGATGGACTGGAGGCTTGCAGTTTGCCCTCCCCCGTTTCCGCCCTGTCCTGGATTGCTACTGCCACCCCCACATGCATTGAACAACGCCACGGTAAACAGCGCTGTTATAGTCAAAAGCTTCTTCATGCTTAGTCTCCCATTCCGGTAATGAACCCGAGATTGAAAATTGCCCCAACTGCGATTCCGGATGAGGGGAGGAACTCATGGATGCACCCAGTTTCGATTTCATTTCAGCTACCGCCCAGATACCAATACAGTAGAATTCTGATTCCCGCTGCTTGTTTCCAATGTTACGAACTTCGAATTATTAATTACGTAAAGCACACTGCTCGTGTCCGAAGGCTCTGTCGTAAGCAACGTCCCGCGACCCGAAGAAGAAACGGTATAAGATCCAGTGATGCTCTGATTCTCATTCTCCCCGCCATCAGTTTCATCTTGCTCACCAGCGACGACGCCGGTTCCTGCATTCAAACTCTGTGCCGTTACGGCAAATGGTGTAGCACTTCCGGCGAGCTGGAAATTCGATTGTGTAAAGGTCCCCTGAATCGTATTGGCCAGGTATGGCGCATTCCTCTGTGGCTCCAATTTTCCGAATTGCACCGAAGCGCTGGCCTGATCGAGCAGCAACCCTGTGTTCTTTGTAATGGCATACATCACGTATGGAACATCCGAGAGCGTGATCGTGTATCGGCCGGCACCAGTTGCCGCATAGGTCGAACTAAAGCTGGCGTTATTCGTGATCGCCCCGGCATTGTTTTGATCGATATTCCCAGTGGCATTCCCGCTTCCATCTGGAAAGACAATCCCGGCGGACACGTCGCTAAGTTGGCCAGTACCCGAGTCCACTCCGCTGAGGTAGAACACTCCGCTGGCGTTGAAATCTCCAATGGCGTAAGCCGGCGTAGGATCCTGCGCAAACATGTCCCCTGCTACACGCGGATTAACCAGCACGGCGTCCGTGGAAAGAATGAAGGTCTCGTCTCCTGCCGGATAGAACACAAACTGGAATGTCAGCCCATTCCAAGCCACGCTCATCGTTCCGCGACCGGTCGCCGTGAGGTTGTAGGTGCCTACCGCGCTATCCAATGCACTCGCAACTCCACCTTCATTGATGTCGAGCGACCCGCCGGTAATGTTTCCGGCGCCGTCGGCAATCATGGAACCCACGTAGCCCGTGCGCTGAGCGTTGGCATCAGCGCCGAGCATTTCAAATACATAAGGCCCTGTGATGGTGCCATTCACGAATAATGCTGGATTCACACTCTCGAGCGTTCCTGAGCCGTGTACATCCGAGCCATCAAATTCGATGAATAGGCCATCGTTATTTGCATCAATTGCGAACTTATACTGCGACGTGGTCGGTTCCGAGGTAGTCAGGTTAAGCACACCACGACCACTGGAATCGACCGAGTAACTCCCACTCGTGATCGAAAACGACTGTGTTCCCCCGCTTCGTGAAACGTCCTCGGTCCCGGCTGTAATGCGCCGATGGCCATCCGCGACAAAGTTCCCCACGATGAGCACGGGCCCCACGCTGTCATAACCGCTGAAACGGAACGCGTAGGTGCCTTTCAGCCGCAAATCAAAGGAGTCGAGAAGATTTACGCTGGCAGTATCCGAACCTGTGGCATCTATGGTCGAAGTTGCCGTGATCGTCACCGAGGGAGACTTCACCGCGTCCGGCGCGACGTAAAGACCGGTATCGTCGATCGAACCACAAGGTGCAGTCTTGCAACTAACCGCCCATTTGAAGGTCTGCGAAGCAGTCGATGGGCTCGCTGTCGCAGAAAACTGCTGCGTCCCCGTAATGCCTACAAGGGCAGTTTTTGGAGCCATCGTCACTTTGACGTTTACAACTTGCATGTTCACGGTTGCCGACTTGTTCGAATTCGCATTTGACGTTGCCTTGACCGTGACCGGCGCAGTCGGCGGAACTGCTGGCGCGGTATACAGGCCACTGGCGGAAATCGCGCCGCAGTCCGTTCCTGTACATCCTGTGCTCGAGAGACTCCACGTGACCGAAGTGTCAGTAGACCCGCTGACGGATGCCGTGAATTGCTGCGTCATCGTGACTGCAATTGTTACCGCGCTGCTGGGGGTTAGTGAAACGTGGATCTCACTGCTCTTGCTCGAATCACCACCACCACAACCGGCAAGCAAAAGCAGACCAAGGGATACAAGGAACGCGCAACTTGATCTCATAAGAGTCGGAATTTCGCCGTTCCCTGTCCGCCCCCCGCAGACAACAGCTCTCCCTGTAAATATTGTCCTCAAATCATTCGACAACTGGGGAGGGTACTCCGTCAGCTATTAGGCTGTGCAGAGTAATGGTACAGACCGTTTATGCAGGCACTCTTCCAAACGGTCAGAGAAACGGTGTCAAAGGGAATGTTCCTGATTCCAGAGACATTCCTCGATCAAGTATAGGCAAAGATTGGGCTGCAAGGCAATTTCCTCAGGTGCAAACATTTGCACTTCGAGGACGTGGGATGGAAATTGTAAGTAGCTGCCTTCTTTGGAATCGGGCTGTCTAGTGGGCTTGCGCAACCGGTGGCGGGTTCGTGAACGCCTTCTTCTTGGCGGCGGCGATGAGCGGCCGCAAGGCGTCGACCGAGATCCCGAGGGTACCGCCGGAGAAGCCGTCAATATAGGCAGCATTGATGCCAATGACTTCGGCGTGGGAGTTGAAGACTGGGCCACCGCTGCCTCCGTGGGCAGTCGGGGCGTCGTAGATCAGCTTGTCGCCCACCACGTCGCCTAAGTGTCCGTAGGTCGCCGAAGGGCGGATTAAGGAGAGCGCTGCGAGTTCGTTCGCGGCATGGATATCATCCCGTCTCAAGGACAGGCGCTCGTAGACTGCGGGAGGCGACTTTGCGACCATTCCCAAAACACCCATCGGATAACCCACAACTGCGACGATGTCGCCTGGACTTGGATGTTCGGCGGCGAGTGGCAGCGCCGTAAGCTTTCGTGCTTCGCCGGTACCTTCAACGTGAAGTATCGCGAGGTCTCCCTTCGCGGCGAATACCGCAGGCGTGACATTCACGGGAACCGGAGATCCCGGAAAGAATGCCAGCAATTCCTCAAGCTGCGGCGCCGCGCCTTGCGAGATAAGCGCTGCAGCTTCGGTGTCTCCATACCAAGGCTCGGCGACATGCCGATTGGTCGCGAGCATGCCATCGGCAACCACAAAACCGGTGCCAGAAATCCGTGCGCGCAACGATGGACTCTGGTTGCGAAATCCTACGTGATAGATGCCGAAGATATAGGCGATCGAATTCCGGTAGCGGTTGAGCACCATCGCAGGCATCGCCTGCTGCTGCTGAAGCTGATCGACTTGTTGTGTGAGCTGGCGGACTTGCTGCTGAAGTTCGTTGTTCTCTTGCGGCGGCCGATAGTAACGCAGCATGAACGCTGTGCCAACGACCAGCACGATCCCGATAACAGCCTGGAGCATCTGCGACCAGATCGTGGAAACCGGGTCTTCAGGAGCCTGTAGGTTCTCGTCCATGTGGAAGTGCAGCTTCCGCAGGCCGTAATCGGGGAGAGAAAGCGCCGGCCAGAACATCTTTCCGAGGACCTATTTTGGGGCTTGGGAAGCCATCCATCTAGGGTACGGAAGACGATGTACGGGGGAATGTATTGGCGGCAAAGAGGTTAAGCAATCCGCTGGGGATTAACGCCTCCCGAAGGATTCAAAGTTTCAAGGTTTCAGAGTTTCACCGGTCAAGGTTTCGAAGAGGCTCGGCTACTCGGCCATTTCGGCTCGGCGGGCTCTCATGCGTACGGTGGCAGCAAACGCGATCCCGATCCACACCACGTTCACGAATGCCGACGGGTATGCATGGTAGTACACCGTGTTAATCACCAGCAGCACGCCGCCGATGGCATTGAACAACTGGTACAGGCCAGCGTCTGGACGCATCTTGCGGAACGACACAGCGCCATAGGCAGAGAGCAGGATCAGCGCGCCAGCCCATCCCAGCGCATCTACGAGAAGCTTCATTGCACGCACCTTTTCTATATAAGCAAGCTGAACTATACGCGCTCGAGTTCGTGGTGCGTACGCTCGTTCTGGACGTTACCGGTATTCAGCGTTCCGGCAGGCTCGAAGAGTAGTAGCCAGCATTCTTCGTCGGCGACAGGCTTGTGCTCGACGCCGCGCGGGACGACGATAAATTCGCCTTCTTCGATCCACTCGTGGTGATCGCGAAATTCCATGCGGAATCGGCCTTTCACCACCAGGAACAGCTCATCTTCGTTGTCATGATGATGAAAGACGAACTCGCCTTTGAGCTTGTCGAACTTGAGCATCTGACCGTTGAGCTCCGCGCCGACGTAGGGCTTCCAATACTCAGTGATCTTGGAGAATTTTTCGGCGATGTTGACCTTGTGCATGTCGGCTCCGTGGAAGAAAGTGTGCTGCTGGTGTGATATTTGGATTTGTCCGGAGCCGCGGCCGTCGCAAAGAAAGTACCTGGGACGGTTGTTCAGTTGAGCTTCAGCGGTAAAACAAAACGTCCCTCCACTGCGCTCGGCTGCCTCGCTTCGGTGGGGATGACAGACCGTTGGGAGGCACATCGGAAGAGACTGATTTTTCTGGGGTACCCCCTCCCCCCTTGTTCCTCGCAAAATCTTGATTCTAAAGAGTCGCACCTGTGGATTTCTCTCCAAAATCTTCCAGAATAAAGACTTATGGGCAAAATCTTGGAAACAGGCAAGTTAGTCGTCAGTCGTCGGTCTTCAGTCGTTAGTCGTGGGCGATTCGGATCTGGCTATCGGTTGTCAGCTCCCCGCATTCAGCCCACTCTCAGTTTCAACTCACATCGTGACGCCGATTCGATTGTCAAAGAGCAAAACAAGAGAGGCTCCGTGAGGAGCCTCGGGTGCGTCAGACATATTTGAAGACACAAACCCAGTTTCAGCATGACGCATCTGCCGTCGGGGTCGCAGTGATGCGCGTCACGAAGTGGAGTGATAGTGGAGACAACTGGGAATCGATAAGAACTCAACGAGGCGGGGACGTGGAATCCTAACGCGTCCTCTGTTTTCTACTGCATCAACAGACTGAGCGCCAGGATGGGGGAAAACCGCTGGCTTCTGTCTCCTTCCCCAGAGTTTAGTGAGTGCGAACCTGGTACACGAGACCTGAATCGTTGCCACCGCCTGGAGAAGTTCCGTACAACCACCCGCCGTGTATGGCGAGAGCCGCACGCGGTTCTGATCCATCCGCACCGTTAAAGCTATGGAGTACGGTTTCCGTCCATGTCCCACCCGGCAACCTATCCATCCTGAAAGCAGTACCGTTGTCGCCGTAGGCACCACCGAACGACGTAACTCCATAGAGAGTTCCATTGTTATCCATCGTCACAGCAGCCTGAGATCCGTGCCCATCATTGGGCGACTCACCAAAGCTGTGAATAACGTTTGTCTCCCAACCCGATTTTGCCGAATACACGGTCTCAAATACCGTGCCATAACCATAAGTTCCGCCACCCTCCGTCGTGCCAAACAGGTGGCCTCGGTGGATCAAGACTTCTGACTCTGGAAAGGCACCATCCGCGCTACCCACGAGGAACTGGTGAAGAATTGTTTCAATCCATTGGTTCTCTGAAGGTGAATACCTAAGTTGATAAAGAACCCCGCTTCCTGACGTGCCCCCATTCTGTGTAGTGCCGTATAGGTTGCCGTTGCCGTCGAATGTGACTCCCCCTGACGGCAACGCGCCGTCAATTCCATCGTTTAGGAATGTATGCAAGACCTGTTCTCGCCAACTGCCATCTCCGTTTGGAGACAACTCGAACACAATTCCGCAACCTTGGAAACAGCCAGCAGGTCCGCCTTCAAGGGTTGTGCCAAAAAGATTTCCTTGTTTGTCAAATACAAGGCGGGAGTTTGGGCCAAAGCCATCGCCGCTTTGAGCATTCCCAAAGTTGTAAATCACTTTGTGATTCCATCGCCCGGCCTGTGGTGCTAATTCGAATATCACGCCACTCCCGTTTGCGCCTCCATAAGCACCAGCCCCATAAAGATTCCCTGACTTATCGAAAACCAAGCCCGCATAAGGAGTGCCTCCGTCGATTTGTCCCGTGAATTCGTAAAGAACTTTTTCAGTTACCACACCATGTATGTCTGGTGATAACTCGAAAATAATCCCTGAATTGTAAGGGCCGCCCAGCTGAGTGGTGCCATAGCAGTTGCCATTCGCATCAAAAACTAGTCTGCTATAAGGAAACATTCCGTCACCGCTTCCGGGAGTGGCGAACGCGTAGATAGTTTTTTCGACTACTCCGTATGCTAGAGAAACTAAACACAGGACAACGGTAATGCCCAACCAAGTTAATGTCATGAATCTCATTGAAGGAAGCCTCTACAGTATGAACGGATCGGACGCGGGTTGGAACTATAACACAGATTGGCACTTAGTCTTCAAGCGCGGCGAGACCGTGGCCTACCGGAAGTGAAAAAGCTGCAGCGGCTAAAGCCCTGGGGGGCTGGCCCGCCTTTCCAACTGACCCACGTTAACATTGGTTGCCCCACCCTTCGCGGGTTTCGAAGGGTGGGAAAGGTTAATCCGTCACAGCCAGAGCAACTCCCCCCGGCTACGATGACTTGTGCCCAAAGGCATCAAACGCTACTACGGTGCTGGATCTCTTCACTACATAACGACCAGTTGCTATCATCGACGACCTTTACTCGGGAAACCAGCTCGACGGACACTGTTTCTCAAAATCCTGGAAGAGGTGCGCCGGAGCTATGGTTTCGTAGTGGTCGGATACGTGGTTATGCCGGAACATGTCCACTTGCTGATTGGCGAACCTGAGCGTGGCGATCCATCCGTGGTGATGCAAGTCCTGAAACAACGTGTCGCCCGAAAAGTCCTGCGACTCGGGCGGCAGAGGAGAAGAACCTCGGCAAATTTTTGTTTGTGGGCCGAGAACAATGGTAACCCCGACCCCTTCTGGCAGGTTCGTTTTTACGACTTCGTCGTGTGGAGCAAGAAGAAACGAGTAGAAAAGCTGCGCTACATGCATCGTAATCCGGTCAAGCGTGGCCTGGTGCTCGAGCCGGAACAGTGGGCTTGGAGCAGTTATCGCTACTATGCCCTCGGGGAGAGAGGCATCGTTCTGGTGAATGAGACCCAACCGGCAGTAATAAAGATTCGCGATCGGCGGAATTCTTCAGCCCTGGCGATTAATGAGAATGGCATTTCCATCCCCACCCTTCGAAAACCGCGAAGGGTGGGGCAACCAAGGATTAAGGTTGATTAGCGAGAAAGGGTGGGCCAGCCCTCCAAGACTGGGCCACCCGCCGTTATGAATGGGGCACCCGGCACATTGTCTGGAGCGGCTAGAGTAATATCGCTTGGTAGAAGATACAGGAGGTAAGGTCTCTTAGGGCGCGATCTTAAATAGCGTTCCACTCCACTGATCGCCTCCGCCGGATGTTGTGCCATAGATTACGCCCAAGGAGTCACGCAGTAAACTCGCGTATGGGAATGCCCCATCGCTTGACCCGGTGAAGGTGTGGAGCACTCGAAATTTCCCACGACTACTTATTTCAAATACAGTTCCATAAAACGAAGCACCATCTAGGGTCGTGCCGTAGAGATTTCCACTCGGGTCTCGTACTAATCCTCCGTATGGATGTGCGCCGTCGGCCCCGCCGGTAAATCTGTATAGCACTGTCTCTTTGCCCCTCTTATCCAACTTGAACACTGTCCCGTAACTGTCCTCGTAGGAACCCGCCGTCGTACCATAGAGGTTTCCGTTCGAGTCCAGGATTAGGCCCGCGTAGGGAAATTGTCCATTGGCTCCCCCTCGAAAACTGTGCAGTAGCTTTTTTGTGCCAGTGTTATCCAATTTAAAAACTGTACCGTAGTTGTAAAGCCCACCTCCCGAAGTAGTTCCATAAAGATTTCCTGAGGGGTCTCGCACGAGAGTGCCGAATGGGCAATACCCATCCGTAAGGGACTTAAAGGCGTGCATAGTTTGGAGTTTGCCCGCCGGGTCTAATCTAAAAATCGTCCCGAGATAAAATCTGCCTCCCTGACAAGTTGTTCCGTAAAAGTTGCCTATTTCGTCCCTGATAAGCCCACCGTATGGAGAGCTACCGTCAAAGCCATTGGTAAATGTGTGTAGGGTTGTTGCTATCCCAGATGAATCAAGTTTGAAAATAGTTCCCCAACCTGCCCCGCCGTCGCCTATGGTGGTTCCGTAAAAGTTTCCGCTCAAGTCCAACACCAAGGGTCCATTTGGAAACTGACCCTCGGAGCCTGTGACATTAAAGCTGTACAGAACCTGTTCGTGACCATCGGTGCTAAATGTAAATACTGTGCCGCATCCTTTAGCACAGCGGGGAAAGGCAGTGCCCCCTTCCAAAGTTGTGCCAAAAAGATTACCGAGTGAATCCATAATTAACCCACCTTGTGGATCGATTGCGTCTGGAACAAATTGAAAGGAATGAAGTACGGTAAATGTTTGAGCCTGTGTTACAGGACTCCAGAGGGTCGTGACAATAGCAAAGCTGATGGTCAGAAGTAAGCTTTTCAAGCGTGGCACCCATTCTTTCTGATTGAAACGTCTGCCGGAAAAAGTCCCTAAGTGCGGGGAGAATTATGTCCTGTCACGGTGCTGGCGTCAAATGTGTGTACTCGTCCAGTGGATGGGTGACACTTTCATTCCTTTCGCTAAGATGAGAGACGGGTGGCCCGGTTCTCGGCTTAAGAATATGTCCGGAGTGCTCCTTGGCGGCATTTTCTCACGAGTGGGTGCCCCGCGGTCTCGCTGTGTTCTAGAGTTGACGCGTCAGGATTTGCTGGGCCGCAGGCACGTCACTGATGCCAAAGGCATCGTCGCGAAAATCCGAATAACTCCAGTGCACACCTTGCTGCTCGAATATGCTTGTCACGTCTCGCAGCCAGCGGTCTCCACCTTGGCCGTCAAAGCACCTTTTCATTTGCCCAAAGGCCCATATCAAGAGTGGCGCGTTGTGGCGTTTCGCGAATTCAGTATGGCGACGAAGATAGAAGTCTAAATAATGCTTGTCGAATAGGAAGGTACGTGGCTTAGCGCCCTTCTCCTTATAAGTAATTCTCCAGTTTGGATCGGGATACTTTACCGCTTTCTGGACATCCGGCCGCCAGGGGGCAAACTGGTGAGTGTATTCGTCCCGCTCGAAAAAGTAGAACTGGTACACAAAATTGTTGTCTTTGATCGTGGGAAACGACTCGTCGGGAGCGTAGTCGATACCGGAAAGCTCACGCCTTGTCTCATGCTCGCCGTATGCGCGCTCGACGAACAGAATATGGCTGCGATCAACCTGGCGAATGGTGTCCACGGCACGCTGCGCCAGTTGTTGCCATTGGCCGATCGGCCCAGAGGTCACGGGCTCGCAAAAGAGTCCATAGCCTATCAACTGCGATTCGGTCGAGTAGCGCGCTGCAATGGCGTGCCAGAGCGCGAGAAAGCGCTTTTGGAGCTCGCCGTCATTCCAGATTCTGAAGTCGAAAGGCGCCCGCTTGAGGGGGATGAATTGAGCTCCCTCGCTCCCGCACATTTGCAGGATCAAGCCCAATTTGTAGTGACGCGCGAGCGCGATGGCCTGATCGACTCGGCTCCAGGCTTCTTGCTCGTACGTGTATGGAGTTTCTTGACTGTAGAAAGAAGACCAGTCGAGAAGCAGTGAAATGGTATTGAAGCCTAATCGCGCGGAGCCGCGGAAGTCATCCTCTGTGAAGCTATGGAGATCTCCGAGGCCGATGCCGCGGATTCGGAAAGGCTTGCCGCTCTGATTGAATATCGTCTTGCCTTGAACATGGTAAAACCCGGGCCCAGATGACGAAGCAAGAGATGTCATAAGCATCAGCAGCAGAATCCAGATCGCTAGCTTATGTGTCATCGGGAATATTCTGCACAGTTGTTTCTGTTTGAGTGCCATTCCAGGTGGAGTTGAGCTGATTGGAGCCATCTGCTTTCGACGGCCGGCCGGAGGCCAAGGCCGGTGCTACCTCCTAATTTTTTGATGGCCGGCGAGACGCCGGCGCTACCGAAAGGCAACCGGCACGACTGAACCTCTGCCCTTCCAGACCTTCACGAAATTAGATACGCCTGACGGTTTCATTAGATTTAGATAGGGCCGGTGCGACTTGGTTAGCGTACAGCGGCAATCGGCATTTGAGGCAAAGCAGAAATCTAAGCACACCCGGCGTTCGATCTAGCTGCATCGCCAACCAACTGTTCAGTTGTTAGTTGTTAGTTGTTAGTTGTTAGTTAGCAACTGAAAGGCAACGTACGACGTTTTCGAAAACTGAGAAATGTGGCAGCCGGTGCGAATTGAGTTGGTCAAAACAAAGGGTCCCTCCACTACGCTCGGCTCTCGCCTCACTGCGGTCGGGATGACATTATTTGGGTTATGTAGAAGAGGTTGTCGAGCTCCACTACGCTCCGTTCTCGCCTCGCTCCGGTCGTCGGGATGACATCGGTTGATTTGTATGCCCCAGAAGCTGTTGCGTCACTCGACTGGGCGGACGAGGCGTCCGCCCCTACGTGAGCACCGATGACTTCCAGACGAACCGGTACCTCATCTTTACCCTGAGTTCCTATCGTTGCGCGGTCGTCTGCGTGCAGGTACCGAGGTCTTTATTGATTTTGAAGACCTCGAATGTTTCTTCACCCGAGTCCGCCTTGGTCTTCTTGCCCAGCAATTCCAGATGCTGACCCGGCTTTAGGGTGTCGCTCTGCATGTTGGTCAGCTTGTAAGTATGGCTTCCCTTTTCGGCGACGAGTTTGTCTCCCTCGCCGGCTACGCATCCCTCGAGCGTCGCTTTGTGGTGATGCTTCCAATAAAGCAGGCCGCCAATCAGCGCCGCGCCTCCTACGGCTCCGCCAATGATGGCGCCCGTTGATCCGTAGCTCTTGTTGGGATTGTAATTCGGACCGGCACCCATGCCGCCTCCGTTGTATTGAGCGACAGCCAAGGTCGATAACCCAAGGATCAGGGCAGTCGCGAAAATCGATCGACAAGTATTGCTCAGCATGAAATGGTCTCTCCTGTTTCTTCGTAAAATTGTGCTCTGCTTTATCGAGTTAGATTCACGAGATAGAAGGAAATTAGTTGCGTAGACATGGAAGTGACCGACGTTTTACAGGAGCGAGACAAGTGGGCCGTTCCGGAGGGTAAGAGGGCTGAAGCTTGAGAATTGGAGTTCGTGAGCGTCAATTGCGCCGTGCAAAAACAAAAGCCGCCAACTTTCGTTAGGCGGCTCTTAATGACGACTGACGACTGCTTCTAACTGTTCTCGTACAGCAGCACTCCAGCGGTTTCCTGCGAGTCCACTGGACGGTAGTACAACTTGTCGCCGTCGAGAAAGACTTCGATGAATGCCGGACGAGTGTTAATCGTCCCCTGGATCAGCGCTTCCGAGAGCGGGTCTTCGATGTATTTCTGCAACGCTCTGCGTAGCGGACGCGCACCGTAGCTGCGGTCGGTCAGCGTCTGGGCGAGAATCCACTTCTTGGCCTCGTCGGTGACGGTGACCGTGATCGACTTCTGCGCCAGGTTCTGGTTCAGTTGCGTGACCATGAGCTCGAGAATCTGGATGAGATCGTTCTCGTTCAGGGCCATGAACAGAATGACTTCGTCGAGTCGATTCAGGAACTCCGGGTTGAAGGTACGCTTGACTTCGTTCTTTACAAGGTCTTCGACCTTGCCGGAGACCATGCCTTCATCGGTCGACTGGAATCCGAGGCCTTCGCGCTTTTGCAGGTGACGGGCACCGATGTTCGAAGTCATGATGATGACCGTGTTCTTGAAGTCCACCGTATTTCCCAGACCGTCGGTCAGGTGGCCGTCTTCAAAGACCTGCAACAGAATGTTGAAAACATCCGGATGCGCTTTTTCGATTTCGTCGAGCAGGACGACCGAATAAGGAGCCCGCTTCACGCGCTCGGTAAGCTGGCCGCCCTCTTCGTAGCCAACGTATCCTGGAGGTGAGCCGATCAGCTTCGAGACCGAGTGCTTTTCCATGAACTCGGACATATCGAAGCGGACCAGAGCCTTCTCGGTGCCGAACATGAACTGCGCCAGCGTGCGGGCGACTTCAGTCTTACCGACGCCCGTAGGTCCGAGGAACAGGAACGAGCCGATGGGCCGGTTCGGATTCTTCAGGCCAGCTCGGCTGCGGCGGATGGCGCGGGCAAGAGCGCTGATGGCCTTATCTTGCGATATGACCCGCTTATGCAGCTCTTCTTCGATGCGCAGCAGCTTCTGGGTTTCTTCTTCCTTAATAGAAGTGATGGGAACACCGGTCCAGCGCGATACCACGTCCTCGATGTCCTCCCGACCGACAACGCCGGTGGAGGATTCATCGAGGTGGTATTTTTCGCGAAGGGCGCGCAGGTTCTCGCGCTCCTTGCGTTCTTCGTCCGAGTAGAAGCGCGCCTTCTCGAACTCGTGGTTCGCGATGGCGTTCTCCATACGGTG
>DATBFG010000017.1:0-36610 GCA_036558645.1 Terriglobales bacterium
GCCGTTTACTGCCGCGATTGTGGGAAGGGGGAATTCGTATAGCCTGCGGAACATGGTTGCCATACGCGAGGAGTCCTTCACATTTTCCTCGTGATTCTTGCCCAGCAGAGACTTCAGTTCATCGAGGTCCATTCCCGCGCAAAACGCCTTGCCCGAGCCAGTCAGAATGACAGCGTGCGCCGAAGAACCTTCGACTTCGTTCAAGGCTGATTGCAACTCATCCACCAACTGAAAGCTTATGGCGTTCCGTTTCTCTGGACGATTGAGCGTGATCGTCGCGACGCCATTATCGATTTGAAGTTGCAGAGTGTGAAATTTCATTTGCTGTTAATTTACGGTTGCAATGTCGAGTCTCAATCTGCCGCGGACGACACCGAATACCTCGCTCCAATCTCCTCAGTAATCTTCAGCAGCGTATCCAGCGGCTTGCTGATTGGTGGCGGCACCTGGCGGAGTGCCATCGCCTCTAGAACTTTTTCGGTAGGAATATTGCCTACCAACTGGTCCTGCGCAAAGGGGCATCCACCCAATCCGCCCAGGGCCGAATCAAACCGTCGGCAACCCGCATCGTAGGCCGCCAATACTTTTTCAACTGCCTGGTCAGGCCTGCTGTGCAGATGCACGCCAATATCAAGATAGCTGTAGCGAGCCAGCACAGCTGATACCAATTCTCCCACCTGCGCAGGAGCGGCCATGCCTACCGTGTCAGCGAGCGAAATGGCCTTGATATTCGACGACTCCAGCAGGTCTACCGCGTCTACGACCTCGTCGATGTTCCACGCATCTCGATACGGATTTCCAAATGCCATGGAGATGTAAACGACGACGTCAAGCCCAGCCTGATCCGCCGCTTTCTCGATTTTTTCTAATTCATCGAGCGAATCTTCCATTGTCTGATGCTGGTTGTTTTGCAGAAAAGTTGGCGAGACGGAATATGGAAACCCCAACGTGCGCACAGCCTCGGTCGCGATCGCACGTTGTGCGCCTTTCTCGTTCACGACGATTCCGATGATTTCGACATCATCCGGCGGGTCGAGCTCTTTCAAGACTTCTTCCGAATCCGCCATCTGCGGCACGGCCTTCGGAGAGACAAACGAAGCAGCATCGATATGCTTGAATCCGGCAGCGATGAGCGCCCGCATGTACTCCGTCTTCATGTAACCAGGGATCTGGCCCTTGAGACCCTGCCAGGCATCGCGCGGACATTCGATCAGTTTGATGGAATCAGTCATCGCGCCAAAATTTGAAATTGTCTGATTCTAGATTTCAGATTGAACCGCCTGTTCGATCAAATCTGCAATCAAAAATCATCGATCTGAAATGTTTTCCTACGTCTGCAGCACTCCCACCTTAAACTCAGGCACCTCCGGATTCAGCGCTGCTGCCTCGAGAGCCTGCGTGATGGCGTCCCGTGTTTCCAGCGGATCGATGATTTTGTCGATCCACAACCGAGCGGCACCATAGCGGGGATCTGTCTGCTCATCGTAAGTTCGCTTCACCGATTCGTAGAGCTCCTTCTTTTCCTCATCGCTAAGTTTTTTACCGCTTCGCTCGAGTTGCTTCAGCTTGATCTCCACCAGCGTTCCGGCGGCCGCATCTCCGCTCATTACGGCATATCGAGCCGTCGGCCAGGCAAACACCAGGCGCGGATCATATGCCTTACCGCACATTGCGTAGTGACCGGCACCGAAAGAGCCGCCTACGATGACAGTGATCTTCGGCACGATGGAGTTCGACACTGCGTTCACCATCTTTGCCCCGGCCTTGATGATTCCGCTCCACTCCGCATCGCGCCCCACCATGAACCCATTTACGTCATGAAAAAAGACAAGCGGAATGAGATTCTGGTTGCAATCCATGATGAAGCGCGCGGCTTTCTCTGCCGATTCGGTATAGATCACGCCACCGAATTCGACGCGCTTGTGGCCTTCATGATCTGTTTGTTGCGCGTGAAGCTTTTGGTTTGCCACAATTCCTACCGCGAATCCTCCAATGCGCGCATATCCGCAGAGGACGGTCTTCCCGTATTCCGGCTTGTACTCGTCGAAGCGGCTGCCATCGACGATCCGCGCCAGCACTTCCTTCATGTCATAAGGTTTTGCAGGGGACGAGTCGTAGATTCCATAAATCTCTTCACCGGCAAGCACGGGGGCCTCAGGCTTCTTTCGATCCCACGGTGACTGCCTTCTGTATCCCCACTTCTCGACAATCGAGCGGATGCGTGCGAGGCAAGCTTCGTCGTTCTTTTCGTGAAAATCGATGGTCCCGCTGATCGCCGAGTGCATTGAGGCGCCACCTAACTCCTCTGCCGATACCTTCTGGCCGATCGCTGCCTGCACGAGCGCAGGTCCCGCCAGAAACAGTCCGCTACCGTCCGTCATCAGCACGTGATCGCACATTACGGGGAGATATCCACCACCAGCCACACACATCCCCATGATGGCTGCAATTTGCGGAATGCCCATCGCCGACATCACCGCGTTATTACGAAATACGCGTCCGAAATCATCCGTGTCTGGGAACACATCCTCTTGCAGCGGGAGGAACACGCCGGCAGAATCCACGAGATAAATTGTCGGAACTCGGTTTTCGATGGCGATATTCTGCGCACGGATGGTCTTCTTCGCCGTCATGGGAAAGAACGCCCCGGCTTTCACCGTTGCGTCATTGGCGATGATCATGACTAGCCGCGTGTGGATCCGTCCAAATCCCGTAATCACGCCAGCCGCCGGCGCCCCGCCCCATTCTTCGTACATCCCGTGCGCAGCGAAGGAACCCAGCTCAAAAAATGTCCCCGGATCTGTCAGCAGATTGATTCGCTCTCGTGCCGTGAGCCTGCCCTTGCCATGTTGGTTCTCGATCGCTTTCGCACCGCCGCCCTCGCGGATCTTTTCTTCTTCGTTGCGGACCTGCGAGACCATGTCCGCTACAAAGCGCATATTGGCCTCATACCGGGCTGAGGTCGGATCGATCCGTGTTTCGAGAACACTGGCTCCGAGGGTTGAGTTTGGAAGATTACGGTCTGCCATAACGTGGAGTCTGAAACTAATTACGGTATACCAGCAGAGCGGAAGGCGGCAAATGTGGGAATGAGATTGCAGATTGTTGGATTCGGGGATTGCAGATTTGCGCAGTGGGGCTCTTAATCGGCGATCAGAAATCTGAAATCGAGAATTGCTCGGTCCATCGCACGGCTGCGGCCACCGGATCGTTGGCGAGTTCGCTTACCAGCCCGATTCGCAATGCCTCGGGCGCGTGGATTTTTTCAGCAGCTACGAACATCTCGAGCGCCTTGCCCTTACCCACCAGTCGCGTCAGCCGCTGCGTACCGCCCCATCCTGTGATCAACCCGAGCGCGGCTCCACGATGCCCAAAGACGGCATGGGCATGTGCGATCCGTCGGTGACATGACAATGCCAAGTCGAGGCCACCGCCCATGCAGTAACCATAAATGGCGGCAAGAACTGGCACAGGGTAATTCTCCACCGTGTTCATCAGGGCCTGTCCCATCTTCGCGAAGTTGACTGCAGATGGCCCTTCCAAACTGACAATCTCGTTCAGATCTGCTCCCGCCGAGAAATATGGCCGCCCCGTGATCACCAGTGGGCGCACCGGATTGCGCGAACTGAAATCACGAATGCACCCGGTGAGGGCGTTAACTTTGCTTCGCGTCAGCCGGTTCATTGTGTCGTTTGAAACCAGCGTGAGTATGATGACTCCGTCCCGTTCTTCGACGCTGAATTCGGCGCTCACGCCAGCTTCTCGATCCAGTCATTCAATTCAGTTCCGTCTGTAGTGAGTTCGAAGCTACCGATCCGAACTCCCTCGGCGAGCAGACGATGCGACGCCGGATCGCGTACTACGCGAGCAATCCATTGCCGCCCGACGTCAAATTCCTTTGCGGTGAACCAGTGCTGTGGTACTACTTCCACTAGGCCTGCCTGTGGGTACAACACGTAGATGTTTGCCGCTGCTTCGTCCCGCGTCTTCGTTGCCCGCGAGCCCACCAGAAGCAACTCATCGACTTCGCGAAAAGCCTCCGGCACCTCAATGGGCTGCATGCCAGGCTGCAACCGAAGGCTCAACTCGAACTCGGCCTCAGGCTCGGTGACCGCATAAACCTTCTCACTGGATTGCTTGAACCATCCGACGATTTCCGCGAACGAAAAGCCTCCTAAGCGGTCCAGTTCAAAGCACAAAATTCGCAGCTTCCCCGGCTCGGGACACCAGATGCCAAGCCGATTCTCGCCAATCACAAACGGTGTACAGAGAGTGTTCAAGGCCAGGCGGGCGGTAGAAGGCTCTTGATCCAAACCAAGTGTCACAAGGTACGCCAGCTCGCCTTCACTGCCGTGATAGGTCCAAGTGAAGTGTTGGCCCGAATGGCCGTGAAGTGAGGGGAAGATCTTCCAGTACCAGGGAGAAGGACCGGGGGTTTTCTTCAGGAGTTCCAGTCGACGATCAGACGCCATCAGCCCGCTGCCGGAACGCCGCGCGGCTTAATGTTGGCACGGATGAATTGCACGATATCATCCATCGCTGTACCAGGTTGAAAGATTGCGGCGACACCCGCCTTCTTCAGAAAATCCACATCCTGGTCAGGAATGATGCCGCCCACGACGACCAGTACATCATCCATCTTCTTCTGCTTGAGCAGATCCATGACGCGGGGAACGATGGCATTGTGTGCGCCGGAAAGAATCGAGAGGCCGATGACATTCACGTCCTCTTGCAGGGCAGCGCTAACTACCATCTCCGGCGTCTGGCGCAAACCGGTATAAATGACTTCCATGCCAGCGTCCCGCAGGGCTCGGGCGATGACTTTCGCGCCACGATCGTGGCCATCCAAGCCAGGTTTTGCCACCAGTACGCGAATTTTGGCCTCAGTCGGCATACCTAATTTAACCACAAAGCCGAGGGGAAAGTCAGAAACCAAAGTCAGGAGTCAAAGGTAAGAATGCAGAAATGGGCGAGAACAAGTTCAAGAATTGTACGATCTTCGGATTGCAGGATTGGTGAAAGAAGAATTCAGATTTTGAGATCTTAGATTGCAGAATTGTCAGGCAGTAAGGTCAGAAATAAGAAGCGAGAATGCAGAATTGTCACAACAGGATCGATTGAAGATTCAGATTCCAGAATTGTGTAAGCATTACGTTTTATGATTCTGCATTCTGAATCTGACTTCTGCAATGACTCATTAATCCTGCATTTCTGAAATCCGCCTTCTGAAATCCCTCACAATGTCTTGACATCCATGCTTCGCCATAAATACCAGCACGCCACACTCCGGTACGGTTCCCAGCACTTCGCAATTTTTTCCATCTGTGCCGGTTTTGGGATCTTGCGTTTCCGATAGTGCTTTCGAATTGCCATCTGTATCCCCAGGTCGCCAGTTGGCAGAACATTCGGGCGCCGCAGCGAAAACATGAGGAACATGTGCGCCGTCCACACACCAATGCCCTTGATCTTCGTCAGCTCCCTAACCACATCGAGGTCGTCAAGATCAGGCAAGCTCGCAAAGTCGACCTCTCCGCTCTGTGCCTTCGAAGCTAAATCCCGCAGGTAGCTGAGCTTTTGTTTCGAAAGGCCAACCCCGCGCATCTGAGCCTCGCTCAGCTTGAGAATGCCTTCGGGCTTCAGCGGTAACCCCGTAAGATCTGTCAGTCGCTTGAAGATCGTTGCTGCTGCTTTGCCGTGCAGTTGCTGATAGACAATGGCCTCCGCCAGGCTGGCGAACGCCGGTTCGTCATAGTTCATACGGAAAGACCCTACGCGATCGATAATTGCGCATAGAACGGGGTCGGATTTCTTCAGGTGATTGATGGCCTTGCGCATAGAAGGTTTGACTCTCCTTCTGCGAATAGGTTTCTCAATTTTTAGGTGAGAGATAGCGAAGGGTGTCTTGAATCAGCTCGTTCGTCCCTTGATAGACGTCGCCCGCGCTGTCAAATTCCATCGACAGATACCCGCGGTAGCGGCTTGCCTTAAGGATTCCAAATGTCCTTGCCATGTCTACTTCCACCATAGCGCCAGTGTCCGACCGCTCGCGCTTCTTCACATGGCAAATTCCGTAAGCATGGTCAAAAAGGGCTTGGATGCCTCGGTAGGCATAATTCGCGTCGCGGTGTGCTAATGAATTGCCGAAATCCGGTAGTGGATGCAGCCATGGGCTGTTCACTTTCTCAACCAGCTTCACCAGAAAGAACGGATCTTCGCTGGCCGGATTGTCGTTCTCCAGATGGACCACCACGTTCTTCCTGGACGAGTAGTCCACGACCTCCCGCAAGCTGTCTGCAGCACGATCCAGGTCAGGCTGGGAATCTTTAGCTTCGGGTATATTCGTGCGGATGCTGGGAGAACCGATGACGACTGCGACATCAACCCACTTCTTGCCTAAATCGATCGCCTGCTGCCGCTCTGCCCGGTCGGTTGCATATTGACTGTGTTCACCATCCACCGCGATATTCGCAACTCCGCTCTTCGCCTTCTCAATTCCTTTACGAATCTCTTCGAGATGCTTCGTCTCAGTCGAGGAAAAATGTGCACTCCATGGCTCGATACGGTGAACATCGAACTTCTCTGCCACGTGCGCGGCAAAGTCTTTCAGTTCCACGGTTCGAGCTGACGGATTATGGTCGGGTCCAGGGATGAATTCTCTAAATGGGTAGGAGGCCACCGCAATCCGTTGTCGAGGCTCGGTCGGAAAGTGCACGTCGGGACGGGCCTCCGCGAAACCAAGGTCTTGTAGCATCGCGATGCCTGCCGCCGCTCCGGCGCACTGAGTTAGAAATTGTCGACGTGTACCCAAGCGGACACAGTCTAGCAAAAGTCTTAATGTCCCACTTCAGACTTGCTAGGCGCTAGAAGCAAGCAGCCAGAAAGGCCTTGTTTCGCACTTCGCTACCTGTGCGGGCTTATCGCAATCAACCAGCCGTCTTATCACCGTACTCCACTCCAACCAGAAACAATCCCGAGGCCGGTGCCGTAGCCCCAGCCGAAGACCGATCGCGCGCGTCGAGGATTCGAGTAATATCCTTCGCCTGCAACGTGCCTTTTCCCACCAAAAGAAAGGTTCCAACCAGGTTCCGAACCATGTGGTGAAGAAATCCGTTCCCACGGACGGTGTAGTTAAACTCGTCGTCGTGCCGCAGCCATTCCGAATGGAAAATACGCCGCACACTGCTGGCAATCTCGCCCTCTTTCCCACGCTCTGGATCCACAGCCGCAAATGATGTGAAGTCATGCTCGCCCACCACCAGACGTGCCGCCGTCTGCATGGCCTTCTCGTCCAACGGATACGGATAGTGCCACACGTATCTAGCCCGGAATGGCGAGCAAATACGGCTGCGATAGATGCAATATTGATAAGTTTTTGCCGAGGCAGACCTTCTTGCATGAAAATCCGGAGACACTTCTACAACCGAAAGCACTCGGATCGAGGAAGGTAGAACGTCGTTCAACGCGACGGCGAGGTTTGCTGCTGGAATGCTCGACGCGGTCGAGAACGTCGCGATCTGTTCTCTTGCATGCACTCCGGCATCGGTTCGCCCAGAGCCCTGCGGCAAAACCTTTTCCCCGGTTACGCGTCCAATAGCCGAGGCCAGCGTGCCCTGAACGGTGAGCGTATTCGGTTGAACTTGCCAGCCGCTGAAGTCTGTACCGTCGTAGGCGAGTGTCAGTTTAAGGTTACGCAAAGAAATTCCCTAAGTCCTTGACCGTAAAGTCCACATCTAACACCTCGCGTATTTACGAACTTTTACTCGGTGAGCGGTGTTCTTGGCGCGAATGCCATGGTTCAGGTCAGCTATACTATTTCACTTCCCGTTTAGAAATATCTGGTGAGCTTCTTTCTCGGCATTCTGAAAAGAAGAGTGAACCCGGGGAATGCGATTTACGTACTAGTTTGGTAGATCATGAGGTCCTGTAAGCCTTTCAAGACAAGAGTCTTAATACATGGAGATGAGCGAATGCATTTCCCTCGTTTGAATAAGTGTGTAGGTGCGGTGGCAACTCTGGCGATGCTTTGCCTGTTGCCTGTGTCAGGACTGGCTCAAGGGTCAGCCGACACCCAAAACACACAAACACCCGCGACGCCCATGCCTTCGGCCCCTTCGGCTCAGCCATCTTCGTCGTCGGCTGTTTTCACCGACTACTCAAAGCCCCGTTCCCATTTTTTCAATCCAATTGCGCCTTATCAGAGCAGAAAAGTGGCACCGCCGGTTTTGTCGAATACTTCGCGGGTCCAGCAACTCCTGGTGAACGGCAAACTGATGATTTCACTTGATGACGCAATCGCGATTGCCCTCGAAAACAACCTGGACATCGCAATCGCACGATACAACTTGCCGATTGCCGATACCGATATCATGCTGGCCAATGCCGGCCAGGCAACACGAGGCGTAAACACCGGCGTCGTGCAGGGAACTCCTGGCGGTGGTGTTAGTGTCGGCGGATTTTCGACCACGGGATCGCAGGGTGGCGGTGCTGGTGGCACGACGGCGGGCGCAGGTGGCGCCGGTTCAGGAACTGCCGGACTCGTAACTTCGACCCTAGGCGTGGGCTCCACCGTGCCCTCGTTTGATCCAGTCATCACCGGCACGCTGCAAATTGATCGCAACAATACGCCTAGTTCGAGCGCCTTTTCTGGCGTTCCAATCATCAACCAGAACACCTCGACCGCAGATGTCACTTATTCCCAGGGATTCCATACGGGAACGAACTTGACACTTGGGTTTAACAACAATCGCATCACCACCAACTCACCGTTCACTACCCTCAGTCCGACGCTGAATTCCAATTTTCACTTTACTATTTCACAGCCGTTGCTCCAGGGCTTTGGGTTCCTTCCCAACACGCGATTCATCCGCATCGCCAAAAACAACCGGGAGATTTCTGACATTGCATTCCGTCTGCAGATCATCACCTCGGTGGGACAGATCGAGAACATTTATTGGGATCTCGTGAGCGCCTACGAGAATGTCAAGGTGCAGCAGGATTCGCTTGCGTTAGCCCAGAAGACGCTGGAGGACAACAAGAAGCAGGTGCAGATCGGAACGCTTGCTCCGATAGAAGTCGTTCGCGCTCAGAGTGTGGTTGCCACGGATCAGCAAGCGTTGATCGTGGCGCAGACTCAGCTCGAATTGCAACAGCTTTTGATTAAGAACGCGCTCAGCCGAACCCTGGTGGATCCTCAGCTTGCCGAAGCGGAGGTCATCCCAACATCCACAATGCAAGTCCCGGCCAACGAGCCGGTTGTTCCGGTGCAGGACCTCATTAACGATGCGCTCAGTCATCGAGCCGAGCTTGCCCAGTCGCGAATCGATCTTGCCAACCGCGACCTGAACAGCAAATCTGCGCGGAACGCGTTATTGCCTTCGTTGTCTTTGTTCGCTTATTACGGCGGGACCGGCCTTGGAGGTGATCGCAACCCGTCGGCCAGAGTCTGCGGCCCGAACTCTGATCCTGAGTCGTTCTGCGTACCTCCGGATTTGGCACGAACGAGCCTTGGTGGCACCTGGGGCCAGTTGTTCGACTCAAGCTCTCCCGACAAAGGTGCGGGAGTGCAGTTGAACATTCCATTACGCAACCGCGCTGCTCAGGCAAACCAAGTACGCGCCGAGTTGGAATACCGGCAGGCACAAATGCGTCTGCAGCAGCTAGAGAATCAGATACGTATCGAGGTGCGCAACGCGCAATTTGCCGTGCAGCAGAACCGTGCTAGCGTCGAGGCCGCGCAAGCCGCGGTTGAACTTGGTAAACAGTCGTTGGATGCAGAACAGAAAAAGTATGCGCTGGGCGCCTCTACCACGACGCTTGTGCTGCAGAACCAGCGCGACCTTACCCAGGCACAATCGAATCTGGTGAATGCCAAGGCAGCCTATGAAAAGGCCCGTGTGGAACTCGATCGGTCTACCGGCCTGACGCTTACCAATAATGGCATCTTGTTGTCCGACGCCATCAGCGGTGAGGTGACGAAGCTCCCGAGTGTGCCTTACGCTGCCCCGCGGCAGGATGTGCCACCGAAATCGCCGTTGAATCAGCCTCCCGCGCCCGGAACGCAGACGCCACAGGCTGAACCACCGCAAGCCCAGCC
The DNA here is from genome assembly GCA_036558645.1 of Terriglobales bacterium. Taxonomy (GTDB): domain Bacteria; phylum Acidobacteriota; class Terriglobia; order Terriglobales; family Acidobacteriaceae; genus DATBFG01. Next base: position 10,094 of record DATBFG010000017.1, read on the forward strand.
GCCACAAGCAAACCAGTAGCTTCGCAGCGAGCCCAGCCAAACCCTGTCAGTCCACGACTGGCAGGGTTTCTTTTTTGGCTAGCGTCGATTGGCAACGACCACCCAAATCACTAGCCAGCGTCTTTTGCCACATTTATTCTCTCAACGTGCTGATCTCCGTCGTCATCATCACCAGAAATGAAGAAGCGAACATCGCCCGAACGCTCAACAGTGTTCGGTCACTCGTGCAGGACGGACGCGGGGAGGTCATCATCGTTGACGACGGGTCAACCGATCGCACGCGAGAGATCGCCAATTCCCTTGGTGCGAAGGTGTACTGCGAATCCTGGAAGGGTTACGCAGCACAGAAAAACTCCGCAATTGAAAAAGCGCAGGGCGAATGGATTCTTAGCCTGGATGGCGATGAGGAGCTTGAGCCTCCTCTGGCGGACGAGATCGGGCGAGTCATTGACGATGATGGGGGCTCAGAAGAAGCGCGAGTACGCGCCAATTCCACCTCGCCTGTCGGCTATTGGATGCCGCGCAAGAATCACTTTCTAGGGCGATGGATCAAGCACGGAGGCTTTTGGCCAGATCCCAAGCTGCGACTTTTTCGAAAGTGTGCAGGACGCTTCGAAGACCGTGCCGTTCATGAAGACGTAAAGATCAAGAACGGGATCACAAGAAGTTTCCATGGCGCAATTCTCCACCACTCTTATCCGACCCTTTCCGACTATGTCCGGCACATGAACGAATACTCCACCCTCGGCGCGCAGATGGCAGTTGACAAGGGGTACAAGGGATTCAGTTTCGTGGACATAGTCCTTCGTCCAGCATTTACGTTTTTCTATAACTACTTTTTCCGCCTCGGATTCTTAGATGGCCGCGAAGGGTTGCAACTGCATATCTACCACGCAGTCTATGTTTCGTGGAAATACGCAAAAGTTTGGGAACTATATCGCCAATCAACTGACCGAGCGTAACTCACCTGTACCGATGCTTGCGGTATTCGTTTCGCTGGAACTCCACAATTGCCTTATCATAGATGCAACGGGGTGAGCATGCCGGAGCAGAAGACTCAGAAGCCTGTTGTAGCTGAAAGTCCAATTTCAGACGTATTTGAGAACCGCCATCCGTCGGACAGCGAAACCGCCTGGGCCGAAAAGACCCTGGGCCCGACTCTGGAGAAATCCCCGGAAAAGCCCATTGGCTCACTCACGGGCATCAACAAAGACGAGAATGGCCATGCCCGCTTCACTAGCCTCTCCGGTATTCCGGTTCGCCGGTTGTACACACAAGCCGACCTTCCCGAAGACTGGAGCTACGATCAATACCTCGGCTACCCGGGTCAGTCGCCGTTCACGCGCGGGATTCACGCCACCGGCTATCGTGGAAAACTTTTCACCATGCGCCAATTCTCGGGCTTCGCATCGCCCGAGGAAACGAATCAGCGTTACAAGTATTTGCTCGAGCATGGCGGCGGCGGCCTATCCGTGGCCTTCGATCTTCCCACGCTGATGGGTTACGACTCCGATCACCCGGCCAGCGAAGGAGAGGTCGGGAAGTGCGGCGTCGCGATCGATTCGCTCGAAGATATGGAAATCCTCTTCAGCGGCATCGATCTCGAGAAAACTACGGTCTCGATGACGATCAACTCTCCGGCATCAGTGCTGTGGGCGATGTACCTCGTGGTTGCCGAGAAGCAAGGAGCAGATTGGAAGAAAATTTCCGGCACGATTCAGAACGACATCCTCAAGGAATACATTGCGCAGAAGGAATACATCTATCCCCCTGCGCCCTCGATGCGCCTGGTTGTCGATACTTTCGAATTCGGCTCCAAGTTCACGCCGAAGTTCAACTCGATTTCCATCAGCGGATATCACATCCGGGAAGCCGGATCCACGGCTTTACAGGAACTGGCATTCACGGTTTATGACGGCGTTGAGTACGTGGAATGGGCTTTGCGCCGCGGTCTGCAGATCGATGAGTTCGGCCCGAGGTTGAGCTTCTTTTTCAATGCGCACAATGACTTCTTTGAAGAGATTGCTAAGTACCGCGCAGCGCGCAAAATCTGGTATCGACTGACCAAAGATCGTTTTCACGCCAAGAGCCAGCGTACCTGGCTGTTGCGGTTTCATACGCAGACAGCAGGCGTTTCGCTGCCGGCTCAGCAACCAATGAATAACATTGCGCGCGTCGCACTTCAGGCCCTGGCCGCGGTTCTTGGCGGAACACAGTCTCTGCATTGCGATTCGTACGACGAAGCGCTTGCGCTGCCCACGGAAGAAGCGGCCCGCATCGCCTTGCGCACCCAGCAGATCATCGCCTACGAATCCGGCGTAGCCCACACCGTCGACCCGCTGGGCGGATCTTATTTTCTCGAGAATCTCACGCTTCAGATGGAAAACGGGGCCTTCGACTACTTCGGAAAGCTCGACGCTATGGGCGGGATGGTCAAGGCCATCGAGCGCGGATACCCGCAGAAGGAAATCGCTGAGTCAGCCTACCAGTATCAACGCGCTGTGGAAGCCAACGAAAAAATCGTCGTCGGCGTGAACGAGTTCGCGATCGAAGAAGAGCCGCCAAATATTCTCTACATCGATGAGAGCGTCGCCCGAGCACAAACCGCTAAGCTGCAAAAGCTCCGCGCCACCCGGTCCAACGACGAAGTCAAGAGATCCCTGGAAGCTTTGAAAAAGGCCGCCGCTCAGGAACCGCAGGCCGGGAACGGCAACATCTCGCCTGTCAACACGATGCCTTTCATCATCGATGCAGTCCGCGCCTATGCGACGGTCGGCGAGATTTGCGAAGCACTGCGCGAGGTGTATGGGACGTACACCGAAGTCAGCATTACGTAGTCTGACTGAGGAAATTAGCGATCATAGAGCTCGTAGGCGGGGAATTTGAACTTCGGGCTTTGCCGCTTTCGGGTTCGCTGCGCTGACTTTAAAAAATCCTCAGGGGCGCTTTCCTCACTCGGTACGATCCTTGTCTGCGTCGATCGGACCACGAACCTCCATAGTGACGCAAGCATCCTCCATCCGCCAGAGTGGAACGCATAGCTCAATCGTTCGCGCGAATCGTTCTCTTGTGCCGATCGGTGAAGATCCATAATTCCTTCCAAGAAATTTGGCTGACGAGGGTGCCAGACAGGCAAGCGTAACAGGGCGACTCTGTAATGTAAAGTACTTTCTGCTTTGGAAGTTGTTCAGTCGTTATCCTGCTCCTATGCTCCTCTTCCAATTGCTGTTTGCTCGCGGCTTCATGATTTTCGATCCGCAGAAAAAGGCGGGTGTTTTCAACCCCACCGTCGTCTCCGAATTCGGTACTGCCCGCAAGCAGAAGATGGCGGAGTTTCGTTGGCTCATCGGCAACTGGGACGCCGTGAATCATGTCCGTGCCACGCCAACCACGCCCGAGTACACTGACACCTACCAGTACACCTACACACTTTGCGACGACGAAACTCGCATTTGCATTACTGGTCCGAGCGGGAGGGAACGGCCCCATCTCACGTTCGACCCCTTTAGCGCGCGTTGGATGATGACTTTTGTAGATGGCGTCTACGGTGTGCTCCAGTCGGATGGTTTCACGGGCAACAGCATCACATTCACTGGCAAGCTGACCATGCTGGGTGTCGATTGCGAGTTGCGGCAAACTATCGAACGGCGCGGACCCGATGAGTTCTACGTCCGCAACGACGAACACATCCAGGATGGGAATTGGACCCTCGTCGACGACTTCACTTTCCAGCGGCGCAAATAATCTTCTGTTCTAGACTGATCACAGATGGCTACTGATCTCAGCATTGCCGTGCGTAAAGTGGCATCAGTAAACCCCGCCACTGGGGAGGTCATCGGCGAATTCAATTGTGGATCCGAGCAGGAGGTCCACGCTGCAGTGGAGCGCGCTTCCGCGGCTCAGGTCCGGTGGAATCAGCAGCCACTTTCTCGACGGATCGAGATCCTCCACTCGTTTCAAAGACTTTTACACGAGCGAAAGAGCGACGTCGCTCGCCTGATTACTCGTGAAGTTGGGAAGCCATACGTGGAGGCGCTTCTCACGGAAGTGATGGTGGTACTCGACGCAACTCGCTTTTATATTGAGCAATCCCAGAGCCTTCTCCGCGACCAGCCCGTGCCTCACGGAAATGTCGCCATGAAGACCAAGGACGGCCGCATCGTCCGCGAGCCGTATGGCGTAGTCGGCATCATTTCGCCCTGGAACTATCCGTTCTCGATCCCCGCTACAGAGAGCCTGGCTGCACTGGTTGCTGGAAATGCGGTTGTCTTGAAGCCTTCGGAACTCACTCCATCGGTTGCCTTCGAACTCGCGACGCTTCTCCATAACGCGGGCGTGCCAAAGGACGTGTTTCAGGTGATTCCCGGCGATGGTGCAACCGGAGCCGCGCTCATTGCCTCCTCGATTGACAAGCTGATTTTTACCGGGAGCGTCGCTACCGGCAAGCGTATCGCTCAGTTGGCTGCCGCTCGCTTGTTGCCTGTGGTACTCGAACTCGGAGGCAAGGACCCCATGCTTGTCCTCGACGATGCTGACATCGACGTCGCCTCGAGCGGCGCCGTATGGGGAGCTTTTGTCAACGCGGGCCAGGCCTGTCTTTCGGTCGAACGCTGCTACGTTCATCGCAGTCTCTACGAAAAATTTGTGGATGCCTGTGTCGAGAAAACGAAGCGCCTCCGCGTCGGCAACGGCATGAACCCCGATACTGATGTCGGACCGCTCATCCACGAGCGACAGTTACGAACCGTTGAGTTACAGGTTGAAGATGCCGTAGAGCGTGGCGCACGCATTTTGCAAGGCGGCGTTCGCCTAACCGACCTCGGGCCGAATTTCTACGCGCCGACTATACTCGCCGATGTCACGCCTCAAATGCGGGTCATCCAGGAAGAGACCTTCGGTCCACTGCTGCCCGTCGCTCCTTTCGACAGCGAGGAGGAAGCGATCCAGCTTGCGAATAATTCCGAGTTCGGACTATCCGCCAGCGTCTGGACCAGCAATCGGGAACGCGGGCTGCGCCTGGCCCACAAGATCCAGGCGGGTACGGTGATGATCAACGACATGGTTTCCTGCTTCGGCATCAGCGAGGCGCCGCACGGAGGCGTGAAGTCGAGCGGCATCGGTCGAACTCACGGACGCTTCGGCCTTGAAGAAATGGCCCGCATCAAATACGTCGCTGTGGACCGCTTGCCCAAGATGAAGAAGGTCTGGTGGTATGGTTACGGCGAGACCTTTACACGGCAGATGGAAGGGTTCGTCGACATGCAGTTCGCGCGACGCGTTCGCACAAAACTCTCCGGTGCACTTCGCTCGGCTAGCGTTCTAATCCGCTCGAAGAAAATCTGATCTTTCGCATCCACGACCCGCCTTCAGCTAAAATAGCTTCAGCAGCCGATTCCGCGGCTTCAGCCGCAGCGACGAGGAGACTTCTTGGCAACTACCGACGCGGCAGCATCCGTGGCGCAGCTTCCCCATCACAAAGTCAAGATCAAGAAGCCCGGCCAGCGTTCCTGCAACGAGAAGAACGAGAAAGGCAAGTTCTGTGGGGGACACCTTAAGCGCTGGTTCTACACCGACGACGTTGTTGAGCAAGAGTGCGGCGATGCGGAGAAGGCGTGGGGCCCTGACGCCGAAGTCTATCGTTGCGAACACTGCAAGACTTTGTATCTCCCGAACCCGGAGGATGCTGCTCTCAATGTGGCGGGGAAGGGAACGACTTCGATTTTTGGCCTGACCATTCCGGGCAAGGAGAGATAGTCGAGCCGCGTTCGTGTTCCGCTTTAGTCCGGCAGATGTGGGGATTCGCCATCGGTGAAAACTTCTGAACTCATATACGACTGGAATCGTATTCATCCGGCTTCGCTGAAGCCCATGGGCCGCGTGTTGCTCAACGATGAAACTCTGCGGGACGGTCTGCAATCGCCCTCCGTTCGCGACCCCTCGATTGAAGAAAAGATCTCCATTCTTCACCTGATGGAATCTCTGGGCATTCATTCGCTTGACCTGGGTCTTCCGGGTGCTGGTCCTCGCGCTGTCGAGCACGTCGAAGCGCTGGCTCGCGAGATCGTTAATCACAAAATGAAGATTGAGGGAAACTGTGCGGCTCGCACACATGAGAACGACATTCGGCCGGTTGCCGAAATCGTGCAGCGCACAGGGCTTGATATTGAGGCCGCTACCTTCCTGGGCTCCAGTCCCATTCGCCGCTACACCGAAGGCTGGACCGATGACTTTCTGCTCCAGACAACTGAGAAGGCTGTAAAGTTTGCCGTCTCGCTTGGCCTGCGGGTCATGTACGTGACAGAAGATACGACCAGGTGCGATCCGGAGATGGTGAAGCGGTTATACAAGACCGCAATCGACTGCGGCGCGCGGGCAATCGTGATCTGCGACACTGCCGGTCACGCCACCCCCATGGGCACGTTTGCGCTCGTTCGTTTCATTCTGGACGAAGTCGTGAAACCCTCGGGCGAGAAGATTCGGGTTGACTGGCATGGACACTGCGATCGTGGCCTCGCTATCGCAAATTCAATGGCAGCTCTCGTCGCAGGTGCAGATTGTGTCCACGCTACGGCGATCGGAATCGGAGAGCGGGTCGGCAATACACAGATGGATCAAATGCTGGTGAACTTGAAACTCATGGGTGTGCCGCCTTGGGCTGACCAGGACCTCACCAAACTCAAGCAGTATTGCGAAACGGTTTCGAAGGCGACTCGGGTTCCCATTCCGGCGAATTATCCGGTTGTTGGCGAAGATGCATTTCGTACTGCAACCGGTGTTCACGCCGCGGCCGTGATCAAGGCTTACAAGAAGAACGACCTTGAACTAGCCAATACCGTCTACTCTGGAGTTCCGTCCCATGTCTTCGGAATGGAGCAGGTGATCGACATCGGCCCGATGAGCGGGAAATCGAATGTCCTATTCTGGCTGGAACGTCACGGAATTCCAGCGAGCGATGATGTAGTGGATCGCATATACCATCGCGCCAAGTCGTCCGACCATACGCTCACCGAAGAGGAAGTGCTGAATTGCGTTCAGGCAGTGCGGGCGACGTCTTAAATTTGAGGCTAGTTCTTCCTTCTATTCCTATCTGGAGTAAGAAAGTCGAAGCTGAAGGGTCTTACGCTCTAAGGTTTTCGGGCGTAATGGGCAAGTCGCGAACGCGTTTTCCTACTGCAGCAAAAATAGCATTCGCTACGGCTGGGGCGATGGGTGGGACCGCAGTTTCGCCGAAGCCTCCGGGATCGCGCTCGGAAGGAACGATGTAGGTCTCCACCGTTGGTGACTCGTTCATTCGGACGACATCGAAATCGTTGTAGTTTTCCTGCACCGCGGTTCCATTCTTGAAGTCGATTTTGCCGTGCAGAGTGGCTGATAGCCCCCAGATGATGCCACTTTCAGATTGTCCTTCCAGCCCGGCAGGGTTGATGACCAGCCCGCAATCAACTGCGCACACTACGCGGTGCACTCGAATGTCTTGTTCTTTTTTGCCCACGGATACTTCCGCTACCTGCGCGATGTAGCAGTCGGAGTCATACACGTTGCAGGCGATACCGCGGCCCCAGGCGCGGTCGGTGGACTGCGGCAATGCAGTCTTCCATCCTGCTTTTTCGGCCGCGAGTTGCAGCACGGATTTCAGTCGGCCACGATCGACGCGAGCGTCTCCAAGTGTGAGGACATCGCCGGGAGCGAGTAAGTGCAGACGGAACTCCAGGGGATCTTGTCCCGAGGCGTGGGCCAGCTCGTCGAGAAAGGACTCGCGGGCGAAAACGGTTGGAGGGTAGAACACCGCTCTCCAGGGACCGGTTGGCACGGGGGAATTCACCGGGATGAAGTCGGCTTTGAGGTTGGGAAAGTTGTATGGGTTATCAAACGATCCCCAGGGAAGGCCATCATCAGAGTAGAGCTTTGGATTCTTTCGAGCTTCCTCATTGGGTAATCCCAAAGTGGAGAGATCAGAGCCAATCGAGCGCTGCAGCCACGCAACGGGTCGACCGAGCGCATCGAGCGCGCCCGTGATGTGCTGCACGTCATTGGGATGGAAGAACCCAAATTTCATGTCGTCGCTTCGAGTCCAGACCAACTGCACCGGCTTGCCGATGGCTCGCGAGAGTTCGACAGTGTCCCTGACGTAATCTACTTGCAGTCGACGCCCAAAGCCACCGCCGAGCAGACTCACGTGAACCTTGACAGCCTCGGGCGAAAGGCCCAAGAGCTTTGCTGCTTCGGTTTGCGCCGCTTCCGGGGCCTGAGTGGAAACCCATACCTCGCATGATTCCTGGCGCACATCGGCGATGCAGTTCATTGTTTCCAAGGGTGCGTGAGCCTGGAAAGGGAATCGGTAGGTAGCTTCGTGCCGCGTCGTTGCAGACGCGAGTGCAGCAGTGGCGTCGCCGTCGTTACGAACGAAGTACGCGCCACTCGGTTGGTCAATTGCTGCGTTCATTTGTTCGAAAAATCGTTCAGAATCAAAGTCGGAATTGGAACCGCGGTTCCACTGAATCTGCAGAGACTCGCGCCCGCGCATAGCTGCCCAAGTGTGATCGGCTACGACGGCGACTCCCGGGGCGATGCCGGATTCGATCGCTATGACGTTCCGCACTCCGGGAACTGCCTTCGTTTTGGAGGCATCGAAGCTTGCCAGCCTTCCCCCAAAATAGGGGCAGCGTTCCATCACGGCGTACAGCATTCCGTTGACACGCATATCGAGACCGAATTTCGCCTCACCGGTTACGATCGCCTGGCTGTCGCTGCGTTTGGTCGGTGTGCCAATCAGCTTGTAGGTCTTGCGATCTTTCAGGAGGGGCTTATCTGGTACTGGTTGCTGGGCTGCCAATTCGGTCAGAGCGCCATAGCTCATTTTCCGGCCAGTTGCTGTGTGATAGACGGACCCTCTCTCTGCGCGGCAGCTTGCCGGCGAGACCTTCCACTTCTGAGCAGCGGCGGAGATCAACATTTCTCGCGCGGTAGCTCCGGCTTTGCGCAATGCGGAATAGGTGCCTACTGTGCTGCCGCTCCCGCTGGTGCGTAGCCGGATGCCCTTGAACTTGCCACCGGGCATGGCTTGTTCCAGGCGCACCTGGGACAAGTCGGCCTCGAGTTCCTCCACCAATATCATCGGAAGAGTGGTACGAACGCCTTGACCCATCTCCGAGCGGGTGATCCACAGTCGGACGATGTTGTCGGAAGTGATGGTGATGTACGCGTTCGGCTCGAAGGGAGTGGTACTCGACGTGGCAAACGTCTTCGGTACCTCGATCGCAAGAAAAAGCCCAGCGCTGGCGAGTGTGCTCTGTTTCAGGAATGCGCGCCTGCTTCTCATGGCCGCGCTGCCTCCCGGGCTGCGAGGTGGATAGCGCGACGCATCCGGGTATAAGTTCCGCAGCGGCAGACATGATCAGACAGCGCTGTATCGATTTCCTGGTCGGTCACATTCTGCTTGCCGCGAATCAATGCCGCGGCTTGCATGATCATGCCCCCTTGGCAGTATCCGCATTGCGAGACGTCCTCTTCGATCCAGGCTTTCTGGCACGGGTGGTCGCCCCTGCGGGAAAGGCCCTCGATGGTCACATACTCTTTACCCGGTGTCTGCTTGAGGGTCGTTTGGCATGAGCGCACTGGAATGCTGTTTTCGTGCACCGTGCAAGCGCCGCACACGCCCATGCCACATCCGTACTTCGTTCCAGTCAACTGAAGGAAATCGCGCAGCACCCAGAGAAGCGGCATCTCCGAATCAGCTTCTACTCGATGAACAACGCCATTAACCTTGAGATCGAAGTTGGCCATAGGCAGCGTTATGGGTTGAGACGGGGCAGAGTAGTGGAAAGATAGCGGCTGCGCGAATTTATCTGGGACAGCTGCACCGCTATTGCGGTTCATGGCAGGGCATACACGGGCTTGCGTGCGTAACTGTTACCTCCCTTCGTGTCGACGGCAGTTCAAATCTTGCTAACCCCTGCCACGCCCACAGGATGTAAGATGACAACCTCAATGGTTTCCGGCCAGCGCTCGCGAATGATGGAAGACGTCCCTACGGTCCAACAGGAAATCGCCCGCCTCGCGGCGTACCCGGAAGTTCGTTCAGCGTTTAACTGGTTGCGCGCGCAGGAACCCCAGTTTGCCCAATGGCAGATGGAGTTGGCGCGCATTCCTGCGCCACCATTCGGAGAATCGGCGCGTACAAGTTGGCTCCTGGCGAAGTTCCGAGAGATAGGTCTTGATGATGTACGAAGCGACGACTTGGGGAATGTCTTTGGAGTGCATCCCGGCCACGGCCGGACCTTCGTTTCTTTGAGCGCACACATTGACACCGTTTTCCCTGCCGGAACCCCTCTGAACATTCGCCAGCAGGGGGGGCGCATCTACGGTCCGGGCGTCTCGGATAATGGCGCTGGCGTCACAGCGATGTTGGCGATCGCCTCCCTATTTCGCTCGGTGCGGATTCGACACGCGCTGCCCTTGTTGTTCATCGGAAATGTTGGAGAAGAAGGCGAAGGCGATCTCCGCGGTATGCGTCGTATCTTTGCAGACGCAAACTGGAATGCGTCCATCAGTCAAAGTCTAATCCTCGATGGCGCCGGCGCCGATACCATCGTTGCTGAAGCTCTCGGCAGCCGCCGTTTTGAGGTCATCGTGCGTGGGCCTGGAGGACACTCCTGGAGTGACTTCGGTGCACCTAACCCAATCCTCGTCCTGGCCCGGGCTATTCATACTTTCACGCAAACACCTGTGCCTGCGTCACCCAAAACCACTTTTAACGTCGGCGTGATTCGCGGCGGGACATCGGTTAATTCCATTCCCGAATCTGCCAGCATGCGCGTGGATATCCGCTCGACGTCCACATCGGAGATAGAACGTATTGAGAAGGCTTTGCGGCTCTCGCTCGAGTACGCCGTCGATGAAGAAACACAGGCTGTTGAGGCTCGAGGATTATCGCAGCGGCGTCCGTATGGACTGAGTTCTGAAGTTGTTGTAATCGGAAATCGTCCTGCCGGAGAGCTAAGCCCCTCTGCTCGGATTCTCCAGGTGGTTCGCGCAGTGGACGCTCACCTCGGAAATGTTGCCCAGGTCCAGCGCGCCTCCACCGATGCGAACATTCCTTTATCGATGGGACGCGAAGCTATCGCGATCGGTGGCGGCGGCACAGGTGGAGGGGCGCACACGCTGCAGGAATGGTTTGACTGTGGCGGACGTGAATTGGGACTCAAGCGCATTCTTCTAACCTTGCTCGCGCTTGCCGGAGTGAGTGCATGAAACTGAAAGCATGGGTTTTTCTGTTGTGCACGATTTCTGTTATGCAGGCCCAGAACCAACCCGATAGTCCAAAAGCTGACGTCATTCTTGTCCACGGAAATATCTATACAGGCATCGCCGTCGGCGCCTCATTCCACGAGGTCAAGCGGGCCAAGGCTCTCGCGATGCGAGGCGAGCGCATCATGGCTATAGGGGACGACGCCGAAGTCCTCAAACTCAAGGGACCTGACACCAAGGTCGTCGATTTGGCCGGGCATTTCGTTATGCCGGGATTCAACGATGCCCATCTTCACTTGGCCTCCGCCGGCTTCCAGAAGAACTCGGTGGATTTGTCGGGAACGAAGTCGCTAACCGATTTTCGCGATCGGGTTCGTGCCCGCGTGGCGACAGCTGCTCCCGGAGAATGGATCGTAGGCGGCGGTTGGGATCATACCCTGTGGCCAGTCAAGGAGATGCCCAGCCGTTGGGACATTGATGAGGTGACAAGCGACCATCCTGTGTTTCTCGACCGCGTAGATGGTCACATCGCAGTCGCGAACACCCGCGCCCTGCAACTGGCGAGTGTGACCATTGCCAGCAAAGATCCAGAAGGCGGCAAGATCGATCGAGATGGGACGGGCAAGCCAACAGGAATTCTGCGTGAAAGCGCCCGCGATGCTGTTCGTGCGGTCATTCCCAGCCCTACACACGAGCAACATCGTCAAGCAGTGCAGGCTGCGCTTCGCGACTTGGCTCAATGGGGGGTCACCTCGGCACAAGACAACTCGTCATGGGAAGACTTTCTCGTCTACGAGGAACTCGAAAATGAGGGAAAGCTTACTGCGCGCATCAGTGAGTGGCTGAACTTCAACGATTCGGTCGACGTCCTGCAATCGCACCGATCAGCTCACCCACCGCATGACAGCATGTTGCACATCGGCATGTTGAAGGGATTTATGGATGGATCTCTGGGTTCCCGTACGGCTGCCCTGCTCGCTCCTTACGCTGACGACCCCGACAATTTCGGCCTTCCTCAATACGATCAGCCCAGGCTGACGCAGATGACAAAGGATCGCATCGAAGCCGGATTTCAGATGGGATTCCACGCCATTGGTGACCGAGGTGTCCAGATGGCTCTCGACGCCTTCGCTGAAGCTGAGAAGGATGCACGGAGCAAGACCGTCCACGCCCCCAATGGAGGTGACGACTTCCGCTTGCGCATCGAGCACGCCCAAGTCACCTCGCCGGCACAGGTCACAAAATTTAAAGAGTTGAAAGTAATCGCCTCCATGCAGCCCAATCACCTTCTGACCGACATGAATTGGGCCGAAAGCCGGATCGGAAAGCAGCGGGCCGCGATGTCCTACGCGTGGGCAGGGATGTTGAACAAAGGCGTAACTCTGGCGTTTGGAACAGATTATCCAGTTGAACCCGTGACGCCTTTCCGGGGACTCTACGCTGCGGTGACGCGCAAAAGCGAAGACGGAAAGCGCGAGTACTTCCCCGAGCAGAAGCTCACCATCGACCAGGCCATCGCAGCCTACACAACCGGTGCAGCATTTGCCGAGTTCGGAGAGAAAGAGAAGGGAACCCTTGCGCCTGGGATGCTTGCTGACCTGGTTGTTCTTGATCGCGACCTCACGGCTATCGCTCCCGACAAGGTTCTTGGTACTCGGGTATTGCGAACCATCGTGGGCGGGAAGACGGTCTATGAATCGAAGTAGATCGACTCCAAACTGACTGCTTTCTTTGACCGGCAATCAAGTGCTCAACACGTTTTCACGCCTGAAACGTGTTCTTGGCAGCCAAGATTCGAGATTACCATTTGTAAATAGGTCTTTGCACTGCAACATTTTATGGTGGTATTACGTCTAATCGGGTGAAGGCCTTGGACGTTTTTCCTGAGGTTAGCGAGAAGGTATAATCCTAAGAAATTAGGTATTGCGGAGGACTTGCTGTATGGAATTGCGCAGCAGCGCATTTTGGGGACGTTTGAGGGCGCACCGCCTTGCTTATACCGTGACGATTCTGGTGACCCTCGCAGTTGGGATTCTGATCGGGACCGTCGTTTCTTACGGAGTTAAGGGACAGGAAGCAAAAAAGAACTCCTCCGCCGATGCCACTCCTCTGACCGTCCCATCGCCGCAGCAACTCTCGAATCAGTTCTCCCAGATTGCCAAACAGCTTGAGCCTAGTGTCGTCAACATCAACACAGAATCGACCATCAAGAGTCCCCACCGCCGTCGTGGTGGTCAAACACCGGGTGGTCCAGATGACGACCAGCAATCTCCATTTGACGATTTCTTCGATCGCTTCTTTGGGGGACAAGGTGGCCAGGGCGGGGGCAACCCGGGCGCCATTCGGGAAAGATCGCTGGGCTCTGGCGTGATCGTTGATCCCAAGGGTTACATCGTGACCAATCGGCACGTGGTCGAGAAGGCCGACCGCATTCAGGTCAAGTTGCAGGATGACCCACCGGGTGTTCAGCACGACGCCAAGGTTGTCGGCACGGACCAGGAAACCGATCTGGCCGTGATCAAGATCGATCTAAGTAAGCCCTTGCCTACCGCAAAGCTCGGAAATTCCGAGAGCATGCAGGTAGGAGATTGGGTTCTCGCCGTGGGCAGTCCCTTTGGTCTGAACGCTACGGTGACGGCGGGTATTGTCTCTGCCACGGGGCGGAATATCGTGCCCAATCGTCAATTCCAATCTTTCATCCAGACGGATGCCGCTATCAATCCCGGCAACTCCGGAGGGCCGCTCGTGAACCTCAGCGGGGAAGTGATCGGCATTAACACGGCCATTTTGACCGAAACCAGCTCCTACGCAGGCGTCGGATTCGCTTTGCCATCGAACACGGTCATGCAGGTTTACAACCAGCTGATTGGGCCTGATCACAGGGTTTCTCGCGGATCGATTGGTATCGAATTTCAGCAGCAGGAAAATCCTGCCATCGCCCGCGTGTATGGAGTGAACTCAGGCGTCACCATCGCCAACGTAGTTCCGGGCAGCCCGGCAGAGCAGGGTGGGCTGAAGGTTGGCGACACGGTGGTTTCCGTGGATGGCAAGGCAGTGAAGAATGGCGATGAACTTGTCGCCGATATCGCCAGCCGCAAACCTGGAACCAAGGCGACATTGGGCATCATGCGCAACGGTAAGAAGCAGGAGAACACGGTTGTTGTCGCCGATCGTGCCAAATTGTTTGCGGCTCGCCTTGGGGACGAAGATCAGAGCGCCGGGGACGAGGGTCCGAAAGAGAGCAAGTTGGGCGTTACCGTCCGCGCTCTGACCCCAGAAATGGCAGACAGACTGGGTGTCCCCTCCGGCCGTGGCATTATCGTGCAAGAAGTGAAGCAGGGATCTTTTGCCGAGGACATTGGCCTGGCTCGTGGCGACGTTGTCTTGGAAATCAACAAGCAACCCGTAAACAGTGAAGAGGACTTCCGGCGTATTTCGAGCGAGCTTCGCAGCGGCCAGGATGTAGTGTTCCTCGTGCGTCAGCGTGGCGGTCAGCCGGGAACTACCTTCCTGGCGGGTACACTTCCGTAACCTGTAGTGCGTACTACCGGGACTGGCATAGCCCCATGCGTCAGCGCATCATATACACTGTGCCGGTTCCGAGTAGGCACGATTCCCATTCCGGGCATCTTACGGAGTGGCATATTTCCAGCCGGTGGGCTGGTGGAGAAGCGAACTTTGATTTCGGGCCCCAAGCGAACATCTTCGTGGTTGCACATTGCATGCGCACTCGTGCTCATGGTCGGCACTCTTAGCGCGAATACGGCAAGCACGAAAACTTCGGGTAGCACGAGCGCAAAAAAGACGAAAAGCTCCTCTTCTGCAACCAAGCACAAGAGCAAGAAAACGCATACCTCGCGCAAGCGCGGCCAGCAGAATATCGACTCGGCCCGAGCGCGTGAAATTCAGGAAGCCTTGATTCGTGACGGCTATTTACAGGGCAATGCCTCGGGAAAGTGGGATCAGAACAGCCAGAAGGCTATGGAAAAGTTCCAGTCGGATAATGGCTGGCAAAGCAAGGTGATTCCCGATTCGCGTGCCCTGATCAAGCTCGGACTTGGCCCCGACCATCAACACCTGTTGAACCCCGAGAGTGCGATGACTACGGCCCCGCTCGCGGGCCCAGCGGCTGCAAAGGACGACGCAGCAGCTACCACGCCGGCGCCGCAGAAGTAAAACCGCCTCGCAATCTGGAAGCTATACCCGCCACACGACCTGACTCGTCTTAAGTGACTTTGCCCAGAACGAAACTCCTGCCCTTGGTGTCTACTTTACGTAACTTGCCATTTCCTCGGGGTGTGTGTACAAGGCTACTAACAACGATGAGACGCTTGGGGCTGCGTATCTATCTCCTATTCGCGTTAATCACTCCTTTAGTTGCTGATGCTAACTTACAAATCAAAGATGTTGGTTTACATGGCTACACGGGGACGCCCTCGGTCGTGGAGATCGCCCTTCACAATCCGTCGCCCCGATCACAAGCAATCCACCTGCAAATAGCAGCTGGTAATAAAGAGAACGTCTTAAGCACAGTTACCAGCGATCTTACGTTGAACGGGGGCGAGCAACGAGAATTTGAAGTTCCAGTTCTGATTCCATATGAGACAACGAAGCTCAAAGTTGAAGCCTCGATAGGGGGATCGGTTTTCGCCGTCGATAGTCGCGAGCAACTCGGGTTACGCTCGTCGTCCTTGGTTGTGCTGGTGTGTACCAACCAAGAGGTATGCAAGAACGTCCAGTCACAGATACAGTTCAGTGGCACGATAGAAGAGCGAGCTCAAAAAAATCGCGAGCTTGCGTTTGAAGTGATGGATGAGCCTCGGGAGAATTGGTGGGCCTATTCTGCAGCGAGGACAGTGGTATTGGCGGCGCCAATCGCAAGTTTTACCTCCCAGCAGCGAGATGCCCTGGAAGGTTTTCTACGCACCGGTGGCCGTCTCGTTCTCATACAGGATCAGATTGCAAATACGTCGTTTCTTTCTGCTTATCAGAAAAGCTCGTCAACGTTGACCGGCGAGCGCGTAGGGCGAGGAACCCTCTTTCGTGTCACGGGACTCAGTTCTGACGCCCTGGGTGCTATCTTTACCGGCTCCAATCTGGATGACGCTCGTCGTGGGAACCGTGGAACTTGGTATTTGGACGAAACCTCATTTCTTCTTCGCCGGTACGCGGCTAGCTTTGACTTTCCTCGGCTCGGATGGGTGCTATTTTGGCTGGCAATGTACATAGTCGTTCTTGGGCCCTTGAATTTCTGGATTTTGCGACGCCTGCGCCGGCTGGAGTATGGCTGGCTTACCATGTGCGGCCTCGCGCTCTTGTTTGCGGCCGGCTTTTATTTTTCGAGTGCCCGCAAACGTCCCAAAGAATTTCGACTGGATAACCTGGGCACTTATTTTCTGGATGACGGCAGTGCTCTGGCCGCGGCGAAATATAGCTTGCGCGTCTCGGCGCCTACTCGCCGAGACATAATGATTTCTGTGGCTGACCCCGCAGTATTCGTGTACTCCAACTCTTCGTCTTCCCCTACCAACAGCCAGATCTGGTCAGAGATGAACCGCGAAGCTCCACCAAGGTCTGAGCGCTATGACGTCCAGCTAGGCCCGCCACGCCAGTTGGGGCTGTCGCTTCTAAAGTGGTCTTTTAGGGATATGAACCTGGAAGGCCTGCATCAAT
The DNA here is from genome assembly GCA_036558645.1 of Terriglobales bacterium. Lineage (GTDB taxonomy): Bacteria > Acidobacteriota > Terriglobia > Terriglobales > Acidobacteriaceae > DATBFG01. The sequence continues at coordinate 27,014 of DATBFG010000017.1, forward strand.
TCCCTGGAACTGTCCGTTTTGTTGCGCCCGGTCGGCTGCGCAATGACACTGGACAGCACTTCAGTGAAGCTGCCTATCTGGACTACCGTACCAATTTATTTTACGAATTGCCTGCACTAGCACCCGGTCAGGAAGTCGACTTGGGAGCAATAAAGCCCAGCTCCGTTACCAGACCTAACGGTCCAGCCTTTTCGAGCGTGTTGCCGGAGAAATCGAGCCTGCAAGAACTGGCCAATGCGGGTTGGTTGGCCACTGGCAACCCAATCTTTGTGGGTTTTAGCGATGGCCCAGCGTTGCCAGTAACCTTAGATATCCCTCATCAAAGGCAAGTGCATTCACTCATCGTGGTGAACATGGAGCAGCCATGATTGCGGTGGACCAGATCGGCAAATCCTTTAACGGGATACACGCGCTCGATCGCTTCACACTCCACGTCGAGGCCGGGGAACTGTTTGGCCTGGTTGGGCCAAACGGTGCTGGCAAGACCACTCTAATGAAAGTGCTCTCGACTCTGTTGACGCCTGAGAACGGCACGGCGCGAATTGATGGGCTGGATGTGACCACGCACGGTCGCGAAGTAAAGCGTTTAGTCGGCTACATGCCGGATCAACCCGGCGTCTACCAGGACATGAGCGTTCGCGAGTTCCTCGATTTTTTTGCAGATGCGTTCCACCTCAGACGGAGCAATCATCGGGATGCCGTCGACAGTGCTCTCGAAAGGTCCGGTCTGACCGCTCGCAGTCACGACTCGGTGGAACAGCTTTCTCTTGGAATGAAGCAACGACTCGTGCTCGCGAAAACGCTTCTTCACGGCCCCAAGGTTCTGCTGCTCGATGAACCTGCTACCGGGTTAGATCCGATGGCGCGGATTGAACTCAGGGAACAACTCAAGCGGTTGCAGGCCGAGGGAATCACGATCCTTATCTCCTCACATATCCTCAGTGATCTGGAAGACATTTGCACGCAGGTCGCGTTAATCGGAGCTGGACGAAACGCTACTGACGCCGACGGACACTCCGTTATCCAGCTCCGCGTGCCGCAACCGCCAGCGCGAATTTACGAGATTGAAGTCATAGGCGATGGAACTCCTGCGGCGAATATTCTGAAGGGTGAGTCTGCCGTGCGCCTGTTGGAATTCAGCGGCAATCGTCTAGTCGCGGAAATTGCAGGCCCGGATGACCAAATTGCGGCCTTGTTGCATGCCCTCGTGATCGGCGGCGTGAAGGTCCTTCGCTTCGATCATCGTGCTCTTGGCTTGGAGGAACGCTACCGCCTTGCCTTTGGGGAGAAACATTCATGAATCCGATGATCCGCAAGGAATTTCGGCAACGAATGCGTGAGCGTCGAGGCTGGTTACTGCCGTCGATCTACTTGCTGATCCTGGGCGCAGTCGTAAGCGTTGCGTATTTTCTGGCTACATCCGAAAGCCAACTCGCCAATATCCAGGGTTCTACTGTCGGTGTGGCGTTGTTTTTGACGCTAGCCTATTCGCAGCTGGCGCTCTTATTGCTCATGGCCCCAATATTTAGTGCCGGTGCGATCACGATTGAAAAAGAGCAGCGTACTCTGTCAGGTTTGCTTACTTCTTTACTCACGCCGGGTCAGATCTGGTGGGGAAAATTCGCGTCCTCGTTACTGTTTGTTCTGCTGCTTTTGATCACAAGCTTGCCGGTGTTGAGTTTGGCCTTTGCCTTTGGCGGTATCGGTCCCTGGGAGGTCTTTACGGCCACGCTGACGACCCTCATCATTCTCACCTGCGTGAGTTCCATTGGTCTGTATTGGTCATCTGTGTTCCGGCGAAGCATTCACGCCACGGCAGTCAGCTACGCCACCGTAGTTGCCATCAGCGTGGTGACAGCAATCATTTTCTTTATTTTCATGGAATTGGATGTGGCCGCACGCAAGGCGACCGCAGCGAGTTGGCTTGGTCTTCCGCTGCATGTCCGCGCGTCGATGTACGTGAATCCATTTTTCTTTCTGACGACGTCCTTTGCTCCGCCTCGTCAGCTATATCCAGTTTGGACCACCTGTGTTCTGGTCTTCGCCGTTCTAGGACTTGCCGCGGCCGCATTGACTCTGCGAAATCTTCGCCGCAGCGGTGACCAATAAGCTGCTCGGTAAGCGCTCAACTAGCGGTTTGTGAGGGTGCGATCTCCTGAGGCACTACCGCAGGGGAACCTCGACTCCGGTTTCGGAAGATTGCAGAGCAGCCGATTCCAGCTCCTCTTCGCGCGGCATGGCGCCCGCAAGCAAGAGAACCGTGCCGCAATACATGAGTGTATCGGCCAGGTAATTGAAGCTCTCGAGGCTGGCGCGCCCTACGACTGCGATCGGTACATAGACGACCAACTCAACGAAAAGCACGGTTACACCGATACACGTCGCAGTGGCCCGCGTCTTCTTGCCGGCCAGCAAGAGCGGACCTGCGACCAGGTACACCACAGCCACCAGGTAGGTCCAGACCGCATGCCCGAAGACCCACTGCGGAGTCACCATCTCCAGCGGAATCCCGGGAACATGATCGGCGTGCATGAATTGCTCGACGCTGTAAAACAGCACGCCAATCGCAATGGAGCATCGTGCAAATGTCAGAGCAATATGCCTACCGCGCTTCGGCCAATCCTCGCTCAGCCGAACTGCCAGAGCCAGGGCACCGGCACTGAAGGACAATTCGCGTAAAACAAGGGCCATCGCGATCCGATTGCCCGGATTGCGCAACCAACCCGGAATGTCCATCAGCACTACGAAAAGGAAAAACGTCAGCGCGAGCAAACTCGCCGAGACACGCGCCTGGATCCCCGTAACCAGGCTGAGACCGGCCAAGATAAAACAGGTGCCTATGAAGTACGCCAAGAATATATGCCACGGAATCCAAGCCGGTATGAGCGAGGCGATGATCTTGGTCAGCGTGAAATGTTCCGTGCCGAAAGCCGCTAGCGGTGCCGCGTAGAAAATCGGCCCGAAGAGCATCAGCTTGTCGATTCCTCGTGCCGTCTGCCAGGCGCCACGAAGGAAAATAGCGACCATCCCGATGGCAAGAACCACTCCAAAGACGAGATAACACCAGCTCACCTCACGGGGAATAGCCACCAAAACCATGACTGCCGACGAATTCATCAAGCTTTCGCTCACGATGTTCCTTTCCGCCAACGCTGTTCCTTGGCATCACCGGCGCAATCAAAGTGAGTCTTTGGCTTCCGCGCTGTGAGCCTCAGGATTGCCGATTAGTAGGACGTAAGCAGGAGTCCGGGAGTGAGCAGGAGATAGCTGAATTTTTGGGGCTCCGGCTAGGGTCCAACTTGGCACCCCAATTCAGTTGGCTCAACACAGATATCTAACTATTCGACTCATGCTCAATGGCGCGTTGTGGGGCCCATATACGGAAAGTTGTAGTTACCATCTGAGAGCGCTATATTCCAGGTCAGGATAGCTGATGAGAACCCTGGCGAGCGTTTCTTTCCTCTTAATTGTCTCGTGCTGGGGGCAGGTTCCTGCACATCCAGAAATCACGGCTTCTGCTTCTTGCATGGTATTCGCAAATCCTCACCGGTTTACTAATCAGGTCGTCACGATAGAAGCTGCAGTAGACGAGTACAACGACGGGCGGTCGTCTCATCCAGTCCTGGCTTTGTTTCCGCCTTCTCGTTGTGGATTTCGAGCCGTGTTGTTGTTCACACCGCCGGACCAGAAGAGAACTCTGGGGAAAGAGGACCGTGATCTTCTCCGTTTTCTAAATGAAACCGGCGATTACAAGATCCTGCGCCTGGTCGCCAAAGGACGGATAAGAAGCATTTATGACATCATTCAAGACGTGAGGAAAAGTAAACAAACTGTCGAGATCGATCCTCTGTACGTGTCCGGCGAACCCTCCTATTCCCTTATGATCCAACATGTACTCGCGTTGGATGTTGCTGAAATCATTATTGACCATGAAAACATGGATGGTGAAGGCGAGCGTTTCTGGCCCCCGCTTTCTATTTCTCCTGAATCGGGTCGGCGGCGCCCCATCACGCTTGATCTTGTAGTGCCTCCGCCGCAGTAGCATTTGCCTCAGCAGGGGCTACCCCAATAACTAAACAGTGGGTGAAAGCTGTTACTTCATCACCGGGTTGGGAAAATAGGGAAGCGGTTGGCCGTTGATCACGGCCCTCGGATTATCGTCCACCAGCCGTTTGGCAATGGTCGGGTCGCAAAATTCCTCGGCGGCATCGCGAGCGTGCGAGAGATTTGGCACACGATGCTTGGTGTCGTGGGCATCACTGGCGATAATGTGAACCGCATCGCGCTCGAATAACCATTTTGCGGCGCGCCACGCCCGATCTCCCCAGGATCCCGTTATTACGCCCGCCGTAACCTGCACTGCGCAACCCAGTTCGATCCATTGCAAAACTCTTTCCGGATTCTTCTGCAGGATCGGATTCCTCTCGGGATGCGTGATGATGGGAGTGTAGCCCTTCGTCGCCAGTGCTCCGAAAAACTCATCGATCTGCGGCGGGATGCTGTAGTTGCTGGGCTCCGCCAACATGTAGGGCGTCCCCTGAATGGCGTAATAGTCCGGACGCATGAGCGCGTCCTGCATATTGTCGTACGAGAGGTGAAAATCGCATCCGAGGCTCACACGCGGCGAACCGCCATTCTCACCTTGCAGGCGCGTCACGAGTCCTGAAAGATACTCGCGGTCGTAATGGAATCGATCGTTGGCGTGAGGAGTCGTTACGATGTGCTCAATGCCGTCGGCCGCCGCCATGCGGCACATTTCGAGAGACACGTCCCAGGACTTAGGTCCGTCGTCGACTTCAGGGAGGAGATGACAGTGGATGTCAATCACGCTGGAAACAATTTACCCCAAAAACAATTTACCGCAGGAACGCCAAGGGCGCTAAGTCAAGGACGTCCGTATCTCTCCCGCATGAAGTCGCTGATGTTGGCGTAGGCCTTCGTGAGCGTGGCTTCGTCCGGCAGAAAGACGATGCGGAAGTGTTTAGTTCCGGGGCGTTGACCGAAGCCGGAGCCGTGCACAACCAGCACGTGTTTCTGCAAGAGAAGTTCTTTCACGAAAATGTCGTCGCCCTCGGGAATATCGATACGTGGATATGCGTAGAAGGCGCCTCTTGGCGAGACGCAACTCACGCGAGGCGTGGAGTTGCACCAGTTCACGGTGAGGTCCCGTCGACTGCGCAGTTTTCGGCGGACGTCGGCAAGATGATCCTGCGGCCCATTCAGCGCGGCAGGAATTGCGTACTGTTCGGGGTGGTTCGCGCACAGGCGGGCACGAAGTAATTTGTTGATTCCTTCAACGTAGGGCTTCAGTCCGGAGGCATCTCCGCTAACGATTGTCCACCCGATTCGCCAGCCTGGAGCGAGGTAGTTCTTTGACAAGCCTCCGAAAGTTACGACCGGCACGTCCGGCGCGACCGACGCTAGCGAAATGTGCTCGTCATTGTCGAGAATCAGCTTGTCGTAAATTTCGTCGGCGAAGAGCACGAGATTGTGACGACGCGCCAGTTCAGCAATGTCTTCGAGCATGCGGCGCGTGCAGACTGCCCCCGTCGGGTTATTAGGATTGATTAGCACGATACCGCGTGTGCGCGGCGTCAGCTTGCGCTTAATGTCATCCAAGTCCGGCTGCCAGCCATCGTCCTCATTTAGATCGTACGTGTTCAGAGGGATGTCGAGCTTAGCGAGTACGGCGGAATAAAGCGGATAGTCGGGGCTTGGCGTCAGCAGATCTTCGCCAGGATTGAGCAGCGCAGTCATGCATAGCTCAACGCTCTCACTCACGCCCGTAGTAACGAAAATGTCTTGGATGTTGGTGATACCCTTGCGAGCGGCTTCCGCACGAATGGCCTCGATCGCCGTGGGAATCCCGGAGGACGGCGCATAGCCGTTCTTGCCATCCTTCATGGCCTTGTAAACGGCCTCGATCAAATGCGGCGGCGTCGCGAAATCAAAGTTGATCGGGTCGCCAATGTTCAGCGGCAGGATTGTGTGCCCCTGCTTACCGACTTCGGCGGCAACGCAAGCAAGATCACGGATTGCATAGCGAACATTTTCCAGACGGCTGGCGGCGGTGATTTCGCGGGTTTGAGTTAATGGCATATATGTTTGGCTCATTCCATTTCGGAGCGCTCTACCGATCCGAAGATCTTATGCACATGATAGCCAAGTACAGGACGCTGTGCTACTCTCGGCCCGACTTGAAAAGTGCGTGCAACCACGGAGCACGGCTAAACCCGTTAGTTAAGGTGTTCTCGTCCGGCTTTCTACTGTTTTTATCGCTGGTTGGGTATTCAGCGACAGCGCTAGACTCCCAAGAGCGAAGCATCGTTGTAAGCGTACAAGATCACGATGGAAACATCGTTCCCGCCTTGACGCCGAGTTCTTTCCAAGCTGGCTTCCACAAACAGACCCTAAGAATCGTCTCAGCCACGCGCAGCATGTCGTCCCGCCGCGTAGTCATCCTGCTTGATCTCAGTGGCAGCGCCGAAAAAAGCGCAGAGCTAGCTCGGGTTGTGGCGGGTAATTTTGCCGTATCGGTGCAGCCTGTGAAACCGCGCATTGCGCTCGTATTATTCTCTGGCCGAATTATTGACTCATTGGATTTCACACACTCACCCTCAGAGATCATCAATAAATTGACTCATCTGCCTCCTGGCAAGGGTACTACTGCGTTGTTGGATTCAATTGATTATGCAGCTGGGCTCTTTCAGAGATCCGAACCCGGCGATGCGATCTATCTGATTTCTGACGGGGGAGATAATTACAGCAAATTGCACGTCGGCTCACTGGAGAAAAAATTACTGGCAAATGGGATCAGGTTATTTGCCTTCTATACGCAAGGAAAACTAACTCCTGAATCGGAGGAAGATCGACAAGGAGCAGCATTATTGGCATCTCTCACGGAGATAACTGGTGGAACGATCGTCAATCTTGATGTCGACTCGTCTTCTGCCAGCCGTGAACGACTGAAAACTGCGCTCCAGAGGCTTTATCAAGTAATGGCTGATTTCTACGAGGTGAAAATCGAAGTTCCTCCCAACGCTATTCGAAAAGAGATCTCATGGGAATTGCATGTTCTCGATGAACGTGGGAATAAGATGAAAGACATTAAATTACTCTATCCCAAGAGGCTGGTCCCGTCTGGCGATATAACGCACAACGATTAGCCCGGTTCGCCCACCTCCATTGTCACTCAGCCTGAATGCCCCACCCTGTCGTCTTTTTCTCCCCATTTCCGATATTCAAAGTGGAGGAGTGTGCAAACGACCATGCGAATCAGGAGCAGTTTCCTTATAGCGCTAACCGTGCTGCTTGCCCTCAGCTTCAATCCGACGCTGGCGACCGCGCAAGGCAGCGCCGAGTGTCTATACAACGACATCCACTTTCACATCCAGAATTTCATCGCCGATGGGCCACCTCTATCTCAAGTACTGCAGATGATGGACCAGCATGTTTGCCGCAGCACGATCATGGGTTTGCCGGTGACTGTGGCGCATGATCCGCTCGTGGATCGCGACTTTGCGCCCGTCTATTACACCCAGACCGATGGGCAGGCGATGTACTTCAACCCCATCCAGGACGTTATTGTGGCGCACAAGTACCTGGCCTTGCCTGAAAACGACCGAACCCGAGTTGATCCGATGATGAGTGCATTCAATCTGAAGGACGCGCGTGCGGGAGACTACATCAAAAAGATGGTTCTGCTCTATCCCGGTGTGTGGAGTGGATTTGGCGAGATCATCTTCAAGAAGCAGGAGTTCTCCGAGAAGATTGCCGGGGGACCGCCCAGTCTGTACAGTCCGTCCATTGACGCAATCTTTGACGTGATCGGGGAGATGGGGGCGGTTGCCATCGTGCACTGTGACCACGACACTCCATACAACCTCGCGCTACGGAGCGATCCCGGGGCCAGCATGATTTTTCAGGGCGTGACGGCTAAGCCCCAATATCTGGAGGCCTTCAAGGCGTTTCTGAAGCGGCACCCGAATGCGCCAATGATTTGGGCCCACTTTATGGGCAATGGCAGGGGAGTGTTGCCGTACCCGGACCACTGGAGGTATCTGGACGAAATGTTGGGTGACCCTGCTTTCGGACACGTTTACATCGACCTATCATGGGGGCCGGTGATCGCGCCATATATCATTGACAACCCCCAACACCTGAAGATGACGGCCGATCTCATCCGCAAGTATCCGGACCGCTTTCTATACGGTAGTGACCGGGGAGCCACGGCTGAATGGGACTCGGTGAAGGGCAGTTACACGGTGTGGGATCCGCTCTGGAAAGAAATAGGCCCCGCACTCACGCGCCAGGTGACTAAAGACAACTACATCCGGCTTATCGACCAGTCGAGAAGGAACATGCGCGCATGGGAGAAGGCGCACCCCGAAAAGATTGAGTAAACCAGGAAGGCCAGGGTCAAAACAAAAGTGTTCACCCGAGCAAAACGGCTCTGATGGACACTTCTGTTAAGTTCTTGGCTGACGACTGAAGCCTGACGACTGCTATTCCGGCCGATCGATCTGCGCCTTCTGAAGCTTGTCGGAGTAATCCACGTAAACGGCCTTCCACTCGGTGTAGAAGTCGATTGCGCCGATGCCTCCCTCGCGATGGCCATTTCCTGTGGCCTTCACCCCGCCAAAAGGCAAGTGAACTTCGGCTCCGATCGTCGGGGCATTGATATAGGTAATGCCCGCCTCGAGGTCGCGCATGGCAGCAAAGGCGCGGTTCACGTCCTTCGTGTATAGCGCGGACGAAAGTCCGTACTCGATGTTATTTGCTATCTCCACCGCGTGCTGCAGGTTGTCGCAAGGAATGATGGACACTACCGGGCCGAAGATCTCCTCCTGCGCAATTCGCATCTTGGGATCGACGTCGACGAATACGGTCGGCTCCATGAAGTATCCGTACTGGTAGTCACCCTTGTCGAGGACGTGCCCACCGCACTTCAACTTGGCGCCTTCGGCCTTTCCGATGTCTACGTAATTCAGGTCTGTCTTGAGCTGGTTTGCGTTGACCGCCGGTCCCATCTCTGCTGTTTCGTCGAGGCCATTGCCTACTTTGATAGCCTTTGCGCGGTCCACATAACGCTCGACGAACTCCGAGTAAACGCCCTTCTGCACGATGATGCGGCTGGTGGCGGTGCAGCGTTGTCCCGTGGTACCGAATGCGCCCCAAAGGCCGCCTTCGATCGCGAGATCGAGGTTGGCGTCATCGAGAACGATCATGGGATTCTTTCCGCCCAACTCAAGCGAACAGTGCTTGAAGCTTTTGGCGGCGGTTGTACCTACGATGCGGCCAACTTCACTTGACCCGGTCAGCGAGATGGCACGGACATCTTTGTGCTCGGTCAGAGGCGTGCCCACGGACGAGCCAAACCCCGCAACGATATTGATGACGCCTTTAGGAACGCCGGCATCGCTCAAGGTGCGAACCAGGTTGAAGGTCGAGAGCGGGGTGTCCTGCGCCGGTTTAATCACGCATGTGTTGCCGCAGACGATGGCGGGTAGGAGCTTCCATGACGGGATTGCCATCGGGAAGTTCCACGGCGTGATCATGCCGCAGACGCCGACCGGTTGGCGGACAGCCATGGCGAAC
>DATBFG010000018.1:0-33062 GCA_036558645.1 Terriglobales bacterium
TTTGAGCTCGCGGTTCGCGCCATCCTTGGGCAACAGGTGACCGTCAAGGGGGCGACGACCCTCACAGGAAGGCTGGCGCGCGCGTTTGGGGTAGCTGTTGACCTACCTAATGGACTTACACACTTATTTCCAACGCCTGAGAAGATGGCTCACTCCGATCTGCAGCGGATCGGTATTCCGCGCTCGCGGGCGAACTGTTTGCGTGCATTGGCCCAAGCCATTACTGACAAGAGGCTCACGTTTTCCGGGGTGGCAAACGCCGACGAATTTCTTAAGGAATTCTGTAGAGTGCCAGGTATCGGCGATTGGACAGCCCAGTACGTCGCCATGCGGGCATTGGGAGAGCCAGATGCTTTTCCGGCAAGTGACCTGGGCCTGCTGCACGCGTCACAAATACGCACTCCGCGAGAGCTCGAGCGACGTTCGCAGGCATGGCGTCCTTGGCGGGCCTATGCCGCTCTTTACCTCTGGCAGTGTCCACAGCACATCTCCGATTGGAAAGAAAATGATCCTCAACAATCAATCAAAACCTATGCGAGGTTAAGAACAGCGTGAGCAGTCGCAGATCAACAAAAGCTGAAACTCTTTTCTATGCGTACTTGGATTCGCCTATCGGTGCACTTCTCCTCGTAGCAGACGAAAAAGGACTGAGGCGTATCGATTTCCCCCGGAACAACCGCCCCGCTGCACCAGAGCCAGGCTGGATTGAAAATCGGCGCGCGCTAGGCGACGTTATTCGGCAGCTGGAATTTTATTTTGCCGGGAAGCTGGATTCCTTCGATCTGCCCTTGTCTCCTGCGGGTACGGAGTTCCAACAGAAAGTCTGGCAGCACCTGTGCGATATTCCGTATGGAGAAACAATCTCTTATGGCGAACTGGCGAAGCGTATTGGGAATCCAAACGCATCGCGTGCTGTGGGGCTGGCAAATGGGTCCAATCCGATTCCCATCATTATTCCCTGCCATCGTGTGATCGGAAGCAACGGAAAACTTACCGGCTACGGTGGGGGCCTTCCGATCAAAGAGAAATTGCTGGCTCTCGAACGCCGGCAGTTGACCCTGCTTTAGGGCCGGCGACAGGCTGCGCACAATGTTGCCGAGACGGCGGCGCTCGGATCGGTTACCATAGATTCACGATCATCGGGTACAAACACTCCTGCTACCCGCATCTAAAAGCCTATGAAGAAACTACTCGCTCTCCTCGCGATTATGGTGATCAGTTCGTTGAGCATTGCTCAGGCGCCGCCTACGGCTCTCAAGCCACCCAAGGGGTCACAAGTTGCCCTCGTGGTGTTTGAAGATCTGCAATGTCCCGATTGCCGTCGCGCGGCACCTTTGGTAGAGCAAGCTTCGAAGACCTATAAGATTCCGGTCGTGCGCCATGATTTCCCTCTGCCGTTCCATAGCTGGTCGATGGAAGCGGCAACCAATGCACGTTACTTCGACACGATTTCGAAGGAGCTCGGCAATCAATACCGCGACTATATCTTCGAGCACCAGCCGGAGATCACGCCGCAGAATCTACGTAGCTTCTCGGAGAAGTTTGCAGCGGACCACAAGGTCGACTTGCCCTTTGTAGTCGACCCGCAGGGAAAGCTGGCAGCTCAGATTAAGGCGGATAAGGATCTAGGAGTACAGGTCGGAATTGAACACACTCCGACGATCTACGTGGTCAGCAACAAGACGCAAGGCAAACCCTTCGTCGAAGTCGTGGATCGGAGCCAGCTGTTTCAATTGATTGACGCGATGAAACGAGAATAGAGGGGATTAGCCTCTTTCGAAGGCGTGTTTCTTGTCGAGTTCCGCCAGCGCGTTTTGCATTTCTGCCTGAAACTTCTCGCTGTCTGCCATCAGCGCCTGATTTGCGCGAGCGTATCCCTTCTCCAGCGTGAATAGACCGCTTTTCGCCATCGGGCCAGCTATTTCCAGGATATGCTCCGGAGTTGTTTCCAGGTAAAGAGCTTCTGCAGGGTCGGCCAGCCAGACATTCCCTCCGACAATTTTGCTTTGCCAAAAAACCTTGCGCTGAATCGCATGCGCGATTTCCTGGTCGTCCGCCTTACCGAAGACCCAGCGATTGCGCTTGAAGTCGTAGTGCCTGCTGGAGAAGTGAACGGGCACCAGCTTGCCCGATTTCATGAACTCCAGTTGTCGGCGATCTACTTCCTTACGCAGGGCGTTGATCACTGGAGCTTCCGCATCTTTTTCCTCCAGCGACGGCATGATCTCTCGTACTGTGGCAGACAAGTTCACTGCCACAGGCGCGTGCAGGGCTGGTGAATTTTCCAACTGAATGTCAGCATGCAATACCCAGAAATCGGCGCCTGAAGTTGATTTGCGAAATGGCCATTCAAAACGAATGAAGAGAGGCAATCCCGTACGAGTTACGTAGATGTTCTTTTCAAGAGTATCTGGCATTACTCACGAATTCCCGTGATGAATCAGAGGGATATTTTATTCGCAAGCCGTTCCAACGACAAACAGGGTGTGCAGCCGTTAGTCCTGCGCGCTTCGTTCTTTGACCTGCTCCGAGGTCAACCCGTACAAGGGCGGCGTAGGAACGTCTAGAAGCGCAAGATAGGTGTAAATCTGTCCACGATGATGAATCTCGTGCTCTACCATGGATCGCAGCCACTTCCACACAGTAATGCTCTTGCCATCGGGAGTGTGGCACTTGCGGTTCAAGTCCTCCGCGGTGAACTTGGCGATGATCCCCACCGTTTCGCTATGCATCCGTTCCATGAAAGCAACAACCTGTTGGAAGCCATCGGCAAGTTCTTTGCTGCAACCCGAATATCGGCTCGGCTTGTCCTGAATCGTTTCCGCGAACATCCAACGCTCGATGGCCGCTATATGGCGCAATAGATCACCCAAAGTGAACTTACCTTCGCGGAACGTCCATTCCAGCTTGTCGGGAGGAATCGCATGTACCACGCGCATGGTTCGTTGATGAACCTTGTCGAGATATTGCAGAAACTGATCTTTGTCGCGGATTTCCATGTCTTTGTTCAAATTAGACTTTTCGGACCCATCGCCGGATTCGTGAATTCATCGCCTGCTTTGACTCTGTTTTCAGGCTGAATCCGGACCGTTCGCGTGTTAGAATTTTCAACATCCCACCGGAGAGCCCAGGTTTGATCGAGTTAGCGCCTTCAATTTTATCCGCTGATTTCGCGCACCTCGCGGACCAGGTCCGTAGCGCAACGGAGGGTGGCGCCACCGTTATTCACGTCGATGTGATGGACGGGCATTTTGTGCCGAACATCACGATTGGCCCTCCCGTTGTGCGCTCTTTACGGAAGTCTACGGAATTGCCCCTGGACTGCCACTTGATGATCGAGAATCCCGACCAGTACATCCCGGATTTTGCTGATGCGGGCGCGGACTGGGTCTCGGTTCATCAGGAAGTTTGCCGGCACCTGGATCGAACGCTGAATCTGATCCGCGGTCATGACATGCTGGCGGGAGTGGTGATCAACCCAGCCACGCCTGTTGAGACACTCAGCGAGGTGTTGGATATCGTCGATTACGTACTGGTGATGTCGGTAAACCCGGGCTTTGGCGGGCAGAAGTTTCTGCCTCGCGCGCTTCACAAGATACGCAAGCTGACCGATTTGAGGGCAGAACGCCGGCTCAATTTCCGTATAGAGGTGGATGGCGGCATCGGGCTTGATACAGTAACCAAAGTCGTTCAAGCCGGGGCGGAAATTCTGGTGGCAGGCAACGCCGTCTTTGGTCAGGGTGATCCAACTGTTAACGCTCGAAATCTGTTAAAAGCGGCCGCTGAGGCTACCCTGCAGAAAGTCTAATTCGGGAGCCCGTGTCATCTGGCAGCTGGGTTCTAGGTTATCTCCTGAGGTTCTTATGTTTCGTCGCTCGCAGATCGTGATTCTTTTGGTTGTGCTGGCCTTGTCGGTCGCATGTACCAATAAGAAAGTAAGCAATCCCCTCGCAGATGTGGGATCAAAGCAGCCCGACAAGGTGCTGTTCGACCGTGCCATGGATGCCATGAAGCACAACCGCTTCGAAGTATCGCGGTTGACGCTTCAAACGCTCATCAATACCTACCCGGATTCAGAATACATTGCGCGCGCCAAGCTGTCGCTGGCGGATTCGTGGTACGCGGAAGGTGGATCTGGAGCTCTTGCTCAGGCGGAAAGCGAATACAAGGACTTCATCACGTTCTTCCCGAACATGCCGGAAGCCGCTGAGGCACAGCTGAAAATCGCCAACATCCATTACCAGCAAATGGAAAAGCCGGATCGCGATTACACGCACGCGGTTCGCGCCGAAGAAGAATATCGAAATCTGATCCTGCAGTTTCCCGATAGCAAGTTGGTGCCGGAGGCAAAACAGCGCCTGCTGGAAGTGCAGGAAGTCCTTGCCGAACGTGAGTTCCGCGTAGGACGCTTCTATTACATGCGAGGATCTTATCCAGCTGCGATTGCGCGCCTGCGTTCTGTTAACGATAAGTACCCGCTCTACAGCGGAGCGGATGAAGCGTTGTTCCTTCTCGGCCAGTCCTATGAAGGCGAAGCTGAGACCGTGAGGATGCGCAAGCAGCTCCCTGAAGCTGCGAAGGCATCGATGATCGCGGACTTCAACAAGCGTGCGTCAGACGCCTATTCAAAGATACTCACGCGTTATCCGCTGATGGAACGCTCCGAAGACGCAAAAGCCCGGCTTGAAGCACTGCATGCGCCCGTGCCCAAGCCGACGAAAGCAGCCGTCGCACTGAACAAATCTGAAATTGATAGCCGCAATGAGGCCAGCACCTTCGGCAAGCTGATCGGCAATTTTAGTAAGCACCCCGACGTGACTCAGGCTGCCAAGGTTGGCGATCCCACACTGGTCGATCCAACTCCAGTGAGCGCGACGGATGTGGTGCGCCAGGCCACGCAGGCGATGCGCGGTGCCTCTGTCGGCTCCGGCAACAACGCTGTGTCGATCGAAGCAGTCGGATCGGGCGCGCCGCCACCCGACGAACCTGCGCCACGGTCAGATACTCCTCCCGCGCCAGATAACGCCATTACGCCCGGCACCACTCCGGCCCCGCAGCCCGAACAGGCGGCGCCAGCTGCAACTGGTGCGCCTCCAGCACCTGGGGAGTTGGTACCTAATGTTCCGGCGGACCCCAACGAGTTGAAGCCGAACGTGCCCACCGATGGGCAGACATTGCCGCCACCGCAACAGGTCAATGAAATCCAAAATGGAGGGGATGCTTCGTCGCAGGCAGTGTCAACCGACCCGAAAGCGGGCGATCAGGCGGCTGCCGACGACCAGACGCCAGCCGATGATTCGGCCGTGGCATCGAGCAAGCATAAGAAAAAGAAGGGAATCAAGAAGATCATTCCATTTTAAGAAGGGCGGCGTAGCCCGCCGCCCTTCCCTTGGTCACCTCAGAGTAACCCAGTCGGGACTGTCCGCTCGTAACCACGTTACTTCCCTATTCTCATTGACTTAGGTGTCAGCGCACGGTACTTTCGCGTTATCTCCCCCTGAATCAGAGGACCATCCTTGGCCAGGAAAATTCTGCTCGCCGACGATAGTGTGACCGCCCAGAACATGGGGCGAAGAATCCTCACAGACGCCGGGTATGAAGTCACTACCGTGAACAACGGTTCAGCGGCGCTGAAGAAGATCGCCGAGTTGAAGCCGGATCTCATCGTCCTGGACGTATACATGCCGGGCTATGGGGGCCTGGAGGTCTGTCAAAGGATTCGGGAGAACAAGGAAACGGCACAATTACCCATTCTGCTGACGGTGGGGAAGCTTGAGCCGTTCAAGCCGGATGAGGCGCGCAGGGTACGCGCTGACGCGTTCATCGTCAAGCCATTCGATCCAAGTGAACTCCTGACCGCCCTCACCAAGCTCGAAGACAGGATCGTTCCCAAGCCCGAGGCATTCAAGCCGGGCCGCTTTGCGAAGGCGATTGCTGCACTCGAACAGAGCTCATCCGATAGTTTCGGAGACAAGGAAACGGGATGGAAGGATCGCCTGAACATTCCGCATCCGCCGGTGAAAAGTTCCGATCCGGAGCCTGAACCAGAACCGGCTCGAAGCATCAAGACCGATCCGGACCGGGAGTTGAAAGATCCTGGCAAGGGTGCATTTGAGCGTCCAATCCCTGCGGGGCTTCCAGCGGACATTACACCGGAAGAGATTGCTGCGATCACGGCCGCTGCAGCTGCACTGAAGGCGAAGGATAGTGAAGCCGAATCCGCAGAGGTGAAGGAACATACATCGGCGAACGAAGGCATGCGAACCGCGGAATCGCCGGAGGCGAGTGCGCCCTCGACCGAACCAGAGACTTCCGCTCAGGAGATTCCTGCAACATTCGCATCGGCGTTTCAAGACCAAGCCGAGCGGGAGCCAGTGGCCGAGGCAGAAGAACAAACGGTTGCCAAGGCTGAAACTACGGAGACAGTGGAAGTCGCAAAGGCCGAAGAGTCGAAAGCGGAAGAGCCGGTGGTTGCGCCTTCGGCAGCAGCCGAGTCTGTACCCAACGAGCCCGTTGTGGACGCGGTTGCAAAGCCGGCTGAGGAAGGCGTGAAACCGGACGTAGACGTAATGGCCGCTATTGCCGCTCTCGGTAACATCAGCGACGCCGACGATTCGCGCGAGGCTCATGCCGGTACAGAAACCGATAGTGCGAGGTCCGCTCAGGGACCGCGATGGGTTGCAGAGTCGATTTCGGTTTCCTCCGACGAGTCGACCTTCATCCTGGAACAGGAAATGGAGAAGGCTTATGCGGCATTTGCAGCGGCGGAAGGGGCTCGCGCGGCGATGGCCGCTGGAGGCTCCTCGACGGACTTCGGAGCGAGCTCGAGTGTCGCTGTGGCCGAAGCTGCTGCGGTGGATGAAGCGCCTGCAAGAGTCGAACAGCCGGAGGAGATGGTCGCGGCAACCGAGGCAGTTGTCGCGCCAGTAACGGAACAGCAGCGAGAATCTACGAGCGAGCCAGTAGCAGTAGAAGCAGTGGCACAACAGGAAGTTCCCACCGTTGCAGATGCTCCGGAGCCGAAGGAAGAAGCCTTCGCGGCTGCCGCAGGGGCGATGGAAGCTGTGAGCGTAGTTACATCGAGTGGGGCTGACACCGCAGTGGTCGATGCCGGCGAACAGAAACGTGAGTCGGAACTGGCCGCAGCATGGGCGAATTGGAAGCAGATCCGCGAGACGATTCTGCAACCTCAGGCCGCGCCGCAAGAAACGCAAGAAGCCGCACACTCTAGCGTTGAGCCGGTAGCGCAGGAAGTAGAAGCCTCCAGCGACGGGCCACAGCCAGAGGTGGCAGCAACGCCAGCGGAAGTCAGCACTCCTCAGGAAGCTGCCGCAACGGCTGCTGAACCCGAAGCTGTTGCCGCAACTTCGGTACCTGAGAGCACGACAGAAACACACGAACCGGAAGCTATTGCTGAAGCCACTGAAGTTGTCGCATCTGCAGAAGGCCCTTCAGCCGAAGACAGCTCCAAGCCGGATGAGACTGCGGAAGCCATCTCGAGTGTCGTGGATGAGATGCTCGCTGAGCTCAAGCCCAAACTGATGAAGGAGCTGAGCAAGAAGCTAAAGAAGGGCAAGCGCTAGCTCGTTTCTTCTATTCAGCGGTTTACCTTATTTTCTTCCTTCTCTTTTCCTTGTCTTTATTCCCAGGCGGTTGATTCTCTTCGTTCTCTCTCCAACGCTGTTTCCGGAATGAAGTGCGTTCTATGCTGAGGGAATATCTGGAGTAGAATTCGCGATAACCTTTCCCAGGAACTTTGTATGTCTACGCATGTTGGTCCGAGTGCGCGGTTTGCTCCATGGCTGGTCGTCGCGATGCTGGCGATGATTGCTGTGCCTGCAGCGATCACGCTGAACACGGTGAAGCATCCGGCGACGCTAACGATCTCGGAGGGAAATCCTACTCCTTACGGATACACGCTGAGCCTGCTTCTTTTCATCGTGCCGATCGTTGTGATCGGGTTCTGGTTTGTGCCGAAGGAAGGGGTGGTGATTCCACGCAAAGCGTTCTGGCGAACCATTGCGATTCTTGTTCCTGGCGGGTTTGCGCTGGACTTCTTCTTCGCGGGACACTTCTTTGTCTTCCCCAATGCAGGCGCGACGTTGCAGATTGCCGCTCCCGCGCTCGGCAAACCGGTTCCGATCGAAGAGTATCTTTTCTATCTCACGGGATTCATCGTCGTGCTGCTGCTGTATGTGTGGATGGACGAGTTCTGGCTCGCCGCTTACAACGTTCCTGACTATAAGGGCGAGGCCAAACAGATTTCGCGGCTGCTGCAGTTTCATCCGACGTCAGCGCTGGTGGCGATCGCGTTGATTGCAGCGGGAATTCTCTACAAGAAATTTTTCTCCGCGTCGCCCGAGGGCTTCCCGGGATACTTCACTTTCCTGGTCGCGGTGGGCATCATGCCCGCGGTGACATTCTTCCCGGCGGCGCGGCGTTTTGTGAACTGGCGCGCCTTCAGCGCGACGTCGTTCTTCATTCTGCTGGTCAGCCTGCTGTGGGAAGCGACGCTCGCCTTGCCCTACGGCTGGTGGGGATTCCAGTCGCGGCAAATGCTCGGTCTTTATATCGGAGCCTGGTCAAGGCTCCCGATTGAAGAAATCTTTGTGTGGATCGCCGTGACCTATGCGACCGTGATCGTGTTTGAGGTTGTAAAGATCTGGCAAGCTTCGGGGAAGCCGGCCCGGGTGGCGATGCTGGGAGAAAAAAACAAAGCGAGTGCGGCAGCGCAACGATGATCGCGTCGTGATAAGCCGCAGATTTGTTAAGGGCCCTCTCCCCCCTCATTCCTCGCAAAATCTAGATTCTAAAGAGCCGCGGTGAAGGCCATTCTTGCAAAATCTTCCGAAATAAAGACTTATACGTAAAATCTTTCAAACAGAGGAGTTAAGTCCTCAAAGCATTGGTTGAGCGTTACTCAGGGGATAACAAATTCGGAACAAAGGGTCCCCATTCGACGCCTTCGCTTCGCTCAGTTACTCAGGGCAGGCGCTCCACTACGCTCGGCCACGCCTTCGCTCCGGTCGGGATGACAAGTTCAGCGGAGGTTGTCAGACCGCTGCGTGAGTTCGGCTTCAGATGGCATGGACAATTGTCGGACCGAGCGGACCTCAGGGGCTGAAGCCCTACCCGTCTTAGTTCAGACTAGCGGTGCGGCTGAAGCCGCACCCTTTCAAAGCACGCTCTCCCGGTGCACAGCATCGCTATAAGTTTTCGCCCCTATTTTTAGTTTAGCAAGTTGGAATGGGTAAACCCGCCAGGTTGGACGAGTTTATATCCGGAATGGATGGAGTGAGTTGAGGGAATTGTGGTGAGTTTAGGGGCTTGACAGGTTCTGGAGAGTTCATTTTGTGAGGCTCGGTCGCCCCTACGGGACTTAGATCATTTGTCGCAACCTTCCCAGCGCTGAAGCGCTGGGCTAAGTTCGAATGCCCCCTCCGGGGCATCCAGCACTATCCATGGATTGTCCCCTCTGAGGCATGCACGCTAACCATCGAATGCCCCTTTCGGGCGTGCACCACTACCCATCGATTGCTCCTATGGGCATGCACAATGTCCATCGACGGCCTCCTCTGGGGCGTGCACGACTATCCGTGGATTGTCCCCTCTGAGGCATGCACGACTATCCATCAAATACCCTTTCGGGAATGCATCACTATCCCAAGGTATCCGCGATTGACATTGACAGTGCCTTAGCGTAGCGTTGGCTCGTTTTTTCTACCCAACAAATCACAAGGAGAGCAATATGCGAGTGCGTACAGCGCTTTACGGGTTAGCCGTGTGCTTATTGGCGGCTCCGATCGTGTCCGCGCAGGATGCAGTGAAGGTCGATCCCAAGCATTACACTGTGGTCAGCGAGAATGACCAGGTGCGGATTTTGAAGGTGCATTATGGACCGCACGAGAAGTCGGTGATGCACAGTCATCCGGCGGGCGTAGCAGTGTTTCTTACCGATGCGCAAGGGCGATTCACGTTTGCGGACGGCAAGACAGAGGACCGGAACTCCAAGGCCGGCGATAGCATGTACACGCCTGCGACGACGCACCTGCCGGAGAATATCGGCGACAAGGCGTTCGATGTGATCGTGGTGGAGTTGAAGGGCAAGTAGGGCTGGCATGTAAGAAGGGACTTCCACGTTTCGATCCCCACGAAACGTGGACCGTCTGTCGTTGGTCATCGGTCGTTAGTCGTTGGTCGTTAATCGTTAGCGTTGTCATCAAGGCCCGCGTTTCGAGTCGCGAAACATGCGAAATCCGACTTAGCCCATTTGGTTTGCATGCATGAAAATCAGCGGCAATCTTCGCGCTTTTGCAGAGCGATACACGGCGGCATGGTGCAGCGAGGATGCTGCACGCGTGGCGGCGTTCTATTCGGAGCGAGGATCGCTCACAATCAATGGAGGAACACCGTCCGTAGGACGCAGCGCCATTCAGCAGGCCGCGCAGGAATTCATGACGGCGTTTCCGGATATGAAGGTTCTACTCGATGTGCTCGATGAGCAGAGTGGTCATCCGATCTTTCGCTGGACGCTGATCGGGACGAACACCGGGCCGGGCGGATCGGGAAGACGCGTGCTCATCACCGGGTATGAAGAATGGACGATCGGCGTGGATGGACTGATTCTGGAATCGCAGGGGCATTTTGATGAGGAGGAGTGGAAGAGGCAGGTGGGTGGTCGTTAGGTGATGATCGTTGGCGATCTGACAAAGCAGAAGACTCCAAGTCAACGGTTCTAAATAATTCATTAGAATGCTATATGTAGATCATTAGTTATTTGCGATCCTTCCCGCTCTGTGGGACAATCATGCCCCCGTCCAAGCTGTTACTTCGAGGCCCATACCCATGAATTATGTTTGCCGGCTCTTCGTCATAGTGCTTCTTTTGTATGTGTCCGGATTAGCGCAATCAGAGCAAACTCAGTCGAGCATCAAATCGGAAGTACCTCCCGGGGATGTGCCCACGCCAGTGAGTGGTACGTCCGCAGTGGTCAACGTTCTAGGTGAAGCGCACGAGCTTTACCGAAAGGGAGACTTCGATGGTGCCGTTGCCAAGTATCGTTTGTTTCTGCAAACGCAGCCAGGATCACCAGATGCCTATGCCGGAATTGCCCGCGCATACCTTAAGGCCAAACGTATTGACGATGCTGCGGCGGCGGTAGCCGAAGGATTATCTCACCACGATTCTCCTCGCCTCCGTGTAGCTGAAGGGTTTGTTCTATTTCGACAGGGGAAGATCACGGAAGCCGAGCAGGAGTGGGTAAAAGTCATCAATGGCGGCGGGCGTGAGCCACGCGCCTACCTTGGTCTGGCACGAGTTCGCATGGCCATCGCGATGTACAAGTCCGCAAAAAAGATGTTAGATAAGGCCCACGAGCTCGACCCCGATGATCCCGACATAGAAGAAGAGTGGATTTACACGCTGAGTAGCGCGGAACGCGTGAAGTATCTGGAACGTTCTCTTGCCGGACCGAACAGTTGGGACAGCGATGAGCGTGAATCGATCACGAACTATTTAGCGTACTTGCGTGAGCGTGAGCGTGCGAAAGGCTCACAGGGGCCTTGCCGACTGAGTAGTAGTGTCACATCAACAGAAGCACCCTTAGTTCGCCTGCTCCAAGATCCCTACCACCTTCGAGGCTTTGGACTTTCCGTCTTCCTGAACGGCCACAAGAACAAACTGCGTTTAGACACAGGTGCTAGCGGAATCGTGGTGAAGCGATCCATCGCTGAAAATGCTGGAATCGTCAAGATTGCCCCGTTGAAAATCTGGGGAATTGGCGACAAAGGCGGCAGATTGGCATATCGGGGTATGGCTGGCAGCATTCGAATTGGCGACTTAGAATTTCGCAATTGCCCCATCGAAGTAGTCGACGGCGGCTCCCTAGGCGAAGAGGACGGCTTGATCGGAAGCGACGTGTTCAGCGATTTTCTAATTGATATTGATTTTCCCCAAGAAAAGCTACGGTTGAGTGAGCTACCGACGCGTCCCGGTGAAGAAAAAAAGAAACTCGCGTTGAAAAACGAGGACGACGATCAGGATGGTCCTGGTGCGGATACTGCCTCGAGTGGTACCAGTGAGAACAGGAAAGATGAAAGTGATCATCCGCGAGAGTTTTACGACCGCTACATCTCTCCGGAGATGCAGACTTACACACGGGTGTTCACGCTTCGTCATTACCTCTTGATTCCGACGAGCATTGGCGATGTCCCAAGCAAACTCTTTGTCCTCGACACCGGCGCTTTCAACAACACCATTTCTCCTGGCGCCGCACGTGAAGTCACCAAAGTTCATAATGCCGACATTACCGTGGAGGGACTCAGCGGGTCGGTCAATCATGTTTACTCCGCGAACAAGGCTGTCTTACGATTTGGGCGGATAAAACAAGAGAATCAAGACCTGGTTGCGTTTGACATGAGCCATATCAGCGATTCTGCGGGTACGGAGATCTCCGGCTTCCTCGGCTTCGCCATGCTGCGACTGCTTGATATAAAGATCGACTACCGCGACGCTTTGGTGGATTTCAGGTTCGACCCGGAACGTTGGAAGGCCTTCACCAACTAGGTCACATCTAGACATAAAGCCGCGGACTTCTCGCACGCAGATTCTCTACATCGAGTGGCCCGACCAGTTCTTCAGAACCACTGCATGTTCGCATCGAATGAGTGCGGCATCGCGTCAATCCGCGGCGGTGGAGTTTGATCCGAAGCGCGCTTGCAGGGCGCGGTTCCAGCTGTCGTCGTCGCCGGCGTGGAGGTCGATCCACTCTTCATCGGTAAAGTCACGGCGCCAATCAAGAAGAGGAATAGCGTCTGGGCCGACGGGATGTCGCAGTTGCCAAGTCCCGCTCTCGGCGATTTCCAAGATCTTCTGCGCGACGAGGCTGGGCGGACGCGGGGTTTTCAAGGACTCGGTAAACAGCGCGGCAAACCGCTTGCCCTGGCGGTAGGGCGACGGCTTGGGCTCGTCTTCGATACGGCGGGCCATGGCGGTATCGATGATGCCGGGCTCGACGATGGCGACGCGTACGCCGAAAGTTTTCATCTCGCCAGCGAGCGCCTCACTAAGGCCCTCGAGCGCCCACTTGGAAGCCATGTAAGGAGTGAGCGGAGGGTTGGCGAGGCGTCCGGCTACGGAGGTGACATTGATGATGCATCCGCTGCGGCGTTGCCGCATCTGCGGCACAACGGCCTTGATACAGCGGAGAGCGCCGAAGTAGTTGGTCTCCATGGGTACACGGAAGTCGGCAATGGAAAGCTCCTCGACCGATCCGTTGCGCTCGATGCCGGCATTGTTTACGAGCACGTCGATGGGGTGGTCTTTCTGAATGGCGGCGAAGGCTTCGCTCACGGACTGGTCGGAATCAACGTCGAGGGCGGAGACGGTAATGGGTAACTTCTCCTGCGCGGCGGTTTGAGCCAGCAGGGGAGCCTGTGATGGATTGCGCATGGTGGCGAAGACGGTGTGTCCAGCGCGCGCGAACGCCAGGGCCGTTTCGAAGCCAATGCCTTTACTGGTGCCGGTAATCAGGACGGATGCCATGGTCGGCCTCCTGAGGATGGGATACCCGGGGTGGGGGAATTATAGACCCGAGTTGGCGGTTCGTCTTTAGTCGTTGGTCGTCAGCAAAACGGCTTGTGTGCGGGGGCGTTGGTGAGCCGATGAGTCCAATGGCGCGCTTGGCGGAGAGTCCCTCCCGTTGTGATCCGGGTCGCGAACCCGGGTACATAGTAAAATCAAAAGTTTACTGTCAGCGCTCGGCACTTAGCCGTCGGCCCTCAGCCAGGATTTCTTGCCTTGCAGACGTGGTGGTTTGGCGCTAATCGGTCGGCGCGTACTGCGACAGTTTCACGACATTCTTATGCCTCACGATTTGCCTAAATCCTACGATCCCTCGGACATTGAAAAACGGTGGGCCGAGTTCTGGATTAAGAATGAGTTCTTCCATGTGTCGGCGCCGGAGTCGGGCGCGCCGTCCATGTTCAGCCTGCTATTGCCTCCTCCCAACGTGACCGGGCGGCTGCATATGGGGCACATGCTCAATCACACGCAGATGGATATCGTCGTGCGCTGGCATCGCATGCGCGGCGACCTGACGCTGTGGCTGCCAGGGACGGACCATGCCGGCATCGCGACGCAGATGATGGTCGAGCGGCAACTCGCGACCGAGGGCAAGAAGCGGCGGGAGATGGGGCGCGAGGCCTTCATCGAGCGGGTGTGGGAGTGGAAGAAGCATTATGGCGGCGTGATTCTCGACCAGATGAAGCGGCTAGGCGATTCGGTGGACTGGGATCGCGAGTACTTCACCATGGATCAGAATCTGTCGTGCGCGGTGCGGGAGACGTTTGTCCGGCTGTACGAGGATGGGCTGATTTATCGCGGGAAATACATCGTTAACTGGTGTCCGCGATGCGGGACGGCGATCTCGGATCTCGAGGTGAAGCACGAAGACGTGGCGGGGAAGCTGTATGAGATTCGATATCCAGTGATTGGGTCGAATGATTCGATCACGGTTGCGACGACGCGGCCGGAGACGATGCTGGGCGATACGGCGGTTGCGGTGAATGAGAAAGACGAGCGCTACACGCATCTGCGCGGAAAGAACGTGCTGCTGCCGCTGATGAATCGGGAGATTCCGATCATCACGGATGAACTGGCCCAGCCGGAGTTTGGTACGGGCGCGGTGAAGGTAACGCCGTCGCATGATCCCAACGATTTTGCGGCGGGGCTGCGGCATAACTTGCCGCAGATTGAAGTTATCGACGAGCATGCGCGCATGAATGCGAATGCTGGCAAGTATGCGGGGCTGGATCGGTTCGAGGCGCGGCAGCAGGTGGTGGCGGATCTGGAGGCGCAGGGATTTCTGGTCGGGATTAAGGACTACACGATCGCGATCGGGAAGTGCGATCGCTGCAAGACAATCGTCGAGCCGAGATTGTCGGAGCAGTGGTTTGTGAAGGTTGAGCCGCTGGCGAAGCGCGCGATCGAGGTGGTGGAAAAGGGATACATCCGCTTCACGCCGGATAACTACAAGCAGATTTATCTGAACTGGATGTACAACATCCACGACTGGTGCATCTCGCGGCAGCTGTGGTGGGGACATCGCATACCGGCGTGGAAGTGCGCGGATTGCGCCGAGATCATCGTCGCGAGGACGACGCCGGCGGCGTGTACGAAGTGCAACGGTGCGAAGCTGGAGCAGGATTCGGATGTACTGGATACGTGGTTCTCGTCGGGGCTGCTGCCGTTCACGACGCTGGGATGGCCGGAGGCGACGCGAGATTTGGAGGTGTTTTATCCGACGTCGCTGCTGATTACGGGATTCGACATCCTTTTCTTCTGGGTGGCGCGCATGATCATGCTGGGGTGTTGGTTCATGATGCCTCCACACCGGCCGGTGCGCGAGGGCGAGCAGCCGTTGTCGCCTGAAGAGGCGCTGCCGCTGAGTGTGCCGTTTAAAGATGTGTACATCCATGCGCTGGTGCGCGATGCCGAGCGGCAGAAGATGTCGAAGACCAAGGGGAACGTGCTCGATCCGATTGAAATTATCGAGAAGTATGGAACGGACGCGACGCGGTTCACGCTGGCGGCGATGTCGTCGCCGGGGACGGATATCGCGTTTAATCCGAGCCGGACGGAAGGGTATCGGGCGTTCGCCAATAAGATTTGGAATGCAGCGCGGTTCATGTTCATGAATGTGGATCGGCTGGGCGTGAGTGTGCGTCCGGCGTGCGAGGCGGGGACAGGCGTTTCGGATTTTCAGGCGGCGACGCTGGAAGACAAGTGGATTCTGTCCCGGTTTAATCGGGTGGCGGCGGAGGTTGACGAGGCGCTGAAGGCGTATCGCTTCGACGATGCGGCACGCGGGATTTATGACTTCTTCTGGGGCGAGTTCTGCGATTGGTATATCGAGCTGATCAAGCCACGGCTGGATGTGGAGAATCGGGCCTCACGGGAATCGGCGGAGGTTGCGGCGGGGAATTTGGTGCGGCTCTTTGAGGCGGCGCTGCGGCTGCTGCATCCAGTGATGCCGTTCATTACGGAGGAAATCTGGCACGCGATTTATGAGGGCAAGGCTCCGCTGAAGTCTTTGGCGCTGGCGGCGTATCCGCAGGCGGCGCAGGAGCAGATGGATCTTGAGGCGGAGACGGAGATGGCGATCCTGCAGGATTTGATCGTCAGCGTGCGCAACCTGCGCGCGGAGATGAAAGTCGAACAGAAGCTGAAGGTGCCGATCCAGGTGTTCGCCGAGGATGGCGTGCGCGGGCTGGTGGAGCAGAACCGCGGAGCGGTGGAGCGGCTGGCGAACGTGTCGGATGTGGCGTTCGTAGGCGAGTCGCTGGCGAAGCTGGCCGGGGCGCGACATACGTCGCGGTTCGATGTGCACGTGGTGTATGAGCGTCCGATCGACGTGGCCGCAGAGCGGGAGAAGTTGAAGAAAGAGCTGGAGCGCATCGAGAAGGAGATCGCGAACGGACAGCGTCAGTTGGGGAATGAGCAGTTTCTGGCGAAAGCTCCGGCGCAAGTAGTGGAGGGGATTCGGAAGAAGGTTGGCGAGTTAGAAGTCTTGCGGGAGAAGACGAAGAGGAAGCTGGAGGAGATGGGGTAGAGCTAGGGCCGGGGGGGTGACATAAAATGCGTTTGGTTTAGGGCCGGACCCCCAGCCTTTCATCAATACCCGTGGAGTGCAAAAATCGCTACACCACCCGGCTGGATATGATTGGTAACCCTGCCCAGAAGCGCACCTTGCGGCCCGCGGATTAGACCCCTTGGATAAATGTAGTGACTGCCTACTGCGTAGACCGTCGATTTTGTCCACTGCCCATTTTGCTGTGACAATCGATAAATCGTGCCGCAGCCCCCGTTACCCCAACATCCATTCTTCGTGCCACCCGCAACCGTAACGCCGTAAAGGTTTCCATCCGTCCCAAAAATCGGCGCATCAAAAAGACCTTTCCCATCTGCCCGGTCCGTGAATGCGTAAAGTTGGGATTTGGTCCAGGTGGTTTGACCTCCCGTTGGCGGCGAAAGCTCGTAGACCTCACCGCACCGGCAGCGAGGAGCGCCGCCACCGACGGTCGTGGAGTAGATATTTCCAACACTATCGAAGATGACTGGATTAGACCAGACAAAATTGTTTCTTCCTCCCTGGAAGGTATAGATAACCGAGTACTTTCTATGAGCCGTACCCAACTCGAAAACTACTCCCCATCCCTGATCGGAGAACATAGTGCTTCCGTAAAGTTTGCCGTCATGAAGCGTGAGCGCGCCTGCGGGCGTATACCCAGCGCTATCTTTGTGGAAAACGTGGAGAGTGGTCTGTCTCCATCCGCTGCCATTTGGCGACAGGCGAAACACCACGCCGCATCCGGCGTCACAGGCGCGGTCTCCACCGAAATAGGTGGCTCCGTAAAGATTGCCGGCGGCGTCCGACGTCACTCCAAAAAGCGGATACCCTCCGTCATATTCTCCGGTGAAGTTATACACAACGGATTGCACCCAGCCGCCGTGCCCATCCGGCGCGAGTTTAAAGACGACCCCCTCATTGGTGGAGCCCCCAGCTATGGCGGTGCCATACACAACGCCTTGCCGGTCCATCGTCAAGGACACGGGAGTCTTACCATCGGCTCCGCCAGTGAAGTTGTAAAGGATGGTCTCGGTCCACTGGGCGCCACTTTGTGCTGGAGGCGATAGAGTAAAGACGGTACCCGATCCATACTGTCCGCCATCTGCCGTCACGCCAAAGACGGTGCCGTCGGCAGCGGTGAAACCCAAGAGAGCATTAGCTCCCTCGCCTTGGGCGCCGGTAAATAAGCGGAGGAAGCTAAGGGTTGGACTAGCATTCGCCGGCATTGATAGAAGCGAGAGAAGGGCGAAGGTGAGGCTTATCTGCATCATTGTTAACGCAACTACAAACAGCAGAGTTGTAAGTCCGCGCCAGATACGCATAATTCTTCCTCTAAGACAGCGCTCCCTGGAAAGAGCAGTGAATATTACACCCGTTTCGGGGCCAAAATTCGAGAGTCTTTCTTCCTCTTCCAGAAGCAGAACAAGCCAGCGTGCACCCACGTTCCTCGACCGTACCCGCCTTGGAACACACATCTACCTTGCAAATCCGCCTTCCCTCCGATTGCTGTAGGATGTTATTTGCCCGGACGCCATGGACTGGAACAGCCGACGCATCACTGCCATCATTGAGAACGCCCTGCTGGAAGATCGGGCGACTCGCGACGCCACCAGCGCAGCCTGCATTGATCCCAATCAACGCTCTTCAGGAACGATTCTTGCCAAGCAGGATTGCATTCTGGCGGGGATCGGCGGGATTGCGCGCATTCTCGACGTGTATGCAGCGCTCGATGGGGCGGTCGTTTCGCACTATGAAGTCACCAGCCATCCGGAGATTTTTGACGGCGTGCGCCTGCATGCCGGGCAAACGGTGGCGGTCATCCGGCACAACGCGCGCGTTATCCTTTCCTGCGAGCGCGTGATCCTGAATTTCATGCAGCGGCTCAGTGGGATTGCCACATTGACGCGCAAATTTGTGGATGCCGTCTCGGGCACGAAGGCGCGCATTCTGGATACGCGCAAGACTGCACCCGGTCTGCGCGCGTTGGACAAGTTCGCCGTCCGGTGCGGCGGCGGGCAGAATCATCGGCTGGATCTGTCGGATGGCGTGCTGATCAAGAACAATCACATCGCGCTGGCGGGAGGGATCATCCCAGCGCTGGAGCGCGCGCACAAAAATCGCCAGGGCACGCAGCCGATTGAAATCGAAGTCCGCACGCTGGCAGAGCTGGAAGAGGCGCTGACGCACGGTGCAGAGGCGGTGCTCGTCGACAACATGTCCGTCGAGGATGTGCGAAAAGCCGTCGAGCGATGCGCAAAGATGGAGCGGCGGATTCCGGTGGAGTGTTCGGGTGGAATCAATCTGCAGAATATTCGAGCGTATGCCGAGACTGGGGTTGATTTCATTTCAGTAGGTGCCCTGACACACTCGGTGACGGCAGTGGATATGAGTATGAGAGTGGCTCCGGCTTAGTCGTTGGTCGTCAGTCTTTGGCTTAATAGTCATCGGCTGTTGGCTATTAGCCGTGGGTAGTCGTTCATCACTGGTTCGGCTCGGCTCCACCCTTGCAATTGCGGCCACGGTGAGAATGCCTTGCAACTTCCATGGCGCTCCTTCCTGTTGAGGGGTCCTTCGACTCCGCAGGAACTTCGCTGCGCGAATTTCCTGCTCCGCTCAGGATGACAGAGGTAGAGAGTGCCCGACGAGCTGCAGATTTACGATGTAGTTAGGCTTCTCACATACAAAAGAGCAAAGGTTCTAACTAGGTCGGTTCTTGATCGAGGAAACAGGTCACCGCTCTCTGCTTACTACTCTTGCCATTTCGAACTATCGGTCGCTTCGCGATCTGGTCATCCCTCTTGGACGTTTGAATGTTGTGACCGGACCGAATGGCAGCGGTAAGTCGAGTCTTTATCGGGCACTGCGTTTACTCGCGGACACGGCGCAGGGACGGGTTGTTTCGTCGCTGGCGCGTGAAGGCGGGCTGCAATCTACCTTGTGGGCGGGGCCGGAGAGTATCTCGCGGTCGGTGCGGCGCGGAGAGCATCCGGTGCAAGGGACGCGGCGGACTGAACCGGTGAATCTGCGGTTGGGGTTCGCGAGCGATGAATATGGATATTTGATTGATCTGGGGCTGCCGAAGCCGCTGGACAAGTCGGCTTTCAATCTTGATCCCCAGATCAAGCAGGAGTGCATCTTTCATGGTG
Organism: Terriglobales bacterium; assembly: GCA_036558645.1. Taxonomy (GTDB): domain Bacteria; phylum Acidobacteriota; class Terriglobia; order Terriglobales; family Acidobacteriaceae; genus DATBFG01. The sequence continues at coordinate 19,774 of DATBFG010000018.1, forward strand.
CAATGCTCCGGCCCAGCAGTCTACTAGTAGATCGAGATGGTCCGGTAGTTCGAGTCCGAAAAGAAGACGACGGGTGGGGAATCCTAACGGGGTCGCTTTCCTCTTTTGACAGCATGATGATGCATGTTGCAGATCCCCGAGAAGCGCCAGAGCTTCTCATGTTGCGCGAGTCCATTCGCAACTGGCGTTTTTACGATCACTTCAGAACGGATGCGGACGCTCCTGCTCGATCTTCACACATCGGAACACGAACACCAATTTTGGCGAATGATGGATCGGATTTGGCTGCTGCGATCCGAACTGTCTGGGAGATTGGGGCGAGTGAGGATCTCGATGCGGCAGTGCAAGACGCATTTCCGGGAAGTCGCGTGTCGGTGGAAGCGGTGAACGGACGATTTGTACTGAGCATGGAGCAGCATGGCTTGCTGCGTCCGCTGAGCGCGGCAGAGTTGTCGGATGGAACATTGCGATATTTATTGTGGATTGCTGCTTTGCTGACGCCGCGTCCTCCGGCATTGATGGTGCTGAATGAGCCGGAAACGAGCTTACATCCGGATTTGCTAGGAGCACTGGCGCGGTTGATCGCGCGTGCAGCAGAGCGCATGCAGGTGATTGTGGTGACACATGCTAAACCGCTGATTTCGACGCTTGCTGAGCAGGAAGGTTGTCAGTCGATTGTGCTGGAAAAGGATTTCGGGGAGACGCGTGTCTTGGGCATGAAGAAGCTGGGTGGAGCGCCGCCGTGGAGGTGGCCGTCACGGTGAAGGTATGAATGGATACAGAGGAGGAAGCCGAGGAAGTGAACAAAGGGTCCCCATTCGAAGCCTTCGCTTCGCTCAGTTGTTCAGGGCAGGCTCTCGACTGCGCTTGGCTGCGCCATCGCTTCGCTCACGATGACAATCTAGGAAGGAAAGGCGAGCGGTGAAAACTGCGTAAGTCCGATCCTACTGCAGGTGGAATCTTTCGTTCATCAGCCGCTGGAGGCGGGGCTTGTAGAGGATGTCGTAGGCTAATTCTTTGTCGGGGAACATCGCGAGTGCGGCACGTTTGGCGCCCGCTGCTAATTCGCTGGCTTCTTCTACGGTAAGATTCGGGTCTTGGCCTATGACGCTCATCACCATGCTGATCATGATCTGGAGGCGCCTGATTTTTCGTGTCTCTTCTTCTTTCTCTGCGGAAATTCTTGCCGCCTGATCACGATTCATGGGGCCCCCGTCAAGCGCATTCCGCGCCCATCCATCTCAGTTAGATGTCCCACTTTCGAAGGGCGTTGCTGTCCGCTTCAGTTGCCAGCTAAGTGCCAACGACCCCACGCCCCTTCCGTTGACCTCATTCTGTACCACGTGAGACCGTGGCGCAATTGCACGATGGTGTAGGGACTTGAGACTTAGGAACCTCGATCTTGGTGGCGATGCCATATTCGGAGACTGGGCAGCCACCCTGAATCTTGTCGTCATGGGGAGTAAAATCGAAGAGCATTCGGCGATTCGCTTGTGAATTCAGACTTCTGGAGGAAGAATGGCAGAGTTGAAAGAACGTCCTAATCCAAACGAGAAGCTGGTGCGGGTATTTGACACGGAGCAGGAGTCGGAAGCGATGGTGGTGAGTGGGCTGCTGGAGAGCGCCAATATTGAGTGCGACGTGACATCGCTCGACGCGCAGCAGGACATTCTTCCAGGCGTAGGCGGAACTGTCATCCTAGTACGAGAAGAAGATGCGGATGCCGCGCGGCGCGTGATAGAAGAATACAGGCGTGCTCCGGGCGATGACGAGACAACAGAGCTCGACATCACGGAGGGGACACCGCAGGAGTAACGCTGGCCCCGTCGAGATAGAAAGTCACTGCCCCGTTCAGATCGGTGCGAAAGGTTCGAACGTTCGCCGCTGCCAGGCGGGACAGGACTTCGAAACGGGGATGACCATACACGTTCCGAGCGCCAACTGAGATTATTGCGAATCGCGGATGGACCGCAGCCAATAAAGGAGGGGATGTCGCGCGAGCGCTCCCGTGGTGTGCGACGCGAAGCAGGTCGGCATCGGGGTTCTCATCAAGGAGCTTCCTTTCGATTTGCGGCTCGGCATCACCTTCCAACAGAGCAGACGTTTCTCGGTAAGTCACCTTCATTACCAGGCAATCGTCATTCGGATTCCACACACGCGTTTGCGGATCGAGGGCGGGTGCGAGAATGCGCAGCCTGGTCTCACCAAATGTGACTTCCTCTCCGGCTTGGTGCCGCACGACGGGAATGTCGAGGGCCTTCGCTTGCGCAAGCAATCTGTCGAGATCGCGGCTCGGCAGGTCCGCGCCGATCCATAGTTCTTTTGGACGGAAGTTGCTGAGGATGGCACCCATGCCTCCGATGTGATCGGCGTGGGCGTGGGTGGCGATGGCGATATCGATGCGACTCATGCGGCGAGTCCACAAATAAGGAGAGACTACGTTTTCGCCAATGTCGAAGTCGGAGTGCATCCAGTGCGGCAGGCCGCCGGCATCGACGAGGATAGTACGGCCGTCGGGCAAGACGAGCAGAGTGGAGTCGCCCTGGCCGACATCGATTGAGGTGATCTCGAGTTTTCCTGGATGTATCTGCGCACGCGGTGAAATGGTTGTGAGCCAGAATGCGCTGATAGCCAGTGCGATGAGTCCGCAGGCGGCGGTCCAGAACTGGCGGCGTGCCACGACAGCTGCGAAGACCAGCGCAGCGATCGCGAAGAGGACGGAGTAGAGTTCGGGTGTGGCAACGCGAGTATCTGAGATTCGCCAGGTGCCCAGCCATTGCACCGTGCCTGTGATTCCGTGGAGAGCGTATGCCGCGACTCGGGCGGGAATTGAAGCGAGCGCAGTGGAGATGTAGGCGAGGGTGATGGCCGATATCGCGGCAGGCATCAGGATGCCGGTGAGTGGAACGACCAGCAGATTGGCGGGCAGGCCGACTAAGGTGGCGCGATGGAAGTAACAAGCCATCGGTAGCGCGAGTCCTAGCTGCATGAGCCCAGAGATTACGAGAAGCTCACTCCCTGTGAGGAATAATCGGGCTGTGCCGGCTAGCGCAAACAAGGGGAACCTGTGTCGTGTGAAGCGCATGAGGCGGCCGGCGATCATGCGGATGTCCAAACGAAACTGCGCCACACGAGGTGGAAGAATGCGATCGTAGGTGGTCGAAGTGAGGTGATGCAATCCGCGAGCGTAGGGCTGCGAAGTGCGCTCGAGGATCGGCACTCCGATTGCCGCAATTAACACCACGGAAAGAAACGTGAGTTGAAAACTCGGTCCCAGGAGCGCGCGGGGATCGCAGATCAGCAGCCCGATGCCAGCGGCTCCAATGGCATTCAATATAGAGCGATCGCGATAAAAGAGGCGCGCGCCGAGATAGATGGTTAGCATCAATGTGGCGCGCCATATCGGCGCGCCGACATCGGTAAGAAAGGCGTAGGCGATCGAGAGAAGGACGACGGCGGCGCTTGCATACAGGTCCGAAATATGGAAGCGACGCAGGACCCAGAAGACAACAAATGCGAGGATGCCGATATTCATTCCAGAGACGACGAGGACGTGAAAGGTGCCGGAGCGCTGGAAATCGGTGCGCGTGCTGCGATCGATGAAGGCATCTTCGCCAACTACCATGGCGTCGATGAGCACGGCGTCAAATTCCGGCCAGAGCGTGTGGATCTTTTCGATGATGCTGCGATGAATGTTTGTCCGCCAGAGTTCGAGACCGGAGCCGACGAAGCCGGGGAGAACTTCGACCTTTGCGCCCTTAGTCGAAGCTTGTACTACGATTCCCTTCTCGGCCAGATATCCGGCATAGTCGAATGCTCCGGGGTTACGAAAGGTGTGCGGGGCGAAAAGCTTTGCTGAGAAGCGCAGGCGTTCACCGTAGCGGAAGAGGCGAGCAACGGGGACGTCGGCATTTGATTCGTTTGAGTAGATGCTCAGGCGGAGCCCGGCGTGGATTTCGTGAACCGTGGCTCCGGTGTTGATTGCCTCAGTTTCGAGATCAACAAGTTGCCGGTCTTTGAGATTGGGCCGGAGGTCGGTGGCACCAACGACGTGGGCGGTGACGATGACTTCGTTTCCATTGATGAAGTGCAGTATCTGATTGGCGTTCGTATCGCCGGCCGCACGGAGTTGAATCCGCAGGCATCCGCTTATGAATAAGAGCATGAGTGCAAGGAGCCAGGCGGCCCAAGGCCGGCGGCGTAAATAGAAGATGGAGAATGCGGTGAACGCGACAAAGATGACGATCCACCAAATGGGGGGTCGCCAGAAATAATGGGCGAAGAGGATACCGGCGGAAAAGGCCGTCGCCGCCCATAGCAGAGGCTGTCGTCCGCCCGGAGCAGGCACACGATTCGTGCTGGATTCTGAAGTCACGGCTACCCGGTGATTCTTGTTACCGTTTGAGGTGAAAGACGGTTTCCAGATGGTAGGTCTGCGGGAACAGATCAACCAGGTGGGCACGCTCAACCTTGTATCCGGATTTGAGCAGGCCGCCGAGGTCGCGGGAGAGGGTAGCCGGATCGCAGGACACGTAGGTAATGCGCGGCGCTCCCAACGTCACCAGGGTGTGAACAACGCTTTCACCAAGCCCGCCTCGTGGAGGATCTACAACCACGAGGTCAGGGTGCAACTTTCGACTGACAGTTCTCAGGTACTGATCCACCATACCGCGAACAACCTTCACGTTCGCAGGAGAATTGTAACGCAGGTCGGCATGCGAAATCAGTGATGATTCGACCGCCACGACACGCTCAAAGTTCCGAGATAGAACTGAGGAGAAGAGGCCACCGCCGGCGTAGAGATCAAGGGCGGTAGCGCCTTTTTGATCGGCGATTGCGATGGAGATAAGTTCGTCGGTCAGGTGGCGGTTGGTTTGAAAAAATGCTCCGGCACTCACGCGGTAGGTCGCATGTTGCGTGATGTAGGAAAGTTCGGAGGCGCCGGCCGCGGCGAGGCGTTGCGGTTCCGGCTGGTTCGTGAAGGCGACGACACCGGAGATTTCCGGGAGAAGCGGCCTAGCCTGATCGACGGCAGTTTGGGCTGTTTCCGGCGGAGTGCCTGGCGCGCAGTAGAGTTCGAGGAGGAGCTGCTTGTCGTCGGCATTGGCGAAGAATTCGATTTCGTGGATGCCGACGAGCGGCGGCTCGGCCGCGGTCACTGCCTTTATGGCGTGGTTGATAAGTGGTGAACTGATTGGGCAACGGTCGATTGGAAGCAAGTCGTGTGAATTGAATTTGTAGTATCCGAGGGCGAAGTCGGGGCCGGAGCGGACTTTCAATCGCGTGCGATTGCGGTAGTACCACGGTTCGGCCGAGTGAATTTGAAGGTCGCTTGTTAAGTCGAGTTTCGCGATGCGGCGGAGGTTCTCCTTCAGGATCGCGGCTTTGATTTCAAGTTGGTGCGCGAAGGCGGTGTGTTGGTAGTGACATCCGCCGCAGCGTTGGAAGTATGGGCAGCCGGGGTCGATGCGTGACGGCGATGGTTGAATAACCGAGTCGAGACGTGCCTTGGCGAAGCCGGGCTTCTGTTCCGTCAGGATTGCTTCAACTTCTTCGTTCTCGAGCACAAAGGGGACGAAGACGGCTTTGCCGCGTCCGCGCTCGTCGGCCGGTAGCCGGGCGAGTCCGTCGCCACCGTAAATCAGCTTTTCAATAGTGAGATGCAAGAGGTGATTTTAGTGCATACCCTTGCGGCTGGTGATTGTAGCACTCTCAGGGATGCGGGAGTCTCAAGAGCATCAACTACAGAGGACACAAAGAGGCACAAAGGAACTTCCTAACTACTGCGGCCGTTGACGTTGACAATGGGGCCGAGTTGGGGCAAGATTCGTCGGCAGTTCCGGACTTCGCTTCCTCGCTAAACCTCCCCTAGTCCGATTTTCTAGCAAGTCCACTTGCAATTGTGGTCTTTCGCCCTGGAATCTGTGTCATTTAACGAGGAATGGCTCCAAGGCATTTCGAAGGAGAAGATCATGAATTCGCCGTGTCGTATCTACGTCCAGCAATCTTGTAATGGCAGTTCTCGAGTGCTGACAGCGGGACTGAGGAATGGAAGTGTGACTTGGCCGAGTGCTGCGGCATTGTTTTGCATGATCTTTATGCTTGTTGCGGCGCCGGCATGGGCGCAAACGGAGACGGTGCTTTATTCATTTGCGAATCCGCCGGATGCGTACAGTCCCAAGTGCAATCTGGTTGTCGGCACGGCAGGAAACATGTATGGGACGACATTCAGCGGTGGCGTAAATAATCTGGGCGCAGTGTTCGTGATTTCTCCCACGGGAACGGAAAGCGTTCTCTACAGCTTTGCTGGAGGGACGGATGGGAGCCATCCAGTGGCAGGTTTGTTTCGTGACAAAACCACAGGCAATTTCTACGGCACTACGGTGAGCGGCGGGACAGCGAATAGCGGCACGGTTTTCATGGTGACTCCGGCGGGTGTCGAAACCGTACTCTACAGTTTCAAGGGCGGCGTAGACGGGGCGAATCCCTATTCGAGCGTTGTGCGGGTTGGCACTACGATTTTTGGCACCACTTACAACGGTGGGCAGTTCGGTTACGGCACGGTTTTCCGGTTGACTGCGGCTGGCCAAGAGACGGTGCTCCATAGTTTCAACTCCGCATTTCCCACTCTGGATGGTTCGTATCCTTACGCTGGGCTGGTTCCGTACCAAGGCGTGCTTTATGGAACCACGACGCTCGGCGGCCTTCACAACCTTGGAACGGTATTCGCGATTACTCCTGGCGGCGTCGAGACCGTGCTGCACAGCTTTGAGGGCGGTACGACTGACGGGCAGGGCCCCTATGCCGGGGTAGTTTTTGACAACACGGGCAAGCTCTACGGCACAACGTACCTGGGCGGCATCGATAACGCCGGAACGGTATTTACGATTGCCTCCGGCACCGAAAGCTTACTGCATCACTTTCGACTGAGGAGTACCGATGGAGCGAATCCGCAGGCACCCTTGATTTTCAATCGCGGGAATTTTTACGGAACGACGTTGCATGGAGGAACTGCGAATGGGGGCGTTGTGTACAGAATGACTCCCGGTGGCACAACGACAGTGCTTCACAGCTTCACCAGCGGAGCGGACGGATTCAATCCGTATTCGGCATTGGTCCTCGGCAGCAACAATTCTTTTTACAGCACAACCAATCGTGGAGGGACGTCGGATCTCGGAGTGGTGTTCAAGGTGGGACCGTAGGGAGGCACGGCAGTACGTCCCGTTTCCTTCAACCGCTGCCCGCGATAGTAACGGTTCCTGCGTGGTGTGAGGAGCGCGGAATTCCTTAATGGCAGGAACTCCGCGCCAATCTATTCACTCACTTCACACCAAGTTCGATCGGCAGCGGCATTCAGGGCGTGACCTGAAACACGGTGCCGTTGAATTGGTTGATCAGGAAGTTCTTGACGGCGGTCCCAAACAGGTTGCCGGCTGGGTCACGGATCAATCCAGCCAATGGGAATGCGCCATCCAGGTCTCCCGTAAAGGCATGTAACACCGTTACCCGGCCAGCCGCATTCAGCCGATACACCGTGCCCAGGCCTTGGACGCCTCCGCCCTGAGCAGTACCAAACAGATTGCCAGCTGCATCCAAAACAAGGCTTCCATTCGGTGTCTTGCCTTCGCTAGTTGCGAAGCGGTGTAGGACGGTGTAGGTGCCATCGGCGGAGATTTTGAAAACCAACCCATTTCCACCGTTGCCGCCCGCGGCGGCAGCACCCATCAAGTTGCCCGCGGCGTCGAGGAGAAGTCCTGGCTGCGGAGTTGCGCCATCTGTACCGCCGTGGAAAGTGTGTAAGACAGTCAGTACACCCTTCGACAATTTGAACACGGTTCCACAGCCAATTTGCGGGAACTCCGGACAAGCCAGGTCTCCACCAGCCTTGGCAACGCCAAACAAGTTTCCAGCGGCATCACGCACCAACGGTCCAAACGGCAGGCTGCCTTCTGAACCGCCGTTGAAGTTGTGCAGAACCCGCAGGGTTCCAGCCGTATCCAACCGGTAGATGCTTCCGCAGCCAAATTGGCATGGCCCGTTCCCGCCGAACACGGTTGTCCCCAGGATGTTGCCGGCCTTGTCCATGATCGGGCCGCCCGACGGGACCCGCGCATTTCGGCCAGTGCCTCCCTGGAAGCTGTGCAACAGTGTTTCCGCTCCCTGCTGAGACACGCGGAACACAATGCCTGCGCCGCCGGGGCCGCTGTCGGCCGTGCCAATCAGGTTACCGGACTGATCCTGAATCAGCGCCGACGCGGGATTGGAGCCGCTTACAAAAGCATCGAAAGAAAAGACGACTGTCTCCTTGCCGGCGCTATCGATCTTGAACACGGTTCCTTCACCAATCGGGCTGCCGGCGAAGGTCGTTCCAAAGAGATTGCCGCCTGCGTCCCGAAGCAGTGCTCCCTCGGGAAGCGCTCCATCGGTCTGACCGTTAAACTCGTGCAGAACCTTGAATGTTTGCGCATTTACCGACATCGTGAGCGCTAGCACCAGCATGAATATTGAGGCGCTAAAAATATGCTGCACTCGTAAGTACTTAGTTCTCTGTTTCACTGCCACAAAGGACACTTCAGGCATAGATACGTTATTAGGCACGTAATATCTCCCCATAATTAGGCATAGATCTGCAGAGCATCAGTGGCTTAAACAATGTTTAGGTTCCAATACTCTGGTGCTAGCGGCGCCCAACTGAACCAGCCTTCCGCAGAGCACGAGGGCAGTTTCGCTCCCGTGCTCTGGGTCAGCTTTGGTCACCGCCTCTAAAATGCAAGGGGCCTGGTGAGTGTTCCGCGGTACATTCGATTATTTGAAGGATTAGATTCTTATTCTGCTGCAGCGACTCCGCGCAGTTGTCAATTGATTGTCAAGGATTCGCGTCGCAGGGCAGCAGGTCATCCGTCATCGCTTGGCGATTAACTTTATGCGAGAAGTTTGCCCACGGAGGCTTTGCTCGTTCGTCTCAACAGCGATGTGATTGCGTTGTCTCATTAGCGTCGCGGTGAGGATGGAAGGATTCGATCCATATTCGGCGGTAGTTCTCGGCAGCGGCAATTTTCTTTATAGTACGACCAATCATGGAGGGACCCAGGGCCTGGGGGTCGTGTTTAGGGCGAGCCATAAGGAGGATGCGGGGTGAGGTGCGGGTGTCCGTCCGCTCCTTCAACATTGGGGGAGTGCAGGTTGGTCTCGTGACTTTACTGAATTTTCCGGACCCGAAACTGCACGTCGTCAGCCACGTAGGCCACCCCTGTCGGGGCCACTGTCAAGGCAAATGGTGAGTCCAGGTTCGTTGCGGTAGCTGGCAAGCCGTCGCCGTTGTATCCAGGATTTCCTGTTCCGGCGAGTGTATTGATATTTCCTCCTCCGATTCTTCGGACTCGACGGTTGAACTCGTCACTAACATATATCGTTCCATTCCCGTCAACTGCGACACCAGCGGCAAAGCAAAGCTGGGCAGCTTTTGCAGGCCCGCCATCGCCGCTGAAACCACAAGTCCCGGTTCCCGCAATGGTATGAATAACGCCATTGGGGTCCACTTTCCGGACTCGGTTGTTGTAGCCGTCCCCTATAAGAAGTGTCCCATTCCAGATGGCAATTCCCGAAGGCGTATTAAGAAATGCGCTTGTGGCGGCGATTTCATCGGAGTTATATCCACACGTGTAAGGTACACCTGCAGCCACGGTGTAGTTTCCCGCAGGTGTAATTTTCCAAATGACGCAACTATATCCATCGGCTGCATACACGTTTCCTGACGAGTCCGTCGTCATTGCTACTATGAAAAAGTCGGAATTCTGAGGCACAAACGTTGTTATCGTTCCGGCTGCATCCACCTTGCGAATAGTCTCGCCAAACCTGTCAGCAATGAACACGTTGCCGGTGCTGTCGCTGGCCACAGCCACGGGGAAATCCAGCGTAGCCGCACTGGCTGGGCCCCCGTCCCCGGAGTTGCCGCTGATGCCCGTGCCTGCCAGGGAAGTGATCGTCCCATCGGGTGCAAGTTTGCGGATCCGATGCCCGTAATATTCAACTATGTACACGTTACCCGATGTGTCGAAGCTGAGGCCGGAAGGGAAGTTCAAACTGGCATCGACGCCCGAGCCGTTGTCGCCGACATGGCTGCCGGCAAACACAGTCACGATCTGAGTTCCAGCATCTACCCTTCGTACCTGATCGTTGCCTGAATCAACGATGAGCAAATTGCCACTCTTGTCATACGCAATGCCTCTGGGCGAGGAAAACACGGAGGTCAGAGCGCTGTGGCCGTTGCCGTCAAACCCGCCGGTTCCGAGAGGTGTGGTGCTTCCAGCCACCGTAGTGATGAAGCCATTTGCGAGAGCGATTGAGCGAACAAAGGAACATCCGGCGTTCGATAGCACCAAAGTGCCCGCATTAATTGTCAAGTCCGCCACGTCCCCCAAGATTGCCTCGGTTGCCGGAAAACCCTCGTCTGTGCAACCACGCCATCCACCTCCTGCGATAGTAGAGATTCTTCCGGAGGCATTCACTTTGCGCACTCGCCTATTGTTGGTATCGGCAATGTAGAGGGCGCCTCCGTTCCCAGGGACTGCGGTTTGTGGCTCGTTCAGTTCCGCTGCCGTCGCCGGACCTCCATCGCCAGCGAAGCCCGCCACGCCGCTTCCGGCTACCGTTGTAATAACGCCTCCGCTATCGATTTTTCGAATCCGGTCGTTCCCCCTATCGGCAAAGAACAGGTTGCCTGTTGCGTCCAGGGACAAGCCATATGGTTCATTAACCATGGCCGCAGTCGCCTGTCCACCATCGCCGCTGAAGCCGACTACTCCCGTCCCAGCAATGGTAGTGATGATTCCGGCGGGGGAAATCTTGCGAATCCGATTATTACCACTGTCGGCAAAAAAGAGGTTATGGCTGGAGTCAATCGCAATTCCAGCCGGAAGAAAGATCCTAGCTGTCCTACTTGGTCCTCCGTCCCCGCTGAACCCCGCGATACCGGTGCCGGCTACAGTTTGTATGTTGCCGTTGGCATCGACTTTCCTGATGCGATGGTTCAGATAATCCGAAATATAGACGCTACCTTTATTGTCCTTCGCGATGTAGCGTGGATCCTGCAGAGCCGCCAATGTCGCAAGTTGTGCATCCCCAACATACCCGCCCGCGACAGTCGTGACCCTGACCTGAGGGAGTGCAGGAGTCGTGCACAGCAGTGTCAGACCGAGGGAGCAAGTTATGAACAATGCTGTACCGTACTTACTCGACATGAATTCGAATCCTCTCTAAATCGACGGCCCAACTAGGAGACCTGGCGAACGATTAAAGCGCCGAACATCGTACACTCGCTTCTCAGTTGAGTCTAGCTAAATTACGATGAATTTAACGACTTTATCCCTGCTCATGAAGTTCACGAGAAAGATTCGCCCCACTCAAGAGTGATCAGACTGCTCTCCCCGCCGCGGCACCTGATGCCCAAGCCCACTGGAAGTTGAATCCGCCTAAGTGTCCGGTGACATCGACGACTTCACCGATGAAGTAAAGACCCGGCACTGTCTTCGTTTCCATCGTTTTGGGGGAGAGTTCGTCGGTGTTAACGCCCCCAGCGGTGACTTCAGCTTTTTCGTAGCCTTCGGTTCCGGCGGGCGCGACCTCCCAGGCGTGTAACTTCTTCTCGAAAGCTTCGAGAGCAGTGTTACTCCAGCCTTGGGGAGGATGAAGTTCCAGCCATCGAGTTGCCAGTCGGCTGGGTAGAACTTCGTGAAGAGCTTGTTTGAGGGCCGCAAGGGCTCGTGGAGTCTTTGGACTCTGAAAACTGCGTGTTATCTGGTGACCTGGCGCTAGATCGATCATGATTGCCTGTTGGTTCTTCCAATAAGAGGAAATTTGCAGAATCGCTGGGCCGCTCAGGCCGCGATGGGTAATGAGCATCTTTTCGCGGAAGCTCTGCTCGCTGAAGGAAACAACAACCTCGGTCGAAACTCCTGCGAGATCGCAGTAGCGCTTGCGGTCGTCAGGCGAAAAGATCATGGGAACTAGCGCGGGATAGGGGTGGACAATCGATATGTCGAATTGTTTCGCCAGCCGATAGCCGAGGTCGGTAGCGCCAATCTTCGGAATGGATAGGCCGCCAGTGGCGATGACGAGCTTGGGAGCGCGAAATTCGGCACGCGTGGACTGCGCGATAAAGTCTCCGCTGCGCGTTACTTCCTGGATGTCGACATCCGAGAAAATCTCAACGCCCGCAGCACGGCACTCTTCTTCGAGCAGAGTAACAATCTGCTGCGCCGAGTCGTCGCAGAAAAGCTGGCCCAGTGTCTTTTCGTGATAAGGAATGCGGTGCTTCTCGACTAATGCGATGAAATCCGCGGGCGTGTAGCGCGCCAGAGCCGATTTCGGGAAGTGCGGATTCGAGCAAATGAAATTTTCGGGACGTGTATAGATATTGGTGAAGTTGCAGCGTCCGCCGCCGGAAATCAGAATTTTCTTACCCACGCGAGCGGCGCGCTCGAGAACGGCAACCTTGCGTCCACCGTTGCCGGCCTCGATGGCGCACATTAGGCCGGCGGCACCGCCACCGAGAATTAGGACGTCGAAGTTGTACGTGGAAGAGCTCACATGTAGAAGAGGCTCAACCGGGGCAGATTGTACTTCTCCAGCAGTCGCTTGTGAACGTACTGCTTGTGCAGTTGTTCGATCTGATGTCCGGGCATTTTGCGCCGATAGGGTATCAATTCCCGGTCGGCCTCCGCGCGCACGCTAATAAGATCTGCGTCTGGTGTAGCGGCCAGCAGGACGGCGTACAGCTTTTCCTCCAAGACGGTCAGGCGGCGTTCCAAATCTTCGAGTCGTGGCTGTGACGTGGCGGTAGCGAAGTCTTCTGCGATGTCTCGCAGGGCTGCCGCACTCTCGCGTGCGAGTTGCTGTGGTGAGATTCCTTCGCGGGAGGGCAGCTTAGCGGCGTCGAGTTGATCGGCATTGCGGCGCAGGAAGGCGACGATTTCAGCGGTTTGAAATCCGCGATCGGAGTTCGACGACTTCTCCGTCGGTGTTCCGACGGCGGCTTCTTTCATGTCCTCCGCAGCGGAGAGAACTGCCTGCGAACAATAAGCCAAGCTATTCACCTTGCGCGGGGTGGGGCGCTTGTCGTAGTTGTCGAAGGCCTCGTCGATGCCGCGCAGTACGGCTTCGAGTGGGATGCCTGCGTCTTTCCAAGTCTCGATCAGGGCCCAATCGAGAGTGGAGAGCAACAGGATTCCGCCGCGGCGGCGCTGAAAGTGCTCTTCGATTTCGGTGAAGTAGTTGAAGTAGTTTTCCAC
>DATBFG010000019.1:0-81979 GCA_036558645.1 Terriglobales bacterium
GTATTTCTTCCCAGCGTACTGCGCACCACTTCCCGAAAGTTGTCAGATGTGGTCTTGAATCCGCCATCCAGTAGAGCTTCGCAAAGCTCTGGGTTAGTTTTGGTCGTGCGCACAATCGACAAGTACTTCTTGGCTGCATCCGGAATCGTCATTCCAAAGAACGAATCGTGGGCAAGGGTGGGTTGATTCACTTGCGTATTCGCCGACGTGAGGTTTAGGGGACTCTGAATGCCAAGATTCTTCATCTGTTTCAGAGTGTCGATCATGGCCGTGAGCTGGTCCCGCTTGGCTTCGAGATCGGAGATCACTGCATCATAAGGCGTTAAATCTTGGCTCATTTGGTTCCCTCCCCATACAGAATGTGTTATAAGAACAAAAGAGTGTGAGGGCGACATTTCTGCCGCCCCTCGCCCTTATCAGGGGCGCGCCGGTGATATCAACCTGTGCCTCCGTTCCTACTTACTAGCGAGGGTGGTCATCTCTTGCCGGGAGCCACCCCGCTGTAAATTTCCCAAACAGTCTAGCATAGTAGATGCAGCCAGCGGGGTGAAAATTACTTCCACCCAAACTGACCGCAAACAGGTTTGGCCTATGACGTAACAGAACAGCAATTCTGTTCCGGTTCCTGTCTTCTCTGTTACCGGCAGGCTCATGGAGCACAACTTTCCAGTTCAACATATATATAAATCAATTGATTGAACGTAACGAAGTTAACCATCCGACAGTAACGGAGAGGATCGGAAGGTTAACAGAATTGCGGTTCTGTAAATCGTGCTTGACAGTTACATAACCGCTCAAGCATATTGGTCACTATTAACGCACTGGATATCCACAAGCGAGCACAGATTACCCGCTGTTTGGTAGAGGGTAATTCGATTCGCGCTACCGTGAGGCTAACTGGGGCTGCAAAGAATACCGTAACCAAACTGCTGGTTGAAGTTGGTGCGAAGTGCCGCCAGTTCCATGACGCTAATGTCCGACGCGTCTCTTCGCGTCGAGTTCAGTGTGATGAAATCTGGAGCTTTGTGGGGGCAAAGGCAAAGAATGTACCCGAGGAGAAGAGGGATTCTGGGATGGGGGATGTCTGGACGTGGGTCGCAGTGGATGCAGATTCCAAGTTGGTTCTCTCCTACCTCTGCGGGGGTAGAGATGCCGAATGGGCATATCAATTTATGGAGGATTTAGCGTCGCGTTTGACCACGCGAGTCCAAATCACAAGCGACGGACATCGAGCATATGCTGAGGCAATCGAAGGTGCATTTGGAATGGACGTGGATTACGCGATGCTGATAAAGCTGTACGGCGCACCCTCGGAGAAGTATGACACTCGCTACAGCCCTTCGGGATTGATTGGCACGCGCACGGCTACGCTCAGCGGAAGCCCTGACCCTCGTCACATCTCTACCAGTTTCGTAGAGCGACAAAATCTCACGGTCCGCATGGCAAACCGCCGTTTTACGCGGCTGACAAATGGATTCAGCAAGAAGTTGGATAATCACCGCCACTCGATTGCTTTGCACTATGCCTATTACAATTTCTGCCGCGTACATCAGAGCCTGAGAGTGACTCCGGCGATGGAAGCGAAGTTGACCGATCATGTATGGTCAGTCGAGGAGCTTCTTTCGGCTATTGGGTCAAACTGACCCACTACCCTCCGCCGCTTTCGATTGACCCTCTGCTGAGAACCTCTTAAACTATGTGTTTAGCCTGCAAATCCCACCAACAAAGCTGTAGGAGGCTTTCCTGAGTTTTAGGTTTCGAGGCCCGCTCTGCGCAGTGGTCGTTTCGCTGCTGGTTTCGTCAGGTATCGCGCAGAACACCCCAAAGGTTTCCCTTGATACGAGCGAAACGCTGTTCACGGTACTGACTGCCATCAATGCCTGCGGATACGATCAGGAACTCGGTGTGTCCAATCCTCTGCGAGGCCAGATTCGCAGTGAAGTGGGAAAAAATATCAATCAGTCCGACGCTACACGCGAGACGGTTCGGTTGATGTGTGATTCCTACAACGATCGCCAGCAACAGGACCCATCCCGAACCTTAGCCCAATACGTTTCGCTGGCGTTGTATCTGAATCCTGCGCCAGCGCTTACTCCCAAGGTTAAAGAGGCCGACTTGCCTCCAGACGCGCAAACTGTCCTTGGCATCGTCCCCCTGCTGGCAAAGTTCTACGAGCAAGCAGGTTTGCACGGCATCTGGATGCGGCATCAGGACGCGTATCAAGGCTTGAGCCAGCGTTACCACGAACCGGTCTCGAAGATGTTGTTCGATACCGAGATCTATCTGAAGTTACCCTCGTCGGTATATCTCGGCCGTCAATTCACCGTGTACCTGGATCCAATGGGTGCTCCGGCGCAGATCAACGCGCGCAATTACGGATCCGACTACTTCGTCGTGATTTCACCTGCTGAGGGCGCAACGCTCAAGATGGAACAGATCCGTCACACCTATCTTCATTATCTGCTCGATCCGCTGGCCCTGAAGTACCCAACCGCCATAAAGCGGCTGGAGCCACTGCTCGATTCGGTTCGAACAGCGCCAATGGACGACGGTTTCAAGAAGGATACTTCTCTTCTTGTCACAGAGTGCCTGATTCGCGCCATCGAAGCTCGCACTTCTCCGGGCGGAAAACCCGCTGACGCGGAACGGGAGAAGGCAGTGGAAGACTCGGTGCAGCAAGGATTCATCCTCACACGCTACTTCTACGATGCATTGGCCACCTTCGAGAAGGACCCGGCGGGCATACGCAACGCGTTTGGCGACATGTTGGGCAACGTGGAAGTGGGAAAGGAAGTAAAAAAGGCCGGCCAGATTCAGTTCGCCGGCCAAGCCTCGCCGGAGTTATTGCATCTCTCGAGTCCCACCGAGGGCAAGCTGCTGATTACGGCGCAGGAGCGTCTCTCGGCAGGCGACAGCGATGCCGCCCAAAAGCTTGCACAACAGGCGTTGGATGAAAAGAGTGAAGATGCGGGACGGGCGCTGTTCATCCTCGCTCAGGTCGCAACTTCCAAGGGAGACATGGAAGGAGCGCGCGGATACTTCCAGCGTGCGCTCGAGGTAGCGCAGGAGCCTAAGGTCGTGGCTTGGTCCCACATTTATTTGGGGAGAATTTCGGACTTGCAGGAGGAACGAGATGCGGCACTGGAGCACTATCGTGCCGCCCTCAATGCTGGAGCTGCGTTGCCGGAGGCCAAAGCTGCCGCCGAGAAAGGCATTCAGCAGCCTTACGAGCCTCCCAGTCATACCCAGCAATAGCAATTAGGAATAGGAAGTAGCTTCGCATAGATTTCGTTCTGCGATCCCGAGGATCGCAGCCCAAGGAGAAATTATGAAACGAGCAGCAGTTTTGGTTGCGATGCTTGGAGCGGCAAGCCTTCTGTCGGGCCAGCAAACTGCGCCTCAAAGTACGCAGCCCGCACAGTCCGCCACGCCGGCGACAGGCGCGGCGGAGACGACCCCACCGGCGAAGCATCCCCCACAGGCAAAGACGCAGCCTGAATTTGACGCGTACAAGGCTGCCAGCGCCAATGCGAACAATGGCCAAGCCATGGAAAAAGCGGCTGACGATTTCGCGACAAAGTTTCCCGACAGCGAACTGCGTGCGATTCTGTATCGCAATGCTATGCACGCCTATCAGTCGGCCAATGATGCGGACAAGATGATGGAGATGGGCCGCAAAGTTCTGAAAATCGATCCGGACGACCCTGAGGCGCTCATTGGAGTTTCGGAAGTTCTGGCGGAGCGCACCCGCGACAGCGATCTGGACAAGGATCAGCGTCTCGATGAGGCCACACAAATGGCGCAGCGGGCTATCACGACCGTTGATACCGATATCATTCCCCCTGCGGGCACCCCGCAGGACAAGCTGGATGCCTACAAAGGATTTTTGAAATCCAGCGCATACTCGATTCTCGGAACTCTCTCCTTTAACAAAAACAAATTTCCCGAGGCCGAGGGATATTTCCGGAAGTCGATAGACGCACTACCCTCGCAACCAGATCCAGTTGCTGTGCTGAGGCTGGCATTATCACTGGATAAGCAGAACAAGTACCCAGAAGCTCTGAAGGAAGCAAATCACGCGGTTGAGTTAACCGATGAGAATTCAGCGGCTGGCGGTTTGGCCCGGCGGGAACGCGACCGGTTGGTCCAATTAACCGGCGGCAGTGGAGCTCCGGCAAACAAGCCTCCCGCTGCAAACACGGCTGCGCCACAGAAGTAAGGGTTCGCATTAATTCGCCGGATGACGAAACTGTCATTGGGGTAACTTTTTAAAGAAGCGGGCCGCCATACTGGCGTCACCTGCTCTGCTCACATGGCATGAAATCACGGGACATCGAGGAATTGTCAGAGAGCGTTGGGCATACCTTCGCGCGCCCTGGGCTGCTCGATTTGGCTTTGACTCACAGTTCACACGCGAGAGAACAGGATGCGGCGGCTCCCTCCTCTCCATCTTCACGGGTGGGCGATAATGAACAATTGGAGTTTCTCGGCGACGCCGTGCTCTCACTCGCTACTACCGAGGAGCTCTTTCAACGATTCCCCCATTACCGGGAGGGCACGCTCTCGAAGTTGCGCGCCCACCTGGTCAGCGAGAAGCACCTGATCCGTGTCGCCGAAAAGCTGAAGCTAGGAAATTATCTCCGACTCGGGCGTGGCGAGGAGAAAAGCGGAGGGCGCACCAAGACAACCTTGTTGGTTGACGCATTTGAAGCCATCCTTGGCGCGTTGTATCTGGATGGAGGCTTCAACGTCGCGCGCAGATTCATTCTGCAGCACGTGATCGAACCGGAACTCGCGCACCTTTCGGCGAACGGAAGTGGGCTTCCGCTGACAGATTACAAATCCACATTGCAAGAACGGCTGCAGGCCGAAGGGCGTCCCCAACCCTGCTACCTCCTGGTGAAAGAGCAGGGCCCGGAACACAAGAAGATCTTCACGGTCGAAGCTCGTTTGCAAGGGCAAGACAAGTCGGCGAAGCCCGAGTTCGTGGGCTCCGCGCAAGGCTCCACCAAGAAGCAGGCGGAGCAAGAAGCCGCGCGGCAGGTTCTCGAGTACCTGGCACGCCTGCCATCTGAAACTCTTGAGAAAGCATCTGAACGGAAAGGCCGCGCTTAGTCAAACTTGAGTACTCATCACGAAAATCACGCGCCGGGCGATTGGAGCACCTCGATTCAGTCTTTACTCGCCACAGTTGTGATCGCTGTATTCGTGATTACATTTGTCGTGCAGGCCTTCCAGATTCCATCTGAATCGATGGAGAACACCCTGCTCATCGGCGACTACCTTCTGGTGGACAAGTTCCGCTATGGAGGCGGTTCAATCTTCGACTGGGTAATGCCTTATCGCCAGGTACACCGTGGCGATATTGTTGTCTTTCGCTATCCCGTGAATCCGACGCAGCATTTTGTCAAACGGGTCGTAGGCGTTCCAGGAGACCACATTCGCTTGGTAGAAAGGCGAGTCTTCGTCAATGGCATCCCGCTGACGGAACCGTACGTTCGCTATACATCCTCCGTGCACGATGTTTTCCGTGACGAGTTTCCGCGCCTGAATGTGCCCGTGGCTGGACTGGAAGGTTTCTGGTGGCTGCAGATGCAAAAGCTTGTCGAAGACGGGCAGTTGATCGTCCCGGAGGGTCACTATTTTGTCCTGGGCGACAATCGCGACGAGAGCCTCGATAGCCGCTACTGGGGCTTTGTGCCACGCGAGAATGTGATCGGCCGGCCGTTGCTGATCTACTGGTCCGTACGCGATTCTGACGACGATACCCCCGTGCCCACATCTCCCGGTGATAAACTTTTTCATTTCGCCTATTCGGCTACTCATTTGTTTCAAATTACACGTTGGGACCGGACGTTCCGATTAGTCAAATAAATGCTGTTTCATCCTGATTAAGAGACAAAGCTAGTGGCTAAGAAAGAAAGCAAGAAAGAAGAAAAGCCGCGCGAGACAACAGTTGAGTTTCTGGCTTCGCTGGCCGCTGTCCTGGTCACAGGGCTGTTCATCATCACGTTCATCGTCCAGGCGTTCGAGATTCCGTCCAGTTCGATGGAAAACACCCTTCTCATTGGCGATCACGTTTTCGTGAACCGCGTGCAGTTTGCGCCACCCACCAGATGGGCTGGACCTTTAGTTCCCTATCGCGATATCAAGCGCGGAGACATTGTTGTTTTTCTATCTCCGGCAGAACCTGGCCTGTATGTCGTGAAAAGGATCATGGGTGTACCGGGGGACAAGATCCATCTGATCGATGGAGTCGTTTATCGAAACGGCGAGAAGCTGGACGAGCCTTACGTGATCCACAGCGCCGCGGATGAGCGCCGCTTCGACGCTTATCGCGACAATTTTCCGTCGGTGGCGCCCTCCCTGAGCAACACCCCTCCTACGCCCGAATGGCAACTGCTGATCCAGCAGCACATCCAAGGTCAGGACATCGTGGTGCCTGAGAGCAGCTACTTCGCCATGGGTGACAACCGTGACGTGAGTTATGACAGCCGCTATTGGGGCTTCATTCCCCGCGAGAATGTGATTGGACGACCGCTGTTTGTCTATTGGTCATTCGAAACGCCACCTGACCAGTACCTGCGAAAGGAAGTGGGCGAACGCCTGGGATTTCTCGCGCACGTAGTTATCCACTTCTTTGATGAAACGCGATGGCGGCGAACCTTCAGGATAGTCCGTTGAACTTCCTAAGATCCAGACGCGGGCTGGCAATTGCACTCGTCGCATTTGTGGTAGTTCTTTTCCTCATTCGCCCCGGCGCAAATCGCATGAAAGGACGCATTACACGCTCCATAAGTGTCGAGTTGCAGCGTCCTGTGGACATCAAGGCAGTCAGCCTACGTCTGTTGCCGACTCCCGGGTTCGATCTTGCAAATTTCGTCTTGTACGATGACCAATCGTTCGGCGCTGAGCCGATGGTGCAGGCCTCCGAAGTCACCGCGACCCTGCGCGTGACATCGCTTCTCCGTGGCCGCCTGGAGGTAGCGCGACTCGACCTCACCGACCCCAGCATCAACCTGGTTCGCGATGATGATGGCCACTGGAATTTGGAGAGCCTGCTCGAACGGGCCGCCAAGAATCCTCTGGCTCCCACAACCAGGCACACCGGGGAATCAAGAACCAGCTTCCCATACGTCGAAGCAGATGGCGCCCGTATCAATCTGAAGCTCGGACAAGAAAAGAAAAGCTACGCTCTCACCGAGGCTGATTTTTCCTTCTGGCAGGATGGAGAAGACGCGTGGGGGATGCGACTGAAAGCGAAGCCCATGCGCACTGATTTCAACGTGACTGACACTGGGCTTCTGAAGGTGAACGGAACCTGGCAAAGAGCATCTAACCTGCGCGACACACCATTGCAATTCAATATCCAATGGTCCGATGCCCAGCTTGGCCAAGTCACAAAGCTCATTTACGGGGAAGACAAAGGATGGCGAGGAGCAGTGCGCCTTTCCGTTCTGCTGACCGGCACTCCAGCTGATCTCACGATTTCAGGCGATAGCTCCGTGCAGGATTTCCGGCGTTACGACATCCTCGCCCCCGATCCTGTGCGGCTCCAGGCCAGTTGCACAGGCCATTACAGTACCGCGGACAAGAATCTATCGAATCTTGTATGCCGCGCGCCCGTTGGGGAGGGGGCCATAACCTTAGCCGGCAGTGTCAACGCGATTCCCGGTATGCGTGGCTACGATTTAACTTTCATTGCTCGTGATATTCCAGTGAAGTCTTTGGCAGGATTCATCGCGTGTAGCAAGAAGGATATGCCCCAGGACCTTGCAGCGGAAGGGATGGTGAATGCCACCCTCCGTATGCAACGACCGACCAACGGGAGCGGGCCAGTCTGGAGCGGAGCCGGAGAAGCACTGGCTTTCAAACTTAGCTCCAAAATAAACGACACTACTCTCGGCATGAGCCGGATTCCCTTCACCGTCTCATCGGACGAAGAGAATCGCATTGACGTCGGGCCTCTGAATCTTCCGGTTGGCCGGCCTGGCGCGACCACTGCTCACGGGTGGCTTTCCGCTAAGGGATATGGCTTGGCCATCCAGGGCGACGCCCAGGTGAACAAACTCCTCCAACTGGCTCGTACTGTTGGCTTGCGAACTCCGCAAGTCGCAGCGGACGGTGGCGTGAAGCTTGACTTGCAGGTCGCAGGAGTATGGTCTGGATTTCATCCTCCGGTCGTTACCGGAAAAGCACTCTTGCACTCGGTGCGTGGCGAGGTTCGCGGATTGGGCGCGCCGGTTGAAATTTCCTCGGCGACAATCGTCCTTACTCCGAACAATACAAATATTCTGTTTCTGACGGCGTCGCTTGGCTCAACAGCATGGAAAGGCGCCGTTGCCCTGCCGCGGCCGTGTTCGCTGCCCGATGCGTGCCCCGTGCACTTTGATTTGCGCACTGATCAGTTGTCTACCGACGAACTGAGCCGCATCTTGCATCCAAGTCCGGGGAAGCGTCCATGGTACAAGTTCCTTTCCCCGAGTCCTCCAGCCGGTGTTCCTTTCTTACGAAGCTTACAGGCAAGCGGCAAAATCGCAGTAACTCGCGCTGACATTCACGGGCTCGCAGCCACACATGTTTACGGAAACGTAGAAATAAGTCAGGGGAAGCTGCGAATCTCGGAACTTCGCGGCGACATTCTGGGCGGTCGACATGACGGGGAGTTTCGTGCAACCTTCACTGGGAAAATCCCCGAATACAACGGCTCTGGAACGCTGGATCGAGTGGCCCTTTTACAAGTGGGCCAGTGGATGGGGGATCCGTGGATCAGTGGGACTGCGGATCTGAAATTTCAGGCAAGCGCTTCGGGATGGAGCGTGCAGGATTTGCTCTCTTCCGCTACGGCGAATCTGGAAACGGATGCGCGTGATGGTGTACTAACCCACATCACATTACCGAATAATCCACCACGGTTGCGCATGCGCTCGCTCACCACGCAACTCGTTCTAAATCAGGGATTGTTCGAGATTCGCGAAGGCAAACTGGAAACCCCAACCGGCATCTATCAGGTGAGCGGCACCGCATCCTTGGGAAGAGTGTTGGACATCAAGCTGATCCGTGAAGGCGGACACAGCTTTAATATTTCCGGCACCCTGACGCAGCCACGGGTCACTGCGGCAGTTGCGGCCGACACACAAGCCGCGTTGAAACCATGAAGGGCTTATCCTCCCCACTCCTTGTTTGCGCCTTCGCATCCATCTTGCTGGCTCAGACTCCTCTTATGGAATCTCTGTCCAGCATGGAGGGCAAGCTACAACACATAAGCGCCAACGCAACCACGGAACCACCCGATCAAACTCCCACAGAGATAACCGAGCAGGAAGCAAACGCATGGCTAGCCTCAGGCAGAATCAACCTTCCCGCTGGAGTCAAATCAGTCGCGCTTAGCGGTGAGCCGGACGTCATCAAGGGAACTGCGCTCGTCGACTTCGACGAGGTCCGTGCCGGACGCAGTTCTTACAATCCGCTGCTATCAGTCTTCACGGGAGATCACAACGTGCGCGTCACAGCCCGCGCACAGGGCTCGGGGGGAGAAGGGTTCGTTCACGTAGAGAAGGTCACGCTTGACGATGTCGAAATCCCCAACTTCGCCTTGCAGATGTTTGTCGAGAAATACATCACCCCGAAGTATCCCAATATCGGCATCGATTCCAGGTTCCCTCTCCCGGACCGAATCGATACCGCCAAAGTTGGGTCGCACAAAGTGACAATCACGCAGAAGTAAGCAATAAATTTTCGACACGAACTTCTTCAGCGCACGTAACCCGGGCCTCGCACAACTTTTCCAGGTTTTGCACCTGTCATCTTCCCCTGGTCGATCACGGGCACGCCATTTACCAACACGAACTCCATGCCTTCCGATAACTGATTCGGTTTCTCGAATGTTGCGCGGTCACGAATGGTTTCTGGATCGAATACCACTATGTCTGCCCACATGCCCGATTTGAGCACGCCTCGATCAGTCAATCTCATCCGTTGTGCTGGCAGAGAAGTAAACTTACGGATTACATCTTCCAGGCTCAGCTTCTTTTGCTCGCGGACGTACTGCCGCAGAATTCGCGGGAACGTACCGTAAGCTCGCGGATGCGGATGCTCCTGTCCAAGAATTCCTTCCGGCGACGTGCCTGAAGAATCGTTGTCGATCGACACCCACGGTTGTTGCAGTGCCAGAACGACATCAGGTTCTGACATCCCAAACACCGCAACGCTCGTGAAGGCATTGTCCTCAATCAGAAGGTCGAACAGCGCATCCATCGGGTCTTTGTTCCCTATCTTTGCGACTTCCGACAGCCGCTTTCCCTGCAGTGGCAGCAGTTTAGGGTTCTGCACAACTCCAATCAGCACTGATTCGGGGCCAGGAATCTCCTGCCACTCGTTGTCCCAATCGTTGCTCGGCGTGATCATGTCCTTACGGATTCGCGCACGCGTGGCTGGATCTTTGAGTCGTTCGATCATCCGCGCATCGCCGCCATCGTGCGCCCACGGCGGAATAAACGCCGACATGCTGTTGAACCAGGCCGTGTAGGCGTAAGTGTCCGCAGTGACATCCATGCCCTTTGCGCGAGCTGCATTGATTTTTGCGACCACTTCCGGCATGTGGCCCCAATTTTCTTTTCCGGCAACCTTGATGTGCCAAATCTCAACCGGAATGTGACCTTCCTGTCCGATACGCAGAGCCTCGTCGATCGCCTCAAGCACCGCGCCGCTTTCATTGCGCATATGCGTGGCATAGATACCGCCAAGTTTTCCGGCCTCTCCCGCGAGCGCAATCAATTCTTCCGTCTTGGCGTAAGGAGCGGGTGCGTATTCCAGCGATGTTGAAACTCCCACCGCACCATCCTTCATTGCCTGCCGCACGAGTTCTTTCATCTGCTCGAGTTGCGCAGGAGTCGGTTGCTTGTCGTCCTCTCCGAGCACCATGCGCCTTACTTGAGTAGCGCCTACATATGAAGCGAGGTTGATGCCCATTCCCTGCTTTTCGAGACGCCCAAAATACTCAGCGAACGTTCGCCAGTCGGGGTTGAGTTTGTAGTGGTCATACCCAGCCTTGTCAGCTTTGATAATGGCATCGTTGAGAGGCGCCGGCGATCCACCTTCCCCCGTAATCTCGGTCGTGATCCCTTGGTAAATTTTCGAGGGCAGCCGCGGATCGACTAGGATCGTCAGCTCCGATTGTCCCAACATGTCAATGAATCCGGGCGAGACGACCATGCCGCGAGCGTCAATCGTGCGCCCTCTCTTGGCGTCGGCCAGGTTGCCGATCGCCGCTATCTTTCCATCGCGAATGCCGATGTCGCCCGAGTACCAAGGCGAGCCCGTCCCATCAATGATGTGGCCGTCCGTGATGACGATGTCGAATCCAGAAGGAGAGGCTTGCGCGAACACCGAGAATGCAAGGCCCAGAAAAACTACTAGCAACGTGACGACGGATTTGTGATTCATGGAGGTCAGCCGCGCATTATAAAGCATGCGCCCAAGGATGCGGCTCTGGACGCCCGTTATGCTATGTTTTTAGTTGCTTTAACTCTCAGCGAGGCCGCCATGCCGCGATACGAATATCGAGTGCTCAATCCGACGCCAGAAGCCGAGAACAATTTTCTGAGCTGGATTGATCAACTGGACCAGCAGTTCATGAACCGCAATCCCGAGCATCGTTCCGCAGTCGTGCGCGACACGTTGCACCAGATCTATCTGGGACGACCTTACGCGCCGCCATCTTTGTCGGCCTCCCCCGCGGAACGAGCGCTCATCCATTCGTTTGACCCGCGCAACGCGACGCTGGAGCCCGAATATTATGGCGATGTAGATGCCGTCAAGTACGCTGAGCGCAAGCCCCTTATCTGGTTCTGGATGATGTACGACCGCTCTCCTCTTGGCCTGAATCACTGGCTGGGCTACCGGGTGCGGGGTATGATCGCTCGCCACGTGTTGAAGTTCCTCGGGAAGAACGTCAAGATCTTTCACGGCGTCGAGGTTTCGTTCGGTTATAACCTGACGATCGAAGACAACTGCACGATTCACAAATACGTGCTTCTCGATGATCGCGGCGAAATCATTATCCACGAGGGCACATCCATCTCCGACTACGCGAATGTTTACTCCCATGCTCACGACCTCAACGATGGCATGATCGTGAACAATCACACCACGGAGATCGGCCCTAAGGCGCGCATCACATATCACGCCACGGTGATGAGCGGAGTCAAAGTAGGCGAGCACGGACTGGTAGGGTCGATCGGTGTCGCATCCAAGAATGTGGAACCGTTTCACATCGTTGCGGGGGTGCCCGCGAAGCCTGTCAAGGTGAAGCCGATTGCGCCAGAAGAACTGCGAAACGCGCTGGAGAAACGCTGATTTTAACGCGTTACTCCCTAAGCGCCGCTCTAACTACTTAGGGCTTCTCCCGCGCGGATAGCGGCTTCGGCGTGTTAGTATCAAAGCCACACAGGCATGACCCAGCAACATGTTTACATCATATTTGAGCTCATTGCCTTCCTGTTCGCGATCAGCGTTCATGAGTCGGCTCATGCCTGGATGGCGAATCGTCGCGGCGATCCGACCGCGCGAATGCTGGGTCGCATCACTCTAAATCCGATCAAGCACATCGACCTTTTCGGAACAATCATACTTCCGTTAGTGGCGATGTTTGCGAGGATTCCGGTGCTTGGTTGGGCAAAGCCGACTCCCGTGGACCCGCGAAATTTCAAGAATCCGGTACTGGACGATGTCCTTACCTCGGTTGCCGGCCCGGTGAGTAATTTTATCGTCGCCACGATCGCGATACTATTGCTCGCTTTCATTAAGGTTGTGTCACCCCTGGGAAGGCAGATCGTACAGGGAGGCTTCCTCACCGAAACCACTTCCTTTCTGCTGCCGCTTTGTCTTCTGCTTTACGGACTGATGGAGATCAACGTTGTACTGGGGGTCTTCAACCTGATACCCGTTCCGCCGCTCGATGGCAGCCATGTTTTGCGTCACTTCCTGCCGGCGACTGCGTTGCGAATTTACGACACAGTTGGATACTTCGCACTGTTGGCCCTGGTGTTTTGGGGAGGAAATTTCCTGGGCAAGCTGATCTACCCAGTGCTTGGCTTCTTTAATTTTGTTCTTCTGAGAGTGTGATGCTTTCACGAACCAACCATCGCAAACGCGTGCTCAGCGGCATGCGCTCCACGGGAAGACTTCACTTGGGAAACTTCGTCGGCGCTCTCGATAACTGGGTGCGTATGCAGGACCAGTACGAGTGCTTCTTCTTTGTCGCCGACTGGCATGCTTTGACTACGGATTATGCGGACACATCGCGCGTGAAGCAGAATTCCGTAGACGTATTGATGGACTGGCTGGCAGCAGGGCTCGATCCAGAACGCTGCACCATGTTCATTCAGTCGCATGTTCCTCAGCACGCGGAGTTGCACCTTCTCTTCTCGATGATTGTTCCTGTCGGATGGCTGGAACGTGTTCCTACTTACAAAGAGCAAAAAGAAAACATTACCGAGAAGGATTTAGGCACCTACGGATTCCTCGGGTATCCGGTACTGCAGGCTGCCGACATCTTGATCTACAAAGGCGACTTTGTCCCTGTCGGTGAAGACCAGGTCCCCCATGTTGAGCTGACTCGTGAAATCGCACGACGTTTCAACATGTTTTATAACCACAATGGGATGCCCGTGTTCCCCGAACCACAGCCCCTCCTGACTCCTGCCGCCAAACTTCCCGGCACCGATGGTCGCAAGATGTCGAAGTCTTATGGAAACACCATCATGCTCACCGACCCTGAATCGGTCGTGCGGCAGAAGCTCAAAACCATGGTGACCGATCCCGCTCGGGTTCGGCGCACGGACAAGGGAAATCCAGACGTTTGCCCCGTCGGAGACCTGCACAAGATCTTTAGCGATCGCGCCACCCTGGCGAAGGTGGATGAGGGTTGCCGCTCCGCAGGGATCGGTTGCATTGAGTGCAAGGGCTGGGCTGCGGACGCGCTTGTCAGCATTCTCAACCCTATGCAGGAACGCCGCAAGAAATATGAGGAGAACCCACGGCTGGCCTGGGATATTCTTGAGATGGGATCCGCGAAGGCGCGCAAGGTCGCAAACTCCACGATGGAAGAGGTACGCGACTCCATGCATATGTCACTGGATTTCGAAAGCCCAGCTCAAGGTCAAGTAGCCAAGTAGCACATGGCAGAAGCGAATCGATTACCGGACCTGAGGCCTCACGCTTCCTCCTCCCAAAAGAAGGAGGGCAGCGATTTTCCGTTCGCAGTCGCCGTCAGCAATGTATACGAGGGCCCTCTCGACCTGCTCCTCGACCTGATTCGCAAGCAGGACATCGACATCTATGACATCCCGATTGCAAAGATCACGGAGCAGTATCTGGCGTATGTAGAAAAACTTCGTGAACTGGACGTCAACGTCGCGGCCGAGTTTATCTACATGGCCGCTGTCCTCATTCACATCAAGTCAAAGATGTTACTGCCGAAAGATCCGCTCGCACCCGAGGACAACCAGGAAGATCCCCGCTCGGAATTGGTGAACCGGCTGATTGAGCATGAAAAGTTTAAATCCGCAGCGCAGATGCTCATGCAGAAGCAGCAGATCGAAGACGCTGTTCGGACCAACCCGGCCATCAAGGATTTTATGGAGGCCGAGGGCACTGAGCCAGAATTGGACGCCGACGTAATTGACCTCGTGAAGACCTTCCAGCAGGTTCTCGAGCGCACCCGTACACGTCCCATCATTCAGATCGATGAGGAGACCGTCAGTGTTGGCCAGATGATTGAATACCTTCGAAGACGGTTATCGCTCGAAGACAAGCCGATCCGGGTGAAACAGCTTTTGGGCAACGTCAACTCGCGTCCCGCTCTGGTTTGCATGTTTCTTGCAATTCTTGAGATGGTCCGGTTGCAGGCGGTACAAATTAGGCAGGACCGGATGTTCGGCGAAATCCTGCTCCGCAAGCATTCCGGTTTCGACGCCGTTATGGCCGAGCAAGCCGCCGTACGCGATGATTGGAAGTAGTTTTATCAGTCAAAATTGTTCGCGCCGCTTTGGAAGGGAAGGAAACCGCGCGGCAACTATCGATAAGCCATCATGAGCCTTAAAGCAAAACTTGAAGCAATCGTCTATGCGGCAGAGACCCCGATCTCGCTGGATCAAGTCGTCCAACTGGTGAAAGATTCGTTCTCCGGCGAAGAAAATACTGATCCCGCGCAGATCAAATCGCAAGTCCGCGCTGCTCTCGAAGAACTGGTTGCCGATTACTCCGCCGGCGATCACGGCATCGAGATTCGCCAGGTTGCAGGCGGATATCGGATGTCCACAAAGCCAGAGCAACATGACGTCGTAAGGGCCTTCGCGAAGAGTCTGAAGCCGCCGGTACGCCTATCCATGCCCGCGCTTGAAACCCTGGCGGTTATCGCTTACAAACAACCGGTCACCGTCCCTGAGATTGGCGAGATTCGTGGAGTGGATTCCAGCGGCGTGATCGCCACGCTTCTGGATCGCAAGCTGATCACGACTGCCGGACGAAAGGCCGTCATTGGCCGCCCGATCCTCTACAAGACAACCAAGGAATTCCTTCTGCGCTTCGGTCTCAAGGACGTCAGTGAACTTCCCAGCATGGAAGAATTTGAAAAGCTTATTGCGGACTCTTTCCAGAGTGATCTCTTGCCCGTGAACGGCGTCGCTGACGCAACTGGTGTACCTGATTCGAGTTCGACTGAGCCCTCCTCGGCTGAAGGTCCTTCGACGGAAGCTGCTGCCACGGTCCAGTCCTCGCCAAGCCCAGGAGAGAATGACCCCGCCGCATAAAGGTCAACTGCAACATGCCCGCTGAACGCTTGCAAAAAATCATCGCTGCTGCCGGTATTGCTTCTCGCCGCAAGGCGGAGCAGTTGATCACCGGCGGGCTCGTCTCCGTGAACGGACAGATCGTGAGTGAACTGGGAGCGAAGGCAGATCCGGCGGTCGACCATATTCGTGTGAACGGCAAGCTCCTTCACGGTGCCGAGCGACACGTGTATCTGTTGATGAACAAGCCTAAAGGATATGTCACGACCGTGAAGGATCCCGAAAACCGTCCTACCGTCATGGATCTTCTGCGCGGTGTAGGAGCGCGCGTCTACCCCGTCGGACGCCTCGACTATGCGAGCGAAGGATTGCTGCTGTTGACAAATGACGGAGAGTTCGCTAACAAGCTGATGAAAGCCGCTTCACATGTGCCGAAGACTTACCTGGTGAAGGTTGCAGGAACTCCCAGCGACGACAGCCTCTCGAAGCTCCGCGCCGGGCTTACGATCCAGGCCGAGCGCGGGAAAAGAGTCAGAACGGCCCCTGCCCGGGTCCGTGTGATTCGCGAGGCCAACAACCCGTGGTATGAGATCACTCTGATTGAAGGAAAAAATCGCCAGATTCGCCGCATGTTCGAGGCCATCGGGCACCATGTCGAAAAAATCAAGCGCGTCCGATATGGATCCTTAGAACTCGATGTCCATCCGGGAGAATTCCGCCGCTTAAAACCGGAAGAGGTGACTCGCCTAAAAGCAGCCGCGCGCTAACTCAAAAAAGAATCATCCGGCGTGACTTGATGCCTTTGTGCGTGAGCCGAGGGATTAACGACGAGCGATCTACAACAAACGACCAGCGATGAATTTACACCCTTCCGAAAAACATGGTATTGATTTAAGTACACGATGAGTGACTTCGACCAGTTGGTACCCGAACACATTCGACTGCTGGGCGGGTACATTCCAGGCAAGTCGCTACGCCAGGCACATCAGGAGAGCCGAGTGACCTGCATCAAGCTGGCTTCGAACGAAGCTCCATTCGGCCCGTCGCCCTTGGCAGTTCAGGCCATGGAAAAGGTTCTGGGCGAATCGAATTTCTACCCCGACAACGACGCGAGCGAGTTGCGACAAAAGATCGCCCAACGCAATGGTGTTGAACCGGAGCATGTTGTTGTAACTGCGGGATCGACTTCCCTGCTCGACATCATAGCCCGTACCCTGCTTTCTCCTGGACTCAATGCAGTCACCAGCGAGCGCTCATTCATTGTGTATCCCATTGCGACGAAGGCTGCGAGCGGAAAACTCATCGAGGTCCCGATGCGCAGCGATGCATATGATCTCGATGGAATCGCGACCGCAATTGACGCCAACACGCGCGTGGTCTTCATCGCCAACCCGAACAATCCGACGGGAACCCTGCTGCCTTCGCATGAAGTCGATCGATTCCTGCAAAGAGTTCCGCAAAACGTGATCGTTGTGCTCGACGAAGCTTATTACGACTTCGCGATCCACTTTGCAAAGTCGCGCAGCGTCGATTACACGCGTTCCCTGGAGTATGTTCGCGAGGGCAGAAACGTAGTTGTGCTGCGTACCTTTTCCAAAGCGCACGGACTGGCCGGCGTGCGCGTGGGCTATGGGATTGGCCCCAGGCAACTCATCTCTTATCTTTCCAAAATGCGTACAACGTTCTCGATTTCCGCTTTGGCGCAGGCAGCGGCGATGGCCGCCTTCGAGGACGAGAGCCACACGCGTCGCGCGGTTGAGAACAATGCCGAGCAGTCACAACGGATAGTTCGCGAACTCTCCGCGATGGGATTCCATCCGGTGCCGACGTGGGCCAATTTCGTCTATTGCGAGTTAGGAGAAGACGCTGCCGAAGTGGCTAGACGTCTCCAGTCAGAAGGCGTGATCATCCGCCCCCTGGGACCATGGGGAGCGCCACAAGCGATTCGCGTCACCGTCGGAACACCCGAGCAGAACACCACATTCCTGCACGCATTCCGCAAAGTGGTAGCGCGAGAAGTTGCCCGCTAACTCTGGCTGGCCGTGAACGGAAGCCTGGCCGCGCCGAACAGTCCTGCATCACTGCCAAGAAGTGCTCGTGTAATGATGGTTCTCTGTGCACCATCGGTCGGCGCGACTTGTGCGGATGCACCCTGACTGCCTGCACCTTCGCTCGGCGCCGTTGCGGCATAAACCATCGAGCGCTTCCGGAGTTCCTCGAACATCGATGGCGCAAAGGCGTCCCACGCGCTTGAAACGCCTCCTCCGATCACGTACATGGGCAGATTCAGTGCGTTGACCAGATTGGCGACGCCGATTCCAAGCGCAGAGCCCACACGCCGAAAGATTGTCCGCGCAGCTTCGTCACCCTGAATGGCCAGGTTGTAAATCGATTTCGCGCCAAACTCAGGATCGCTGCTCGACGCCTCGGCAAGAGACGGAGCAGAGCCTGAATCAATTGCCTCTTTCGCCATTCGCGCGACCGCAGTTGCCGAGGCATACGCTTCTAGGCATCCACGGTTACCGCATTTGCATAGAACGCCGTTTTCATCGATCGTCATGTGACCGAACTCACCCGCCATACCGGTCATCCCGTGCAGAATCTTCTTTCCGAGTACCAGGCCACCGCCAACCCCAGTGCCCAACGTCAACATCGCCATGTCATCCACGTGGCGGGCTGCACCAAGCCATTTCTCTCCCAGTGCCGCAACATTCGCATCGTTCTCTAGCAGCACGCGAGTATTCAGACGCCGCTCAATTTCAGCTTGCACCGGAAACTGTGCCCAACCTGGAAGGTTTGGACAAGCGCGTAGCGTGCCCGCCTTCAGGTCAATAATGCCGGGAATCCCCACACCGATGCCCGCCAGCTCCGCTTCACCTTTGTGCTTTTCAACGAGCTCAGCAATCGCCTCGCACATGGCGTCGATCACCTGATCGCGGCCCTGAAAGACTTTTACGCCTAAGGTGACCTTCTCGAGGAGCTGTCCTTTGTCATCCAAGGCGGCAATACGGAGATTTGTGCCGCCAAGATCAACGCCGATGGAATAGTGAGTCATGAGCTTTGGTTGCAGTGTCAGGTCTTCAGATTTTCGATTGTAACCCGCTGTCAGTCACAAGTCTGCGATCGGAATCCGCGAATGCCGGATTTATGTTCGTTTTTTCATTTTTGGCACTGCGGGCAGTAATGACTACTGCGTCCGGCAATGACGATCCGCTTGATCGGAGTCTTGCACACCAGGCACGGCTCTCCCTCGCGGCCATATACGCGGTGCTCAAGTTGGAAGAAACCCTCGTTACCCTCCGCATCCACGTAGTCAGAAACTGACGAACCCCCGAGGGCAATGGCCTCCTTGAGAACTTCTTGAACAGAAAGATACAGACGCCTCAGATCTTCGCTTCGGAGCGACGCAGCACGACGACGAGGACGCACGCCCGCGCGAAACAGCGACTCATCGGCATAGATGTTGCCCACTCCGCTGAGCAGTCCCTGATTTAAGAGTGCGCTCTTGATGGGAGTCTTGCGTCCTTTGAAGAGCTGTACAAAGCGATCGAGTTCTACTTCGAGCGGTTCGGAACCGGCGGCTTGGAACTGATGGGCGACGCTGAGGCGTCCGAAACGCCGCGGATCGACGAAGCGCAACTCTTTGCCCGACGCCAGCTTCACGATGGCGTGCGTATGCTTCTCGACCTCCGCATCAGGATTGCAAATCACCACGCTTCCCGTCATTCCGAGATGAACGATCCACTGAGAGTGTTCGGATGTAATTTCCGATCCACCACTCGCTGCGGACTTAGCGCCTCGCGGTTTGGATGACGTGGGCTTTTTTGATTTTGAGACCCTTGATTTTGAGATCCTCGATTTCAGCGCTTTCTTCTTGCCGGTCTCCGCGGTAGGTTCCAGATCAAAGACGATGTGCTTCCCGACTCTCCGCACGTCGGCAATGCGCTTCGACTCGAGCGTCGCCACGATCTCTCGAGCGGGGGACTTCAGTGGTTCTGGCTTTGAGCCTAGCCAGACCGATTCCATCACGTCGCCTGTCACGCGACGAGCGAGACCGCGGGCGATTGTTTCTACTTCGGGGAGTTCTGGCATGGATGGCTTCCTGCCGCTGGCTACTGGCTTCTCATTCCTCGCGCTTCGACTAGCGAGCCGGGGTTGCCTGCTGGAATCGCAACCGCCACTCGTCTCCTTGCTTCACCCACAAGTCGGAGATGTGCTGGTAGCGCGGTAGAGTTTCGTCGTAGACCATCATGCGTACCACGCAATCGTAGGTGACAATAGCGGCCGTATCGTTAATCGGTACAACGCTGGCCCCGTAAGGCCAGTACATGTCAATCTTCGTCTCTCGCATGTTCTCCAGAAGGTCGGCCTTGCCAAATGCGGACCCGTCCGTGCCGATCGCGACAAAATCGTTCGTGATGTTGCGCTTTAGGAAATCAACGTCCTTCTTCTTGTACGCCTCGGCCATCGCAGTGTTGCTCGCCAGCAGTGTCTGTTCAAGCGAAGTCGGAGGCTTCGGCACAACGGCGCCCGGATTCTGGCAGAGAGTACTGACAGCGGCACACAACACGAACGCAGTGATCGTGAAACCTCGCATCGTCAATCCTCCTTATCGACTGCCTTGGATTCTCTCGGCAAGTTCGGATCTCGGAACTGTGACTTGTTCGCCGGTCGCCAGATTCTTTAGCGCGAATGCATTCGCCTGGACTTCGTTCTCTCCTACGATCAACGCATATTTCGCGCCTAATTTTTCAGCGGTCTCAAAAGACTTCTTCAGTCGAAACCCTGCGTCTCCCAGGTCCGCGATAATACCCTTCCTTCTCAACTCGCGGGCGAGGCGAGCGGCTTCGCGATCCATGCCATCTCCGAGTGGCGCAATGTAGACGTCTGGTTTCGCCTGTACCTCGTCAGCTGTTTGCTTGAGTGCAAGTATCAGGCGGTCTTCTCCGATGGCAAAGCCGATTCCTGGAGCTGCCGGTCCACCGAGCGACTCTGATAGCCCGTCGTATCGTCCTCCGCCGAGGATCGCATTCTGTGCACCCAGAGCGCCATGCGTGAATTCGAATGCTGTCCGCGTGTAGTAGTCCAGGCCTCGCACCAATCGGTCGTTCAGCCGAAACGCCACGCCCACGGCGCTCAAGATCTCCTGAACCGAAACGAAGTGTTTCTGGCAGCCTTCGTCCAGGTACTGGCTGATGCGCGGAAGGGTTTCGATGATCGGTTGATCCTCCGGAACCTTGCAATCAAAGATGCGCAACGGATTCGTAACTGCGCGCCGCTGGCAATCCTCACACATTTTCGCGGCAACCGGCTCAAGCGCCTTACGCAAGGCTTCGTTATAGGTGGCACGGTCACTGGGACAGCCGACTGAATTCAATTCCAGATTCCAGTCCGTAATACCCAGACGATCGAGAAGTGTTGCCAGCATTTCGAGCACTTCGGCGTCGCGAGCGGGAGATTCGCTCCCAGCCGAGACCGGTCCAATCACCTCTGCGCCAATTTGAAAGAACTGCCGGTACCGCCCTTTCTGCGGACGTTCCCTTCGAAACTGCGGCCCGATGTAGTAAAGCTTGCTCAGCCCGCGCTCCCAAAGTTTGTGCTCGATGTAGGCGCGAACGACGCCTGCCGTGTTCTCCGGACGCAGCGTGAGCGACTGCCCTTTCTCCGATTGTGCGCGGCCGCGATCTTCAAAGGTGTACATCTCCTTCGAGACGATGTCCGTTTCCTCGCCTACGGAACGAGCGAAAAGCTGCGTCTCCTCGAAAATAGGCGTGCGGATCTCGTGGAAGTTGTATATCCGAAATACTTCGCGCACCGTGGCATCGGCGAAATTCCATAGCGCCGTATCCGGCGGCAGTAGATCGCGTGTTCCTCGGACAGCTTTGATTTGTCGGATTGCAGCCATCAGCTCTCGGGCGTCAGTTCGACCAGGTACGAATTCTTGTATTCCAGGTAGTTCTTCGCATAGCGCATGATCGTTTCCTGATCTTTCTCATCCAGCTTGCGCCGAAACTTTCCCGGGGAACCCATCCAGAGAGAAAAAGGCTCCACAATCGTCTTCTCCGGAATGAGCGTGCCGGCGGCGATAATCGACCCCGCTCCTATATGCGCTCCGTTCAGGATGATCGATCCCATACCGATCAGGCATTTGTCTTCCACCGTGCAGCCATGCAAGGTGACCGAGTGCCCAACCGTGACGTAGTCGCCCACAAAGACTCCGTACTGTTGCTTCATGCCATGCAGCACACTGCAGTCCTGGATATTGCTGTGTGCCCCGACACGAATCGAATGCACATCTCCGCGCAGCACTGCATTCATCCACACGCTCGCGTGCTCGCCGAGCACCACGTCGCCGATCAGTTGTGCCGAGTCGTCCACATAACACGTATGCGGAACCGTTGGTGTAATGCCCTTATAGGATCGAATCATGATGGCAAGAATTTGAACATAACACGGCGATGCATTTCAGCGTAAGGGGTGGACCGTCAATGCAAAGACGTAGCGCCGGCGTCTCGCCGGCCAACCGCAATAAGAAAGGGTGCAGAAGCTTCCTTCATGCACCCTCAAAGTTCCGAATTTGTTCAGGCCTAATTGTCAGTAGGCTCTACCGGCGTCTTCTCCGCCTTTGGCGCTTTAGGAGCCTTATGGGCAGGTGGCGTAGGCGCTGCCGGTGGCGTCGCCATCGAAACGACAGATCCCTTGCGGATCCCAATTGTGCCGTGCTCATTGTTCACGACCACCCGTGGGCCGCCGCCTCGAACCATGCCTGAGGCAGTACCGGCGTCATCGCCGTTTTGCACCTTCAATTCGTCAAAGTCAGATTCGACCTCGCCTCCACGCGCTCGCGCGTCGAGTTGAAATGCGGTGTTTTCCGGAATGTAGAGTTGCACGTCACCTTTCCGATTGTCCACCTGCACGCTGCCCATCTTTTTCATCTCTATTTCGACGGCGCCGTTCTCATCCTGCAGCCGAACATCTCCGTTCACGCCACTCAGCCGGATATCTTTAGATCGCGTCGTCAGGCGGACTGGTCCAGTAATTTCCGTCGCACGAAGATCTCCGGAATCAAGGTCCAGGTCTCCATCAAGGCTCGCTAGTTCCATGTCGGTGCGCGAAGACTTGAAGCGCACCGTTTTTCCGATGCGCCCGAGCTTGACCCCTTCCATAAACTCACCGTTGAGGGCCACCGCACCTTTAACGTCTTCAATGGAGGTTTCATCCACACGGCCATCGACGGAAACATCCCCGGAAACCTGGGACACACGCACCGAACTGTGCTGCAGATTCAGCGTCGCTTTGCCATCAATATCGGTCAGCGAAACGTCGCCATGCTGACTCGTAATGTCCACGTCTCCCTTGCGAGCCATCACGCTCACATCGCCACGCCGGTTCGTAATCGTGACTGACGCGTTCTTGGGGATATATACATCCATGTCGGTTGAGACTCGATGATCACCCGCGCCCTGCGTGTTTGCATTGAGCGTGATGATGTGTTCGCCGGTAGTGAGCTGCGGCTTCGTCCCGGTGTTCCACTTGTCGGCATCCGATTGGCTTTCTGCCACAATCCTCTTGCGGACGACTACTCGAATCTTTCCTTCATCCGCGGTATTCACATTCACTCCGCCGCGCTCGGTGACAATCTGCAGCTTGGTGTCCGCGGGAAACGCTTGTTCAATCTGGTCATCGTAACTGTAGCTGTGTCCAAACCACTCGAAGTCATCGTCACCGAGGTCGATATTCTCGCGCACCGCCCCCCAGTTGACTCGCGATGCCTGGGTGGCTGACAGTCCGAACACAACCAGGGCAATCAGCAGAAGTACGCCTCCGGCCCCGATCCCGCGTGGCTGATATCCCTGGCTTTGAGCCTGCCTGTACTCCACAAGCTTGATCACACCCCACAGAATCATCAGCACCGGCCAGTAGCGCGCGAACCACGTGCCCAGCGTCATCCACTTCAGCACGCCCATATTGGCCAGCAGAAGCCCAACCCCAACCAGGATCAGCACCACCGGCCCTGCAAAAGAGCGGCGTTGTCGCGGCCGCGGAGGAGTCTGAACAGAACTAGCCATTGTGCACCTCACTTGAAGGCGGTGGCTGTACCTCGCCGCTCATGACTCCGCTTGCTGGAGGCTCTTGACGAGGTGGCATCTCAATATGGCCTGCCGTCGAAGCATTGCCTTGCAGGATCTTGACCAGACCAATCACAACCAGCAGCACCGGCCAAGTGCTGTGAAAGGACAGCACACCCTGCTCTGAGAGCAGGAAAAGAACGCCAAGCGTAACCAGGATCGCGGGCCCCATCAAGCAGTGGGCACGACAGCGATCACACTCACATCCCACCGGCTTGGTTCCGATGAGTCCCATTCGACGGGCGAACAGCCACGCGCCCACCAGAATCAAAATCAATGGCCACAGACGTCCGAATCCCAGGAACCAGAAGCCCAGGTTGTGGAGCATGAAGATGACTCCCAACCCGATCAAAACGATGGCGCCTGCCGGGATCTTCGAGGTATCTACACTATCGCCCGTGCTAAAAGTCCTGCTCAGCCCGAATGGATCTGGCGCAGGCTGGCCCATCTGCAGCGCACGCGCCGTTCGTACTGCATCAATGATTTGGTAAAAGTAAAAAAAGCCGAGTCCCAAACCTAGAAAAACATGCACAGCATCGCTCTCGGTCGATGCCTGTCCCCAGATCATTCCCGTAAAAATCAACAGATGTGCCAGCCCCTTGGCATATTGCGCGCAATACACGGCGCCCACGCCAAAGGGGAAAAATCCGGCCAGAATGCCCGCAACCGTGGGATTCGGCCCCGATTGACCGGATGGAGTGCCCCTCACACCTTGGTCGACAACCCCTTGATAAGTTGACGGAGGCGGCTGCACTCCCTCCAATCGTGCGGCCAGACAATTTTCACAGTAAATCACTCCCTTTACGTCGCGCGTGCAATTCCTGCACAACGCCTTGCCGCAGGTGCGGCAATAAGCCGCTGCGGCCGTATCAGGATGATTGGCGCAGTTCATACAAACCTCCTGTAAGTGGTGGCATGCACTACAGGTGGATCGTCGGAGACGGAAGCTAACACTAGTTGAGTTTCTCCTTGGCTGTAGTTTCGTTCTTGCTTCTGCTCGGGCTGTTCACTCGTATTGTTCTTGCGTTCCCGGTTCTGCTCTTGCGGTCCGGGTTCTGCCGGGGTAGTTGCCTTCTTCAGTTCGCGTACGCGCGATTCAATCTCGTAAACCAGGCGAATGTTCTCGTAATACTTGACGACTTTGCCGGAAGCCTCGTAGTAGGTTCGCTTCACAGCAGAGGGGCGAAGATCGACCTGCTTCAGATCTCGAAAGTTCACTCCCGCCACGCTCAGTGCTGCCGACAGCGAGAAAAATGCCATGCCGAACGACATGACGAAACGAGGCTGGCGGATCACTCCGATCACCGGAGCAATCCACTCCCGGACTGTCGTCTTCCAGGACGATACCGGCAGCACGCGAACCGTCGAGCGAGTTTCCTCGCGGCCCGTCGTCGCGGCTAGGATGTTGTGAACCAGATTCGCCGGAGGCGCTACCTCTTCCAGCGACTTCAACCAGTGCTTCCCTGCCTGGGCCTCTGACCACAGGGGGCCGCAAACTGCGCAAACACGGGCATGCGCCCGGAAGCTCTCCACCTTCTCCGTCGACAAGATCTCGTCCAGAGCGTCGCTGAGAAGAGCGTCGAACTCCGTGCACTGCATACCGTTCTTGGATTCGCCTGGCATCACATCACCTGCCTATATGTACGTTGTAGCAGGCGCGCAAGTTCCGCGCGTCCGCGATTTATTCGGGACTTCACCGTACCCTCGGGAACCTTTAGTACTGTGGCAATTTCCTTATAGTCCATGTCCTGCAAGTCCCGCAGAATCACTGCTTCCCGCAGCTCCGGAGACAGCTTTTGCAGCGCCCGATGTACCGTTTCGCTGGTTTCATGGCTCTGTACCCGGGCATCGGGCGGAAGTCCTTTATCCGCAATCTGTTCGCTCAAGGGCATGGCGTCCTCGTGCTCCGATGGCGCTCCATCCAGCGAATCGGTAAGCCGATCCTGCTTGGTCTTGCGAAAGTGGTCCACAAGGAGATTGCGCGTAATCGTGGTAACCCAGGTCGCGAATGCCCCGCGCTCGACGTCGTACGTGTTCAGCGTTCGATACATTTTGATAAACACTTCCTGGGAAAGATCTTGTGCATCATCTGCCGATCCTGCAAAGCGATAGCAGATGTTGTATATCCTCCGATTGTACTTTTGAACAATTTCCTCCCAAGCCCCTGCATCGCCCGCAACGCAGCGACGGACCAGCATTCCAACGGCCTGGGCGTCTTCCAACCGGCACTCCCGGAACCCCTGGTTTTCTCAGGTCAGCCCCGCCATTTCAAAGACCCATCGGGCCTGCCTAAACACCACAATACAAGTACGTTGTTGTGGACCCAAAAGTTCGCTAATTATAAGAAACAGAGCATTGTAGCAGCGCTGGGAATAGCAAGCGAAGAGATAGCGAATCACTTCAGGCAGTAGACTTTTTGAGTCTTAAAAAAACAGGTAGCGCCGGCATCCTTGCCGGCCCTCGGGGTCGCGGGTGCTTTCAAGGTTTTTTAAAAATGGACAAGTCGAGTGCCGATCACTTCAAGGTCAGGTTTACCTGGACACTTTTCACAACGCCTCCGCCGCTGGCCTGAAGCGTAAGCTTGTACGTCCCAGCCACACCCCCCGCTGCTCGAACGAGCGTTAACGTGCTCGCACCGCTTCCCGGGGCGGAAAACGTCTTGGGAGACAACGTCGCCGTTACTCCCGCCGGAACTCCAGAAACGGTCACCGCAATCGGAGCGTTAAACCCGCCCGATGCGGTCGTTGAAAATTTCAGGGTTCCAGTTGAATTCTTCGCGAGTGCCAAGGTCGTGCCCGAACTCAGCTGGAATGTCGCAACCGTCCGCGCATCGTTCCAGTGTGTGACCAGCGCGTTTGCATCAACACTCCCAAGTCCAGTTGCGAGGTCATAACCGGGAGTGGTGTTGAATCCAGTTGTTCCCGGAACGCTGTTGCTTCCGCTGGTCGTGTCGTGGAAGACAACAGCACTTCCCGCCTGTTGTCTTGCAGCCAGCGAATAGAACGTGTGATTTGCATTCCCCTGTCGCGTCGCCGTACTCTGCACGATCAGCGCCATCAATCCGGCCCAAGCCGGAGCCGCTGCCGAGGTACCCGACAGAATCGTCGTGCCGCCATGCATCGTGACGAAGTAGCCATCGTGTCCGGCAGCACTGAAGGACACGTCAGGTGTGTCGCGCTTCCCGTCGGTCGGAACTCCCCTTCCCGTCTGCCATGACGGCTTCGCGTAGACCGAACTGGGGCCACCGCCCGTCGCCCATAATCCCGAAGATGCACTCTCGTTCCACGCCTGCTCAGGGATATAACCAAGCGCTGACGCCTGCGTGCCCGGTGCATTCGATGTCGACCAGTAGCGTCCCGGGTCAGCCACATCGTTGAACTGTGTTCCGCCGACGCACACGCTGTACGGGCTCGAGCACAGACCGTTCACGCCTCGACCCTTTTTGGCCTGCGTTGCCGACGGCGAATCGCATCCCGCCGCGCCGCTATCGCCAGACGAAACGAGAACCGTGATTCCCTGCGCAGCAGCTTGTTGCCACAAGCTGTTGATGAAGTTGTTTCCCGAGGTTCCGAGCGCTGCTTCGCACAACCCGAAGCTGACACTCATCACGGCTGCCAGGTTGTGATTCACCACGTATTGCGACGACAGGTAAACTCCATCGCTCGATGCCGTAGATGCAGAAACCACAAACTTGATTGTTGCGTTTCTCGCCACCGCGCCGGACCACTCCACATCGAGCAGCGCCTCAGCCTCTTCATTTGAATTCAGGACGCCCGGATTCGGGCCATTCAACACAACTAGAGGATCCTTCGCCGGCAGACCAAAGCTGCTGCGAAACTGCCGTACATCGGCAACCTTGAAATTACTGCGTCCAACAATTGCGATCGTCCGATCCGAACCGTTGATGCCCTTTTGGTACAGCGGATTCAGGTGATAAATCGTAGAAAAATCGCTTGGCGTCAGGTAATGCCAACTCCCTGCCGTAAACTCTGGCGAAACGCTCGTCTGCGCAACATGCATCGGCTGACTACGGAAATCATGCAGAGAAAGTACCCCTCCAACCACACCCCCGAGCGATCTCGGAATCTCAGGTTCACGCGCATTCGCATGATGAATTTCGCCGCCGACGCGGT
Organism: Terriglobales bacterium; assembly: GCA_036558645.1. Lineage (GTDB taxonomy): Bacteria > Acidobacteriota > Terriglobia > Terriglobales > Acidobacteriaceae > DATBFG01. The sequence continues at coordinate 28,054 of DATBFG010000019.1, forward strand.
ACGCGCGAATCGGCGCACGAAATGTTGACTCAACATCCGCAGCGGCCCCGCTAAACACGAGCATGCGGCGGCTGGGTGCAATCTCATCGACTCGCAATCCATGACTTTCCAGCCACGTCACAATCTGCTCAAGATCGTTTTCCGAAACTCCGAAGCGGTCGCCAAAATCTTCCGGTGTCAACCACTCGTGATAGAAGGGCGACTCGGGATCGTGCTGCTGCGCAACGAACTCGTCGAGCGCACGCTGTTGTTGCGGATCTGGTTTGAGCACCAGAACCATGCGATCCATGCGGAAGTCCGACGGCACGCCACCGACATCATTTTGTGCGATGGCCATGGGATGACGGTCGCCCCGGAGAACGATTCGGTCTCCATCATCGATGGAGCGCATGATTCTGTCTCGCGAATGAATCGAAAGAAAGCTATCCCGGTCTTGAGCCGCGGAACCGCCGGACAGAACCGATCCAATCATCAGCAGAAGCCATAATCGTTGAGAACGAAGCATGAATCCCCGAGTTTGAGTTCGTTTCAGGCCTTCTTGAAGGCCGAGCAGCCCGAATCCACCGCCTCCAAGAGCATATGTCAAACTTAAGGGATTGCCCCAAAGTCCATGAGCAAAGGTAACTTATAGTGATTACCTTCGTCGTACTGAAGTAATCGTAATGCGCCGGGCGGTGATCGCAAGTCGTTGGAAAAAAATCACCAGCCCTATTCGCTAACGTTGTCATCCTGAGCAAGCGTGGCGGCAGCCAAGCGCAGCGAAGGACCTGCTGTTTTTTCGCCAACGACTCACGATCATCGACCAATGAAGGTCTCCCGGACGACCAAAGACTGACGACTGGTTTTGGCTGAAGACTGACGACTGTTGTTTGCTGACGACTGTTTTCTGTGAGCCCCGTCACAGCGCACTGCCCTCGAAAAAGCGACTATAACTTTCGGAGGTCTTTCGATGAAGGGCAACGATCAGGTAATCGTTCAGTTAAACGCCGCGCTCAAGTCCGAACTCACCGCCATCGTTCAATACATGGTGCAAGCAGAGACCAATCACAACTGGGGATACACCAAGCTCGGCGATTACCTGAAACATCGCGCCATCGAGGAGATGCGTCACGCCGAGGGGGTGATCGAGCGCATCGTCTTTCTTGACTCGGTGCCCGTAGTCAACGTAACCCTCTCTCCCGTCCTCGGAACCAATGTGCAACAGCAACTGGAAGCAGATCTGAAAGACGAGAAAGATGCCGTCGTGCAATACAACGGCGCCATTAACGTTTGTGTCGAGTCCGGAGATAACGGTTCACGCGAACTCTTTGAGCGAATGGTGAAAGACGAAGAGCGCCACACGGATATCCTCGAATCCCAATTGCATTCCATTGCAGAGATGGGAATCCAGAATTACCTTGCACAGCAATTGCATTCCGAAAAATAGTGGGCAATACGACCACGTGTGAGGGAGGCTGACGAAAGCTCCACTCAATACTGCGTTCCAAGCGGCGACATCTCTCTCTCCGCTATAATTGCGCCCTTACATGCCTTTGCAATCAGGCGAGAAGCTCGGCCCGTATGAAGTTCTGTCTGCCATCGGGGCAGGCGGAATGGGAGAGGTCTATCGCGCGCGCGACAGCCGTCTGAACCGCGTCGTCGCCATCAAAGTCCTTTCCGGGCAACTGTCGTCCCGGCCCGACCTTCACGAGCGCTTTGAGCGCGAAGCGAGAGCGATCTCGGCGCTCCAGCATCCCAACATCTGCACCTTGCACGATATCGGCGAGAAAGATGGCACGAACTATCTCGTCCTGGAATTTGTCGAAGGCGAATCCCTTGACCAGAGAATCGCCAAGGGCCGCCTGCCCATCGATCAGGTCCTGCGTTATTCGGCGGAGATCGCGGATGCGCTCGACAAGGCGCACCGTCAAGGCATCGTTCATCGCGATCTGAAACCCAGCAACGTGATGCTCACCAAGTCCGGCGCCAAGCTTCTCGATTTCGGACTTGCCAAGCTGCAGGAGAAGGCTTCCACACTTTCGAATCCCGCCACTGATATCACCATGGCCACAAGCAAGCTGACCGGGGAAGGCATGCTTGTTGGGACCTTTCAGTACATGGCGCCGGAGCAATTCGAAGGCAAAGAGGCGGATTGTCGCACCGACATCTTCGCCCTTGGAACCCTGATTTACGAGATGGCAACCGGGAAAGCTGCATTCGAAGGCAAGAGTCGCGCCAGCCTTATCGCTGCCATTTTGCAATCGGAACCGCAACCGATTTCAGAACTCCATCCCATGACGCCGCCCGCTCTGCAGCGTGTCGTCAAACGCTGCTTGGCGAAGGATCCCGATGACCGCTGGCAGAACGCCGGAGACCTTGCCAGCGAACTGCGCTGGATCGCGGAAAGCGGATCGCAGGCCGGAGTCCCCGCACCAGTCGTGGCGCAGCGAAAACGTCAGCGCTGGATTCCGTGGGTTGCTGCAGGCATCTTCGCGCTGATTGCAGCGATCGCCGGGTTGCTTTATCTGGAGACCGATCGCACGCCGCCTCGTGCCATTCAGGCATATCTGCCGCCGCCCGTCGGTACCGATTATTTTTTCAGTGGAGACAGTGCCGGGTTTCCCGCCATCTCTCCCGAAGGAGATCGCGTCGCCTTCGTTGCGGTGGATGAACACGCTGCCCGCCTGCTCTGGATTCGTAGCCTGCTGGATGGATCCGTACGAAGCATTCCGGGCACTGACGGCGCCATGTTTCCATTCTGGTCCCCGGACGGAAAGCAGATCGCCTTCTTTACGGAGGGCCAGCTTAGGCGCGTGGCGATCAACGGCGGCCTTCCAACCGATGTTGCAGGGGCCAATAGCGCACGCGGCGGAAGTTGGGGTAAGGGTGACATCATCATATTCACCCCCGGAACACAGCAGGCCATTTACAAAGTGGCTGCGGGTGGTGGCACTTCGCAGCAGGTTACGACCGTCGATGGCACTCGGCATACTACCCATCGTTGGCCGTACTTTCTGCCGGACGGAAAGCACTTCCTATACCTCGCTGCCAGCCACTCGAAACCGCACGCCGAGCTCGACCAGATTTTCGTGGCTTCGCTCGACGGAAAAGAAAACCGTATGTTGACGGCTTCAACATCGAATGCGATCGCTGTTCCGGGTTATCTTCTGTTTGTACAGGGAACGACGCTAATGGCGCAGCCGTTCGACATCGACTCTGCCTCTCTCAAGGGCGATCCCCAGCCCATTTCGCAGAACGTGCATTTCGAAGAAGGCAACTGGCACGCTGTGTTCGACTGCTCGGCAGACGGCACTCTTCTTTATCAATCCGGCGTGGGAAATCAGGGGTCGGAGCTAGTTTGGTATTCGAAGGAGGGCAAAGTCCTCAGCAGACTCGCTGAGCGTGATCTCTTCCAGGAGATCCGGCTCTCGCCAGACGGTAAAAAGCTCGCAGCCTCGGTCGGAGATCCTGCGGGAAACTTGTGGGTATATGACTTGTCCCGTGGCGCAAAGACCCGCTATACCTTCCCTGGTCATAACGATCGAGCACCGATCTGGTCGCCTGACGGAAAACAGATCGTCTTCACTCGCATTCAGGATCGTGCTGCCAACTTCTTCGTAATCGATGCCAACAGCGCCGGCACCGAGAAGCCGTTATTCAACTCTGAAACTACGAAGTTCCCTACCAGCTTCGCTCCTGATGGGAAGAGTCTGCTTTTCAGCGAGATGCCCGTTGGCATCGGCCTCTCACTCCTCGACCTCAGTGGAGAACCGAGGGCTAGGGAATTCCTTCCGAAGGTTTTGACCACCTCTTCTGGCGCCTTCTCCCCCGATGGGCGATGGATCGCATATACCTCTGCGGAATCGGGAAGAACGGAAGTGTACGTAACGCAATTTCCCGGGCCTCGCGGAAAGTGGCAGATCTCTACCACTGGCGGCAGAGAACCAATTTGGCGTCGGGATGGCAAGGGGCTTTTTTACTGGGCCGGAAATCACGAACTCACGGAAGTCCAAGTCTCCATTCAAGGGGAGCAGTTCCAGGTAAACGCGGTGCAACCGCTGTTCAAGGTCGCCATGCCGCTGGTTCCCATGTCATCCCCTACCTACGATGTGACTCCAGACGGCCAGCGCCTCATCGTGAACACATTGCCATCCGAAGAAGAACAGCCCCTGACCCTGGTGACGAACTGGACGTCACTCTTCCACAAGAAATGAATCTGGAGTTCGTAGTAAGTTTGGGTGCCCCACACAACGCGCTTTTCGATGTGTGGGCGGGGAACTTAGGACTGGGTTTAAGGCAATCGATAGGAGAGAACAATTGCTGCTGGATTTCCCGGCCACTCTGCGCTCTTGGAACGGTGGTGAGTGCACGCGTCCTGCATCAAGCCGCGGAGCGGCGTCGCGAAATTAGCCCAGCGCTTCAGCGCTGGGAAAGCTCCAAACTAGAAGAAAAAGTCCGCTTCCAGCGGACGACCGACAAACCCTTAATTCTTTCCCGGCTTCCACCGCAACACAGGCTTTCTCGCCGCCGCGGTCTCATCCAACCTCGACACCCGCGTCGTATGCGGCGCCGCCAGCACCATCTGTGAATCCTCTTCCACTTCCTGCGCAATCGACTTCATCGCATCGATAAAGAGGTCCATCTCTTCCGCCGATTCGCTCTCTGTCGGCTCAATCATCATCGCGCCGGGCACGATTAGCGGAAACGCGGTCGTATACGGATGGAAGCCGTAATCGATCAAACGCTTCGCCAGGTCCATCGTCTTCACACCCTTCTTGGCCTGTAATCGGTCACTGAAAACAACCTCATGCATCGAAGGAGTCGTGTACGGCAGGTCGTAGGTTCCTTCAAGGCCCTTGCGGATGTAATTAGCATTCAGCACGGCGTCTTCCGTGGTCTGCCGCAAGCCATCGGGCCCATTCGCCAAGATGTACGCGAGCGCCCGCACAAACATGCCGAAGTTTCCGTAGAACGACCGAACGCGTCCGACCGACTCTGGCCGGTCATATTCGAAACCCAGCGTCTTGTCCGGCTTTGTGACCACAACCGGCTTGGGCAGATAAGGCTCAAGCATCTTCTTGATTGCCACCGGCCCTGATCCCGGTCCGCCACCACCGTGCGGCGTCGAAAATGTCTTGTGCAGGTTTAGGTGCATCAGATCCACACCGAAATCGCCCGGACGCACTTTTCCGACCAGCGCATTCATGTTCGCGCCATCCATGTAGAGCAACCCACCCTTTGAATGCATGATGTCGGCAATCTTGTGGATCTCCTGCTCGAAAATTCCCAGCGTGTTGGGGTTCGTCAGCATGAGCACGGCGACCTCTTCGTTCATCTGCGCCGCCAGCGCTTCCACATCGACCATGCCCTGATCATTCGACTTCAAATTTTCGACGGCATATCCGACCATTGCTGCCGTCGCTGGATTTGTGCCATGCGCGGAATCGGGAATTAGCACCTTCTTTCGGGGATTCCCTTTTGCCTGATGATGCGCCCGCACCATCAGCAGCCCGGTCATCTCACCATGAGCACCGGCCGCCGGCTGCAGCGTAATCGCATCCATGCCGGTAATTTCAATCAGACAATCGCTCAGGGTCTTGATGATGCGTAGCGCGCCCTGCGAAACCTTCTCCGGCTGATACGGATGCCCGTTCGCAATTCCATCCAGCCGTGCCACAACCTCATTCACCCGCGGGTTGTACTTCATCGTGCACGAACCCAGCGGATACATCCCGAGATCGATGGCGTAATTCCAAGTCGACAATCGCGTGAAGTGCCGGATGATCTCGATCTCGCTGACCTCAGGCATGTTGCCCAGATCTTTGCGGACCGAGTTGCCGAGCAGTTGATCCGTATCGACTTCAGGAACATCCAGTGGAGGCAGCTTCCATGCCGCTTTCCCTGGCGACGACTTCTCGAAGATCAGCCCTTCGTTTTGATTCACGTGGCGGGTGGCTTTGGGGGTCTTCGGCTTCATCGCGCCACCTCCTCCACATCCACCTCTTCATCGGCATCTGCGGCCCGGACCGATCGTTCGCTGACTGCGACCAATCCAACAGCGGTGTCAATCGCCGATCGCGTAGTCAACTCCGTGCAGCACCACAAAGAAGCATTCCCCAACTCCGGATAGAACTTCTTCAGCGGCAATCCCCCTACAATCTTGTGACCCAATACCCGACTATTGATCGCGTAAGGATCTTCGCTCGTCTGCACCACAAACTCATTAAACCGCGGCGCGCCACCAAACAAAACCTTGGCATGCTTACCGAACTGCTGCGCGGCATAGTTGGCCTTAGCTAGGTTTTGCTTTGCCAGCTCTTTCAGCCCCACTTTGCCGTAGATCGTCATGAAGATGTTGACCATCAGCGCAACCAACGCCTGGTTCGTGCAGATATTCGAGGTCGCCTTCTCGCGCCGTATATGCTGCTCCCGCGTTGCAAGTGTCAGGACAAATCCGCGCTTTCCATTCCGATCGACCGTTTGGCCAACCAACCGGCCAGGCATCTGGCGCACATACGCCTCGCGTGTTGCGATCACCCCACAATAAGGACCACCGAAACCCAACGGCACTCCGAACGACTGCGCCTCCATGGCAACGATGTCAGCTTGTCGGGGAGGCTCTACAATGCCCAGGGAAACAGCTTCGGCGATGGAAACCACCAGCATGGCGCCATGCTTGTGCGCGATCTCGGCGATCGCATTTACGTCTTCGATCGTTCCAAAGAAATTGGGCGACTGGATCAGCACGCACGCTGTATCGGGCGTAATTTCCTTCTCGAGCGCCTGCAGATCGATCCGCCCACTGTCCAGATAAGGGACAGCCTTGAGCGGCATCTCCTGGTTCATTGCATAGGTCCGCAACACCTCGCGATATTCCGGATGCAAGCTTTTCGCGACGACCACCGATTTTCGTCCGGTCAAGCGCACCGCCATCATCACAGCCTCGGTGGCGGCAGTCGAGCCGTCGTACATGGAAGCATTCGCCACCTCCATGCCCGTCAGCTCACAGATCATGGTTTGAAATTCGAATATCGATTGCAGCGTTCCCTGCGAGATTTCCGCTTGATAAGGCGTGTACGCAGTAAGAAACTCACCGCGGGAGATCAGCGAATCGATAATGACCGGACGATAGTGAAAATAAGCTCCGGCTCCGAGAAAAGTACAGTAACCGTCGCCGTTTTCACGGGAGCGCTCGCGAAACCAGTCGACGATCTCCGACTCCGCCATCTGTCGCGGAATTTTCAGGTCGCGTTCCAGTCGGTATTCCGCTGGAATCGGCGCAAACAAATCGTTGATAGATCGCGCGCCAATCGCTTTCAGCAGCGCTTCGCGGTCCGCGGGAGACTTGGGAAGGTAGCGCATAGCTTTATATAGATGTAACTAAGACCCTATTCGTAGCAGCGAGGACAACCTAGCGCCGCCTCGGCGGCATGCCCATAAGACGGCGTACTTACCCTAGTGCCCGCCTTCCTCCGCCACAAATTTCTCGTAATCCGCCGCTGACAGCAGCGAGTTCAGCTCGCCCGCGTCTTTCAGCTTAACTTTGATCATCCAGGCGCTGTGCGCATCCTTATTAATCTTCTCGGGCGCAGTTGCCAGTTCCGGATTGGCCTCCGTCACCGTGCCGGTAGCTGGAGCGTAGAGATCGGAAACCGCCTTCACCGACTCCACCGACCCAAACGTCTTGCCGGCGGTGATCTCCGTGCCAGCCTTCGGCAGGTCAACGAACACGATGTCGCCGAGGGAATCCTGCGCATAACTGGTGATGCCGATCGTCGCGATCCCGCCGTCGGCTTTGATCCACTCATGTTCCTTGGTGTACTTGTAATCGGCTGGATAAGGCATAGATGGCTTCTCGCTCCTGGCTTTTGGACTACGGCTGGTTCGTGGCGTTGGCAATTGCTGGCTACTGCTCCAAATGCCTTCCCCCTCAGTTCCAATTTTGCTTTGTCACTTCCAATCTTGCTTTGTCACGTCCAATCTTGCTTTGTCAGTTCCAATCGCTTTGAAAGGGCACGGCTTCAGCCGTGTCATCATGCTCCATTCAAACGCGGCTTTAGCCGCTGAGGTACGACGTTAGTCATCTCATTTACGCCGCCTTTTTCTGTCTCTTATAAAACGGCGTTGGAACCACCATGGCTTTCACGCCCTGGTCTCGGATCGCTACCTTCACATTCGTCCCCAGATAGGAATACTCAATCGGCACGTATGCCAACGCAATGTTCTTTTTCAAAAACGGCGCATGCGACCCGCTCGTGACGTATCCGATCTCTCGCCCTGAGTCATCGAGCACCTTATAGTCATCTCGCGCGATTCCTCGATCCAGCATCTCGAGGCCTACCAAAGAACGCTTTACGGTTTTCCGCGCCGCTTCGAGCGCCTCGCGTCCGACGAACTCAGGCTTTTCCATCTTGCAGAAGCGGTCAAGCCCCACCTCCCAGACGTTAATCGAGTCCGAGATCTCGTGACCGTATAAAGGCAGCTTGCCTTCCAGACGTAGCGTGTTGCGGGCGCCCAGGCCGCAGGCCACTACCTTGAACACGGCGCCAGTCTGCAGCAACTTGTTCCAGACCATCGCGCTGGTCGCTTCATCCGACGGGATATAGATTTCAAAACCATCCTCAGCCGTATAGCCCGTTCGTGCGATCAGGATGTCCTTAAGCCCGCAAACCGTTCCTCGCGTTAACCAGTAGAACTTCACCGCGGAAAGGTCAGCATCAGTCAACTTCTGCAACAGATTCACACCCATCGGGCCTTGGATTGCGATCTGCGTGAAGTCGTCCGAAAGGTTTTCGACCTTGCAATCGAATCCCTTGGTGTTGTCCCGCACCCAATTGAAGTCTTTTTCCCGAGTTCCGGCGTTGATCACCAGCAGATAGTCATCCGCGCCCAACCGGTGGACGATGACATCATCGACAAATGTTCCCTGCGGATAAAGCAGTGCAGAATACTGCGCCTGTCCGACCGCCAACCGGGACGCATCGTTCATCGAGATGTGCTGCACAGCCTCGAGGGCACCTCGTCCCGAGACGCGAATGTCACCCATGTGACTGACGTCGAACAGGCCTACATGGGTCCGCACCGCATTGTGTTCTTTGATGATCCCGCCGGAAGATGGGTACTCCACCGGCATGTCCCAGCCATTGAACTCGACCATCTTCGCCCCCATCTGGCGATGGACGGCATTCAAGGCGGTCTTGCGAATTGTCGGCGTGGTAGCCTCGACAGCGGGCAATCGAACCTCGATCACGAGCAGTGGCTGAGCTGCTCAGGTAGTGGGACTCATTAAACTATCACGTGCTTTTTCAGCGGGTCAATGAAGCAGCTTTAGTAATTCAGTCCGGGCCGCCCTCCCATCGACTACTGGCGCTTGGCTCTCAAGTTCGAAATTCTGAAATCTGACTTCTGACTTTCATTACTCCGGTTACCTCGGGCACTTTCGCCCACCTCACTCGCGCGATACAGTCTCCCCATGAGCACCGGAACCGGCAAAGCGAAATACCGCTGCATGCAATGCGAGCAATCCGAAGATAAATGTGAGTGCGAGAAATACTGCGCCTTCTGCCAGGGACAGGTTGACATTCGCCTGTGCCACGACGGTCTTTATTATTGTCCGCCTTGCCGCGAGGCCTGCGACTACAAGACCGACGACGCGGCCCGCTCATAATCCGGACTACTCGACTTTCCATCCTTCTCCGATCAGGGCTAACATCGATCTGACCCACAATCCTTCGGCCCGTTGGAGACACCATGATCGCGCGCCTGTGGCACGGTTGGACCACACCACAAAATGCGGACACCTATCAGAACCTGCTGAAAGACAAGATTCTTCCCGAAATCCACCGAGTGGCGGGATACAAAGGCGCCTATGTTTTGCGGCGCGAAGCCGGACATGAGGTCGAGTTCATTACCCTGACGATGTTTGAATCAATGGACGCAGTCCGCTCCTTCGCAGGAAAAGATCACGAAAAAGCCGTCGTCCTGCCGGAAGCAGAAAAACTGCTGGCCCACTTTGACGGCCGCTCGGCACACTACGAGGTCGTTCTTAAGCAGGACTAGCACGCCTGCCGTAGGATGCAGTAGGTTCGGTGCTCAGCACTGGCCAGCCTAATCCGTGGATTGCTTCCCCGGAATCAGTACTGCAACAGTCGCGACGCATTTCCATGTACCGTTGTTTCTTGTCCAGGTATCGACAAAGCGCTCGCGCTTCACGTATTTCCTGCCTCTGTCCACGCCCGTGGTGCGAAAGATTCCGACCACTACTGCTGAGTCGCCATAGACCTCGACTGAGCTTTCTTCAGTTACGGAGTGCGCGGGAGGATGGTAATCGGGGGCCTTAATGCTGGCCAGGAATTCGGCCTTCGACTGCATGCTGCCATCGATGTCCACGGACTTGAGCGTGTCGGCCAGAAGGAGATCGAGGGCTTTGATATCTTTCGCTTCAAGAGCGCGGTTCCAGGAATTGTCCAAGGCGAGCACGAGTTTGCCCTCGTCGGAACGCCGACTGTCCTGCGCATGCGCCACTGACAGCGTAAGCATCAGTATGGCTAGGGTCCAAACATGGCGAAAAGATGGATGAAGGTTATGGTAGTTCATGATGACCTGGATTTTCGACACAAACACCTCTTGGCAGTCGTCCCAGAGACCTGAATGGTAGGGCATCGTCGCTCGGTTGACATATTAGGCGGGACTAAAGGGTGCCTTCGCCACCTTGTAACGGAATAGTCTCTTACATTCGTCTCGCAGAAAACCGCCGATGACAGGGACAGAGTGATTGCCTTTCTCCAAGACCTCCCGGCAGGAAATGAGACAGGCTCGCCACTTGTATTCTTCCGTCCCCCGTTTCTGGCCATACGCCGCGATGTCTTCTTGAGAAACTCCGTACACGACGGCGCCAATTCTCGCCCACACGCACGCACCTGCACACATCGCACAGGGCTCGTGGGTTGTGTAGAGCACGAAGTCGGTCAAATAGCGGCCATAGCCGCTCGATACGTATTTGAGTGTTTCCAACTCCACGTGCTTGATGCTTGACCCCGACGTTTTCACCCGGTTCCCTGCGCTGGCGATGACCACTTCACCTCGATCCCCCACGCGGGTGATGACAGCCCCGATGGCATAATCTCCGCGGTCGCGTGCGCGCTTCGCTTCCGCAATTGCTAACTCCATAAACTTTTTCTTCGGTTTGTACGAAGCAGCGATCATGTAGGGATCATATCGTTTCCTGGGCTGAGGCACATCAATCTTCGGGAGAAGAAAGGATGCAAGTTTTCGGCACACCTGTTCACAACAATGACCAGTTGAAATCAAGCCCTTGACGACGACCTTGTCAATAAGGCAGCCTTTGTCGCATTTGGCATCGACCCTTAGTGTGCCTGGCGCTCAGTCTTTTCTTCTCCCTGCCCGCGTCTTTGTTTGGTGCAACTTGCTTTGCGCCACCCATTGAGATTGAGACCGAAATGCGAGGAGCGGGCATCGTTGTGGGAGACTTGAACAACGACGGCTTCCCGGATTTCATCGTTTCTGATTGTGGAACCGGTTCGGCAGGAACGGTTTATCTGGGCAGAGGAGATGGAACGTTTCGTCATGGCCGAATGAAGACATTCTCCCGGTGTGCCAGCAGCCTTGCATTGGCCGATTTCAACCACGATGGCAACCTGGACTTGGCCGCCGCCCAAGGCAGTGCTGCAGGGGTGTTGTTGGGTAATGGGGATGGGACTTTTCAAGCCGAAAAGCACTATCCGAGTGGAGATGTTGCGTACAGCGTCGCTGTTGGCGATTTCAACAATGATGGCAATCCTGACATGCTGGTGGACGACCATTTTCTCGGAACCCATTATTTCTTCGCGGGAAATGGCGATGGCACTTTTCAAGCGGGTAAACGGATTCCTAAGACTTTAGGTGACTCATCCAGCCAGTGGAGCACCGCAGCTGACTTCAATGCAGACGGTAATTTGGACTTCGTTTTCCTTGGAACTTCCCTCGTCCTATCGCTTGGGAATGGCGACGGCACCTTCGGCAAGCATTTTTCCTACCCAGGTGGGTTCTTCACGGTAGGGGATCTGAATCTTGATCAAATACCCGACATCGTCGTAGTAAGTGCCGGAGGAAATAACAGTCAGATGACAGTTCTCTTAGGTAACGGTGATGGATCGATGAGCGCGCTTGCACCTCTGCCAACTCCGAACCAAATATACCCAGCCATTGGAGACTTGAACCAGGACGGCATTCCGGACGTGGCGTTGGGCAATCTTCATTTTCCCAATATCTCCATCATGTACGGCACCGGCGACGGCACTTTTCAGAATCGGCTCTTAGTCAACACCAAGGTGACTGAGCAAGTGAAGCTGGCGGACTTTAACCAGGATGGTTTAGTCGATATCTTGACATGGACACGCGGCGACGTTCGCGATGGTGTAAACATCATGTTGAGTACGGGAGAGTGCCAGGGGTTTTGAGCGCAAGCGCCTTGATAACAACAGTTGCACCAGCGCGCGGGTTTTCCTGCCCAACTCATCTCGTATAAGCTGCTGCCGCGTCTTTCCGCGACCTTACCCCTGTGTCTTGTTTTCCTTCCTGTGGAGGATAACCGTGCTGCTGAGTAAGTAAAACGTTTGGTCCAGTTTGAAGCGGAAGTCTTGCATGACGCTAGCCGGTTCTTCTGCGCCTTTGCCCAACGTGGGCACAAACCTCCTTCATCCGCGAGCTCGTTTTCTGCGCCGGGGCAATGAACTACGGACAGCGTTTACGCTGGGAGGCCTTCTTAATGTAGGGGACCGCGTCAGGCGTCTTGCAGGTTGTCTCGCCGTAGTCGACCTTAACCTTGCCGATGCGCTTTGCGGCATCGATAGCGTTGGTTCGGCACGAAGGCTTGAAGACTCCGATCGAGATAAGCGCGCCGTTCATCGCGTGCCGAGCCCAGTTCGGGGAGGTGTGTATCTCCTTCTCGATGGTCTTGAGGATTCTCCCGGCATCGGCGTCACTGATGGAGTCGGGCTCGTCCTTCAAGATGGCACTAAGGATGCCGTACCCCATCTCGCGCGTGAACTCGTCGGACGAGGCCATCCAGGAGCGCATGGTCTCTTTGGCGATCGAACTTTGCACGAGCAGCCCGGTCAAATAGCAGCCGAGGAAGTGAGCCTGCCCATCCCTCAGTAGTCGATCTGCGTCGGCGCGAGTGAGCCGCTGCGGGTCCGAAATCTGCAGCGCAAGAATACGCGCTTCCGCGTTGCCGGTCCTCCAAAGCTCCATCGCGAGCGTGTGGTCGACCTTGATCTTCTTCTGCAGCTTCGCGATCTCCGAGGTTAGGGCACCGAACACGTTGTCGCCCGAGCCGTGGCGCTTGTAGATGGCGGCCGTCTGGGGTTTTCCGTGTTTCTTAAGAGTCGCCAGGATCTCTACGGCATTCATAGCTCCTCCTGAGCCGGCCGAAGCTGGAACAAGGCATCGCGGCATCGCCCGGGTGGTCATACCGGCTCGCGGTTATGCGGATTCTAACCCACCCGGCTCCGCGTTCCGTAGTTGTGCTTCATATCTTTGCTGGGAGGACCGGAAGACAGGGTCCAGCCCGGATGTCAATGAGTGCAATCGTCTGATAACAACAGTTGGCGTCAGGATTGCGCCGTTGACCAGGAGTTCTCGATCCGCGTCACTATTTCGAGTAACGGAGCGCAACACATCCCGATTGAAAAGTCTTTGTCTCAACAAGTTTCAATTGTAGTTTCTCCGGCAGGCTAACACCTTCCAACAGCCGTCTCCCCTCACCCACTACGATTGGCCCAACGACAAAACAAAATTCATCAACCAGACCAAGCTCGATAAGTTGTGTCGGAATGTCTACACCGCCGACCAGGATATTTTTGCCTTGCTCGCCTTTCAACTTAAGTATTTCGTCATGAAGATTCGTACGAACAATTCTCGTATTTTTATCTTCAACTCTGTCTAGTGATCGCGAAAATACAATTTTCTTGATGGAGTCAAATGCTCGAGCAAATTCGTTCGTTGCTTTTGTCATCGACTGGTTTTTCGCGACTTCGGGCCAAAAAGGAACCATCAATTGATAGGTTTTACGCCCACAGACGAGCAGATCAACATCTCGCATGAGGTGCGTAAAATATTCATGCGTTTCTTCATCAGCATGTTGTTTGGTGTGGTCGCAGCAGCCGTCCAGGGTAATGTTGAGTCCGAAAATTACATTTCTCATTGCCCACGCCCCAATTGAGACACTTTCAGCCTTAACTATGGGCCCAGTCCCGGGAAGTCGGCAATTCGGAAAAGACGAAGCCGTCGATCAGTTTGCGAAAAATCGTGATGACGCTCATTGACCATTGTGGGCCGAAAGACTCTGTTCGGGGTTTTGAGCGCTAACGCATGTTTGCGTCAATCGTGTTCAAGATTGTGCAGAATGGGGCATAATTCTGTTCCAGATGAACCGTCCTAGTCCAGCAGTTTTCTTTTCAATCTGCGCCCTCGTTGATTTCGTGTTTGGCTACTTAAAATGGCATACGGTTGGATCGGGCGTCATCGCCGTCATTTGTGGGTTACCTTTGACCGCCTTGCTTTTTCTTGTTTTCGGGGCTTTTCGGGCAGGCAACGACGATAGAGCCTGAAATGGTCAATCTGTGTAATCGCGTGTTGTCGCCAACCGGTCAGCGAAGCTTACTCGCTGTGCGATTCCTTCAGGGCTTCTCAACAGATTATTGAAGGATGATCCATATGACGCGAACACTGGTTATAGCCGCTCTAGCCCTTACAGCAACTTCGATCGCCCTAGGGCAGCAGCAGGTCACAAGAAGAGATAACGGAAGCAGCGTCGAGCAGACGATAAGACAGCTTGATAATGAACGCATTCAAGCGCAAATCGGTGCTGATGCGGTGGTCCTTGATCGCATCTACGCGGATGATTTTATCGGCGTAGGACCAAGCGGCACAGTGAGAACCAAGCCACAGGTGATTTCGGATTTCACATCGGGTGATTTGAAGTTTCAGTCTATTACTACTGACGAGGTTCAAGTACGCGTTTATGAAAACACGGCGGTGGAGACTGGCCTCTCAACAATGGTTGGGCAAGACAAAGGCAAAACCGTTCCCCGAGACACTCGGTTTACCAGGGTATGGGTGAAGCAGCAAGGGCGCTGGCGGTTGGTTGCCAACCACTACTCATTGAGGGTTACTCAGTGAGTTTTGCTGCTAGCGAGTGGTAAATCCCCGTTAGCTCCTTGGCCTACGTTTTGGGCCAAGACGGTCAATGAGTGAAATCGCATGTTTGCGTCAACGACCTTATTTCGTAGGCGCCTTCATCACCCCCATCTCGGCGTCTACTTCATCCTCAAAAGCACGGCGTTTGCTTGCGATGAATCGTCTATACCCCTCCGGGTCAATCCAGGCATTCACGCCTTCAGCTGCCACCCGTTTTTGTTTTCCTTCAAGATCGAAGTATTCAGTATGATGGCCGCCCCAGATGTCCGGGTGCAGGCTCTCGAGGAAATGAAGCGTGTTGCGATAGTCTTGATTAATACCGGCGTAGGATTCCGGCTGAGCCACTTTGTACCCCGGGTTGAAGCCGGCGCCGTCGGGAAATACGACTTTGTAAGCCTTTCCCTTCTCGAAAAGAGTCGTGACCCAGGTGGTCGAACCCTTCGTGTGCCCGGGGGTGTGATAAGCCGTCAATATCACTTCGCCAAGGCGCACGACATCGCCGTCACGCAGCACGCGGTCAACTTTCACGGGTGGTTGCCCCATGACCTGCCAGTCCTTGCCGTAGTAAAAATCACTTTTGCCACCGTCTTCGATCATGGCGACGTCTTCCTGCATGATGGCAATCTGCGCGCCCGTGATTTGCTTTAAATAGGAGAAGGCGCCTGCGTGATCTGAATGTCCGTGACCGTTGATGATGATCCTGATGTCCTCGGGCTTGAACCCGAGTGTTTTGATCGATTGCACGATCATTGGGCCAGAGTTGGCTGTCCCTGAATTCAGAAGGATATTCCCTTCCGTTGTCACAAAAAGCCATGAACTGAGGCCTCTGGTACCGACAAAGTAGAGGGGGCCGACAATGTGGACGGGGGCTATCGGTTCGTCCCAATGGAGGTATTTGGTTGCAAGCTCGATGAAGAGCTTGTTGTTATTGGCAAGGTCCTCTTTGGTGGGCAGTTTCGTCGGCGAGTCTTGGGCCCACACTGGGATCATAGTGATCACCAGCAATGCTACGCAGCCTAGAACAACCGCGGCGATTGAATTCAATCTCATTTTCTGGACCTCGTTCGTTCAAAACAATCAGCAACTCTGCGAGGAGAACCCATGAGCCTCTAAGAAATAGCTCGCCACTCACGGCACGAAAGTCTAGGTCTCCAGCCAGTGCAAGTCAATGATGCAACATTGAGTTCGCGTCGTTCTCGCACGGTGGTTAATGTAATATCGCGATTCGCTCATTGACACCGAAAAGGCAAGGAAAGGCGCAAGCTTGTACTATCACCTGATTTCGACACTTGGCCTCCGGTTACTCGTCACCCGGGCAAATGCCGGCGGCTAATCTTGACATCTCGCGACCGCGGGACTAGCTTTCCCCAAGCCTGATCTGACTTCCCATAGGGGAACCAAATGCGAAACTTCCCCCTCCTCATCCTGGTCTTGGTTGGTATTTCTTCTGGCGCCGCCCAACAACTTCCAGGAACGAGTGTCGCGCAGGCTGTACAACTCCTGCCAGACCTTGGAAATCATCATCATCCCATCGCTACCAAGAGTCCGGAGGCTCAGAAATTCTTCGATCAAGGCCTGGCGCTCGCCTACGCATTCAATCGCGCCGAAGCCGCACGTTCATTCCGCCGCGCCGCCGAACTGGACCCTTCCGCCGCTATGCCTTGGTGGGGAGTCTCTTTCTCGTTAGGTCGACATATGAACATGGACATTGATCAGGATGTCGATGCGGCAGGTGCATTCGCCGCGATTGAAAAAGCCCGCTCTTTGATGGCGAGTGCCCCCGAGAATGAAAAAGCTTACATTGAGGCGCTCGGGAAACGATGCTCAGGCGTGGCAAATCAAGACGACGCACATTTGGACGAGGAATATGCCTCCGTCATGCGCCAACTGGCCGCTCGCTACCCGGACGACCTCGATGCCCAAACACTTTTTGCGGACAGTCTTCTCAATCGGCATCGCTACCACTGGTATAGCGCAGAAGGGCATCCCGAAGAAGGTTCGGAAGAAGTATTGGGCGTGCTGACGTCCGTAATTCTGCGCGATCCGGACCATTACGGCGCGCACCATTTGTACGTCCATGAGTTGGACACTTCTCCACATCCTGAGTACGCGCTTGCGAGTGCCGCAACTCTGCACCGGCTAATACCCGGTGCGGGACACCTCGTTCACATGAGCGGGCACATTTTCATGAGCGTGGGTGATCTGGAAATGGCAGCTCAGGTCAATGAAGAAGCCGCCGCCGCTGATCGCGAGTTTTTCAAGCGTGCACCGGCCAGCGATGTCTACCGGTACGGTTACTACTGCCACAACCTGCACTTCATCGTGCGTGCCAGGACAGAACAGGGGCTCTACACGGACGCACGCCGAGCCGCAGACCTGCTCATTGCCCAGGCCACCGAGGGTGCGTCGTCCATGCTGGATATGTCCGACTACTACTTGCCAAACCGTCTCTTTCTACTGCTCCGCTTCGCGCGCTGGGACGATGTTCTGGCCGAGTCTGCCCCGGACAGCAAGATGATAATGACCGCAGCTCTCCGTCATTACGCACGAGCACTGGCGTACGCGGGGAAAGGCGATCGTGCCAAGACCTTGGAAGAACAACGGGCCTTTTCTGCAGCGCGAGCGGCAATCCCGCAGCAGAAGATGTTTCTGTTCAATCCCGCCGATAAGATCATGCACATCGCGGCACTGGTTTTGGAAGCGCGCCTCGCAACTAACACCGACTCCGCAATTTCCATTTGGCGCCGTGCCGTGGAAGCCCAGGATGCTCTCAGTTATGACGAACCGCCAGCCTGGTATTACTGGATACGCCAGTCACTCGGTGCGGCACTTATTCGCAGCGATCACGCCGGCGAAGCAGAACTCGTTTTTCGCGAAGGCCTGCGCCGCGCTCCACGAAATCCGCACCTTCTCTTTGGCCTTTTGAAGTCTCTCGAAGTTCAGGGAAAATCTTCAGATGCCAGTTGGGTTCAGCGTGAGTTTGCAGCTTCATGGCGCGGTGGAGATCCGGCCAGTTCACTCCACATCGAAGACTTCTAACTGCGCGGGACCCTAACGGAGGCATCTTCTGCGGATGGCCGGTAACTCAGAGCCTGAGGATCTGGTTGTAGTTGGTGAAAAATCCCTGTAGCACTCCATCAACCCTTCGCGTATCCAACCTCTTTTTACGGCATGATCTCGGCATTCTAAAAAGCCCGCGCTCGCTATTCCGTCAATGGGCGGTTCCGCCTGCAACTGCACGCAATCCCTCTATTTTCCGTCACAGGTTGCACGTCACTATTACGTTCGTAAGCTTGCGGCTGATTATCTTTGGATGCTTGACTTCACCCTTTGCTAGCATCCGTGACATGCACAGTATTCGGAAACAGCCCGTGACGTGGACTGCTTCGATTGCAGTGTTCTTTGTATTTTTGACCAATCTCGCAGCCCCAGGTGCGGATCATCCCAGCGATCGGTCCGCTACGAAGGTGACCTCCGTCATCCAGCTTACCCATGATGGTGTGACCAAAACTGGCCTCTTATCGGACGATTCCAATCTCTACATCACAGAACTTCCGACTGGTCAGCACGTGGTGGCGAAATTTTCGTTGAAGACCTCCGACCAATCTCTCATTTCGAGCAGTCTTGCCAATATCCGAGCTCTCGATATTTCACCCGATGGCACGCGGCTTCTTGTTTCGCCGATCAACGGCGGCATAAGCGGCATCGAGCTGTGGACCGTCCCTCTGAGCGCCGGTGCTGCATCGAAACTAGGCGATGGCTTTGGTCGCGATGCGAGTTGGTCTCCGGATGGCAAGCAGTTGGTATTCGGCAAAGGGTCGGCTTTGTATGTAACCAACAATGACGGCAGCGGAGAACACAAAGTCTTTGCGGCCGAAGGTTCGGTTTTTGCGCCCCATTTTGCTCCAGACGGCAAGCGGATCCGTTTTAACGTCGGCAACGGCGGACAGAATGTAACAACTATTTGGGAAGTCGGGATCGACGGCGCGAATCCCCGTCCTGTCTTACCCGGCTGGCAATATGCTTCCGCCGCGTGCTGTGGTAACTGGACTGCCGACGGCCGTTACTACATTTTCCAAGTCACGCAGGCTGTCCCGACTCCAGTAACAACACTCTGGGCAATACCGGACACAACGGAAAAGGACGACGCTACTCCGATCGAGTTGACAAGGGGACCCATGTCTTTTGGCAATGCCTCCCCAGCCCGCGACAACAAAGGAATCTGGGCGATCGGTGTTCAGCCCTCGGCAGAAGCTGTCCAGTACGACCCCAGCAAGAAAGATTTCGTTTCGCTGCTCTCCGGAGTCTCCGCCACCGATTTGGATTTCTCGTCCGACGGGAAGTGGGTCAGCTATGTGTCCGTGCCGGACGGAATATTGTGGAGGTGCAGGGCCGACGGAAGTGACCGTTTGCAACTGACCTCTTCCCCTGAGCGTGTTGCCCTGCCTCGCTGGTCACCAGATGGCAAGCAGATCGCCTATGTCAGCATGCACCCGGGAAAACCCTCAAAGATCGCCATCATTTCCGCCCAGGGCGGAGCACCTGTGGATCTACTTAAGGAGAATCGTAGCCAAATCGATGCGAACTGGTCGCCGGACGGAACGCAAATCATGTTCGGCTACTTGCACGCTGCTGAAAAGATCGACATTCGCGTCGTCAATCTCAAGACTCATGCAGTCAAGATTGTTCCGGGCTCGCAGGGATTATTCAGTCCGCGGTGGTCTCCTAACGGCAGGTACATCGCTGCCATGTCCCCTGATTTCACGAAAGTCATGCTGTTCGACTACCGCACTCGCAAATGGTCGAACTGGTTGACCGAGCCGGCGGGCGCTGTCAGCTATCCGGTCTGGTCTTCCGACAACGCGTATCTTTATTTTGACGATCTGGTTACGGACGAGGAGTCGATACGAAGAGTAAAGGTCGGGCAGAACCACACCGAACACGTCTTTACGCTGAACGGAATCGAACGCTACCCCGGTCCTTTCGGTCTGTGGAGCGGTCGCACTCCCAATGGTGTCTGGATGTTCGCCCGTGACCGCAGCACGCAGGAGGTCTATCAGTTGAGTGTAGCGTTGCCGTAAGTTTGGGCCGCGAGGGCACACGCCATGATAAAAAGACAACATGTGACCGTTCGGCTGAGCACATTCACGCAGCTACTCGTTCTGCTCACCATATTATTCTGCGGCTTGACCAGCCCTCTTGCCTCGCAGACGAAGGAGCAGACCTTTTCTCAACGAAGAGTCATGACGCGGGTAGAACCTGAATACCCTGAGACTCTGAAGCGACTCTACATCGGAGGAACTGTGCGAGTGGAAGTCGTGGTCGACCCGGACGGCGGCGTCGATAAGGTTCAGTTGCTCGGTGGAAGTCCGATACTGGGCCAGTCCGCAATGAAAGCGATCAAGCAGTGGAAGTACGCGCGAGCTTCGAGCAGAGAAAAGTTGGTGGTTCTTATTGAGTTCGATCCACACTTGTAAGAACCATGCCCAGACGAACCGCCCGCGGTCAGCGCACGGGATAACCTTAATGGCCGGGGTCACTAGCCAAGAACTAGAAACCAGTATTTCTTAAATCACCACCGCTTCCTTGTACTCTCCGTAAACCTTCCGCATTGTGTCGCAAATCTCTCCGACCGTAGCTCGTGCCTCGACCGCGTTCAAAATGTGCGGCATCAGGTTCGCCGTACCGCGCGCAGCTTCGTCCACCTTTTGCAAGGCTTCGCTCCACTTGGCTGCATCACGTTTGGCCCGTAAGGCTCGCAACCGCTCCACTTGCCTTGGCTCGAGCGCGGGATCAATCCGCTGAATCGGAACTTCTTTCTCTTCGTCCACGGTGAACCGGTTCACGCCAACCACCACCGCCTCCAAGTGGTCCACTTTCTTCTGATACTCGTACGCGGCGTTTTGAATCTCCTGCTGCACGTATCCGCGCTCGATCGCCTTCAGCATCCCGCCCATCGTGTCGATCTTCTCCAAATACGCTTTCGCCCTCTTCTCGATCTCGTTGGTCAGGGATTCGACATAGTACGAGCCCGCCAGTGGATCGATGGTCTGCGGCGCCCCTGACTCGAACGCGATGACCTGCTGTGTGCGCAACGCGATCCGCGCCGCCTGTTCTGTCGGCAGTG
Source organism: Terriglobales bacterium (assembly GCA_036558645.1). Lineage (GTDB taxonomy): Bacteria > Acidobacteriota > Terriglobia > Terriglobales > Acidobacteriaceae > DATBFG01. The sequence goes on from DATBFG010000019.1 coordinate 49,358, forward strand.
CCAGCGCTTCGTCATACGAATTGGTATGCAACGATTGCGTCCCGCCCATCACCGCCGCAAGCCCCTGAATTGCCGTCCGGACAATATTGTTCTCCGGCTGTTGCGCTGTAAGTGTCGAACCTGCCGTCTGCGTGTGGAAGCGCAACATCCACGACTTCGGATTCTTGGCCTTGAAATGATCGCGCATGATGTGCGCCCACATCCGCCGCGCCGCCCTGAACTTGGCCACCTCTTCCAGAAAATTGCTGTGCGCGTTGAAGAAGAACGACAGCCGCGGCGCGAACTTGTCCACGTTCAATCCGGCATCGATCGCCGCCTGCACATAAGCCATTCCATTCCCCAGGGTAAACGCGACCTCCTGCACCGCCGTCGATCCCGCTTCCCTCATGTGGTACCCGGAGATCGAAATCGTGTTCCACTCCGGCACGTTCTCGTTCGCCCACGAGAACAGATCGGTAATGATTCGCATCGCCTGGTGTGGCGGATAAATATAGGTCCCCCGTGCGATGTACTCCTTCAGCACATCGTTTTGCACCGTGCCCGAGAGCTTCCGCAAGTCCGCGCCCTGCGTCTTTGCCACCGCCACATAAAGCGCCAGCAGAACCGACGCCGAGGCGTTGATAGTCATCGAGGTCGAAATCTTCGTCAGCTCGATCCCATCAAAGAGTCGTTGCATGTCCTCGATCGAATCGATCGCCACGCCAACCTTCCCAACTTCACCCACTGCCAGCGGGTTATCCGAGTCCAGTCCGATCTGCGTCGGGAGGTCGAAAGCCACCGAGAGTCCAGTGGTCCCGTTCGCCAGCAGATATTTGTACCGTTTGTTCGATTCTTCGGCGTCGCCCATGCCGGCATACTGCCGCATCGTCCAGAGGCGGCCGCGGTACATGGTCGCCTGCACGCCGCGTGTGTAGGGGAACTCGCCGGGAAACCCGACGTCCTGCAGTTGGTCCCAGCCTTCAAGGTCTACCGGGGTATAGAGGGGTCGAACAGGAATATGAGAGGAAGTTTCCAGTTCCTCAGTCGCTACAGTTGGATTCTTTACTTTGTCGGCCATGATGATGACGGCCCTCTTCTATTCTCCAGACTGCGGAGAATGGGGTTTGTAGTATGAGAAATGTCAGGATTGAATAACAAAAATTTGACGAATCTTGAAACAGCTTGATCAGGTAGATCCATTGGATTACGAAAGTTCAACTCTTCTTCCACACCCGCCAAAACGAACTCACTCCGAACCACCCGAATAGCAAGGTGACGCAGATTGCTAGGATGACCCGACCCAAGCCTGCCTGCCCTGCAAGATATTTCACCAATTCACGCACCAGGGCAGAAGCTGCGACAACACCTAACATCAGGAAAACAAAGCCGGTGACCTCGAGCCAAAGCTGATGAAGCGTCCGGCCGACGTGGCCAAGTGTCGTACGCCCGGCCTGCATCAGCGCCGTCCACCCGCGGCTTCGCCGCGCCCGCTGCGCGGCTATCCGAGCCATAATGCTCAATTTGCGGGACGTAGAAACGCTTACCATCGTCATCGATTTTACCAATGTTCGGGGGTACAATAACCGCGCGGCACGTCACGAAACATTGTGACGACCGACCGCATCCAAGTAAGAGCAGGGGCCGGGTCGACCGACACCGCTAAGGGGACCGAGTGGATCAGCAATTAAAGCAACTCATGAAGGAACTTGGCGAAGCCATTAACGAATCATTGGCCGATTCCGACCAGATCGCAGAAGTCGTCTCCAAAATTAAAGAAGGTGGCTACGACATCTTCCTGGTTCTCGAAGCCACGATTGGCGTGAGCAAACCGGGCGAAAAGGCCGGAGACAAGCCCTCCATGGTGACCACTCTGACGGGAAATCCCGAGCTCAAGGTAAGCGATCAGGACCTGAAGTTCCTCAAGTCCCTGCGTATCAAGATCGACGACCGAACCTGACCCTCAAGGCGCTGTAGTCACTAACTCGTTCCTACTTTCCCGCAGCGTTTGGGATCACCGTCACATGCAAGAGGATGGAGTCGGTTGCGACCAGGTCCAGCCATCCATCGCGGTTGAAGTCAGCCACTGCCAGCGCGCTCACCAAAGACGTGTAGAACTCGCCAACATCGGGCTGAAACGTACCATCTCCATTGCCAAGCAGCAGACGAGTCGAGTCCGACTGCGCGTAGCGCGCGTTGTGCCCGGTAATCAGGTCAATATTGCCGTCGTGATTGAAATCCCCGGCCACAATAGCCGATGGCCCATTCTCCTGAAGAGTCACACTCCAAGGTGCACGGAAACTTCCGTCCCCGTTCCCAAGCATGACTTGCACCGTCGACGGTTTGTCACACGCCACTGCTAAATCATCGTTTCCATCGTTGTTGAAGTCGGCGACCACCATCGCGCGCGGCTTAGTGAGTTGCGTGATCGCAGTTACAGGCTGAAAAGTGCCGTCCCCCTTGCCCAGCAGTTCACTCACCCGGGAAGTCTGATCGGCGACGGCCAAGTCGAACTTCCCGTCGCGATTGAAGTCGCCGAGTACTACGTAGTAAGCACCCGTCGGCACTGGATAGTTGACCGCCGACTGAAAACCGCCGTCTCCAACTCCAAGCAGGATACTCACATCGTTACTCAGACCATTCCCCACTGCCAGATCCAGTTTTTGATCGCCGTTAAAGTCGCCTACTACCACCCCATTTGGAGCGGAGTCCACGCGAAATGGCGATGATGATCCAAATGTTCCATCCCCGTTGTTGAGCATGACATCTACAGTGCCGGTAACGGACTGAGCAAGCACCAGATCTGTGAAGCGGTCTCGATTGAAATCGCCCGCGGCAATGGCGGTGAGGAGATTTCCGATCTGGTAGGTAGCATGCTGCGTGAAAAGGCCACTCGGCTTCTGCAATAGCACGTTCACCTTGTCGCTCAATGCGACTGCGATGTCGGGTCGTTTGTCATTGTTAAAATCCGCGGTAGTGACCGCGTTTAGGATGGCGTTACTACCCATAAAGTAGCTCCGGGCCGCTTGAAAAACTCCGCGTCCGCTGTTCAGGAATACGCCAAGAGAATTCTGGAACGACGCTCCAACGCTGATATCGGCTAACCCATCACCATTCAAGTCCCCTGGTATCGCGGTTACCGAAGACTTGAGTCCCGTCACGTAGGCCACCGGCCCGCTAAAACTGCCATGTCCCTGGTTGAGCAAAATCGTGAACACGCCATTGTGCGAATTAATGAACAGGTCGGGACCGCCATCACCGTCGAAATCGGCCGTCGACATGAAACTGAACGAAAAACCTGCATGGAAAAACATGGGTGGCTTGAACCGGCCATTTCCTCTGCCCAATAGAATGATCAAACTGTTGTGTTCATTCAGAACCGCCAGATCGGTGAATCCGTCGCCATCAAAGTCAGGTGCCGCAAGTCCTGTCGGTGAACCTGGTACCGGAGAATGGAGAGGCGGTTGAAAGGTTCCATCACCATTACTGAAAGAGACCAGAACATCAGTGTCAGCTAGCGCTACATCCATCTTGCCATCCTGGTTAAAATCTCCCAGCACGGCGTTGTGAGAGCTTTCGTCCAACAGGGTGTTGCGTGGCGTTGAAAACGACCCATCCCCTTGGTTGAGAAGTACGGTAAGCAAAGGATCTCCCTGGTCGCTAAAGTCTAAGGCCACGACATCTGGGGATCCGTCCCCGCTCACATCTCCCAACAAGGTAAACAGCGTGTTCTGCATCGTGGGATAGCTTCCGCCATCAAGGAAGGATGCATCACCGCGTCCAATGAGAATCTGGATGTCGCTTCCGCTTGCGATGGCGATGTCGACAATGCCATCGCCGTTCAGATCCGCCACATTGACGTCCCCGGCATTAACTGTTCCGACGATCTCGCGGCTCTCTCCATAGCTTCCGTCTCCACGGCCTAGAATGATGGTGAGAGGTCCATGCGGGTGTCTAACAAGGGCATCCAGGTTGCCGTCTCCGTCGAAATCGGCCAGAGTCCAAATGAATGGATTAGGACCCGCTGGGTACAGAGTGGGCCGCAGGAATATGTCTGCAGGACCGGCAAATCCCATTTCACACGTCATGGCGACAACAAGGCAGAAAACAAACCTCCACGAACTCCGTGGCCATTCTGGCCGCTTGCTCCAAGAAGGGAGATCGCGCAGTAACACAGACATAGAAAGACTCCAGGGCGTTTGTATGGACAGCGGAGTCCGATTAGTTACCGGCTCCAGGGGAGGGGCAAAACCCGGCAAGTATATCCCTGAAAAGGAACCGGAAACAACGTCCTGCTTCTCGAACATTTTCTGCACAAAGCCGTCTTATTGCTGAGTCTCCTCAACACGCTATTCCCCTCACCCTTACAATCGATCTCATGCCCAAGCGCATCCTCAAAGTGACCAAGTGGCTCGGCATGACTCCCACTGTGGCGATCTGTGCTGCCTGCAATGCTGAGTTCAAAGTTCCAGTCTCTTCTCTGAAAAGCACGCAAGCTTCGCGAAACAGCTTGCAACAGCAATTCGATACACACGACTGCCCGGAAAACGCCTCAGTCCCACAATAGTCCTGCTCAAAGTTGCTTTCACTCCGGGAATGCCTTTTGCCTCTTAGTTCCCCAAATCCCTTGACCCCAGCACTATTCAGCGTAATGCTGTCGCCGAATACGAAACGCATTGAAATGTAGCTCAGCCGGCGGCGTTCACGGCCTGCCTGACCGCGACGAAAGAAAGGCGCACGGGCCGAGTGTGCTTGCTCGTTAGCAGCACGCTGCCGCCGGCTGACTCCTCTCCTTGCGGTGCGGCGAGCATTCTGTCTTCTGCTTCGCCGTTTTCTTCCCGCGGGCCTCCGTTTTTTTCGAACAAGTCAAACAAGCAACGGAGGAGTGTCTCTCCTCTGGAAGGAGCCTCTATGGCAGCAGTAATGCAACTTCCCAAACCGCCAATTCAAGACAGGACCATCGTTCCGGCGATTAGGCCGCTTCGTGCCACGGGCCTCGTGGAACTCCCCGAGACTGGACAACTCGTGGCCACCGGTTGGCTGCCGGACATTCCCGATCTCCGCGATTTCACCGATGAGCACCAAGAAATTCTCAAAATGGTTGAGAACCTCGGCATCACCAAAACCAAGAAGACGAAGGCTACCCTGCCTGTAACTGCGGATCTCCGGCAGTGGTGCTCGCCGATTGAGAATCAAATGATGCTGGGCTCCTGCACCGCCCACGCAGCCGTCGGCATCGTCGAGTATTTCGAGCGCCGCGCTTTCAACAGGCACATCGATGGATCGCGCCTCTTCGTCTACAAGACCACTCGCGATCTTCTCGGATGGACTGGCGACACCGGCGCCTACCTGCGCACAACCATGGCCGCATTGGCCATGTTCGGCGTTCCTCCGGAGACCTATTGGCCATACACTGACCGGCAGCAACCCGGGATCACCAACGAGCGCATCTTCGACGAAGAGCCCACAGCTTTCGTCTACGAGATGGCCGACAACTTTGAAGCCATCAATTACTTCTGCCACGATCCCTATGGAACTCCGGTTCCACCTGTGAACGTGCTCAACAGCGTAAAGACCTACCTCAGCTATGGGATACCGACCATGTTCGGATTCTGGGTTTTCCCGTCCTACACGCAAGCCGACGTGAAAGGAGCATTCCCATTCCCAGCCAGCAACGAGAGGGCTTTCGCCGGACATGCCATTGTCGCTGTCGGTTACGACGACAACATCAAGATCACCAACCTGGCTTGCAAGAAGACAACTACCGGAGCGTTGTTGATTCGCAACTCCTGGGGCACCGCCTGGGGCAATGCCGGATATGGCTGGCTGCCCTATGACTATGTGGTCTCGCAATTCGCTCAGGATTTCTGGTCACTGCTGAGTATGAGGTGGATTGACTGCGAGAAATTCCAGATCAAAACACTGAATACCTAATCCCGCACGTTAGAGGGAGAGAGCGGCTAACAAGCCGCTCTTTTTCTTTGCCCGAGTCAGCATCCCTTCTGATCCGCGGCGTCCTAACGCAGTCGGGGTTTCGTTCAACTCTGCACCCCCAACTCATCCAAATGCCCCGCCAAATCCTCCGGATCCCGATACACGCGATACGCTCCCGCCCTGATCAACTCATCTTCTCCGAATCCGCCGCATAACAATCCCACTCCCAATGCACGTGCCCTCCGTGCCGCAAGCAAGTCCCAAACGCTGTCTCCGATCACGATGCAATGGATGATCTCCACTTTCAACTTCGCTGCTGATGCCAGAAACAAATCGGGATTCGGCTTCGCATTCGAAACTTCATCCCCTGTGATCACCGGCACATCCTCTCCGACGCCGAGCATCTTCAGCGACTTCACCGTCCTCTCGCGCTTACTGCTCGTCCCGATCGCATACGGCACTCCAAATTTCTTCAGCGTCTTCAACAGAGTTTTGGCCCCAGGCAGCACCGGGACTTCATCCACTCGCAGCATGTAAGCTTCGCCATGCAACTCTCGCACGCGCTCCATTTGTTTACGTCCCAACCGAACACCGGCATCTCTGGCAAAGGCTGGCACGATCAAATCATCGCTCATGCCGATGCGGCGATGAATCGCCCAGCACGGCAAGTCAACCCCGACTGCATTTAACGCTTCATGGAACGCGAGCACATGCTGATACACGCTGTCGATTAACGTCCCATCCAGATCGAACAGGAAGGCGGGCTGTGCATTGGGAGAAGCTTTGTCCGGGCGGTCCTTCATGCGTGACCTCATGGAATCCGGCATACTTCGATGCAGGTAGGCCTCTTTCGGCTGTGCTAGTATCTTCTTCTTGCGGTCGGCTCACTGTGTCGACAGTGTGAAAATATCGTCATTCGCATTTCGTAACCGTAGCTCCTAGCATCAAACCGGACTCGTGATGAAAGACACGCTTGGAGTGCTACTGGCAGGAGGGGCTGGCGAGCGCCTGTACCCCCTAACCCGCGACCGCGCCAAACCCGCCGTCACCTTCGGCGGGATTTACCGCATCATCGACATCACGCTCTCCAATTGCATCAACTCTGATCTGCGCCGTGTTTACATCCTCACCCAGTACAAGGCCCTCTCCCTGAATCGTCATATTCGTGAGGGATGGGCGATTCTTGGGCACGAAATGGGAGAGTTCATCGAAGTGCTTCCCCCGATGAAACGGGTAAGCGAGGAGTGGTACCAGGGAACCGCCGACGCCGTTTATCAGAACATCTACTCCATCGGCTCCGAGGAACCCAAGCAGGTGCTCATCTTGTCGGGAGATCACATTTACAAGATGAACTACGGCCGCATGGCCCGGCAGCACGAAGAATCGGGTGCCGATGTAACCCTCGCCACCATCCAAATTGATCCCGATGAGGTTTTCCGGTTCGGCGTGGTCGACGTCAATAAAGACAATCGTGTTGTCGGATTTGAAGAAAAGCCCAAGGAAACCAAACTGCGCTCGCCGCAGAATGCCGACAAGGTCTCGGCCTCCATGGGCATCTACCTCTTTAACACTGACGTCCTGATTCCAGTTTTATTGAAAGATGCCGAGGATCCCGACTCCTCGCACGACTTCGGTAAAGACATCCTGCCCAAGATGGTGGATGACTATCGCGTCTTCGCTTTTGACTTCGTGGACGAGAACAAGAAGGAAGCTCTTTATTGGCGCGATGTGGGAACGCTCGAAGCCTACTACGAGGCCAACATGGATATCGTGTCGGTCTCTCCAGTCTTCAATCTGTACGATGCCGACTGGCCGATCCGCACGCACCAGCGCCAGTATCCGCCTGCTAAGTTTGTTTTCGCCGAGACCGGACGCACCGGCAGCGCCGTCGACTCCATAGTCTCCGCCGGATGCATCGTCTCTGGCGGCATGGTGCGCAATAGCGTGCTCTCGCCGGATGTTCGCATCAATTCCTACACCGAGGTCGATGCCAGCATCCTCTTCTCTCACGTGAACGTTGGACGTCATTGCAAAATCCGCCGCGCCATCATTGATCGCGACGTCCACATTCCCGAAGGCACCACGATCGGCTTCGACACCGAAGCTGACCGGCAGAGATATTTCGTCACCGAAACCGGCATCACCGTCGTGACCCGCGACTATTCGCTATTCGAGAACCCAGTGACGGTGGACTACTTCACGCCAGAGTAGATTGCGAAAAAAAGCAGCGCCCGCAGGCGCTGCGCTTTATTGCTATCCAGGGCACCCTCCGTTCACGGCGTCACCGAAAAAATCCAGTTTCCGGTTGTTCCATAAAGAATCCCGGCATCCATATACAAGTTTCCATTCGGGCTCCCATCGATATTATCGAAGCTGTACAGGACAGTCTCCGTTCCGTTCGGGTCGAACCTGAATACAGTTCCCACCCCGTGCATGCCTCCATAGGGGGTGGCGCCATAGAGATTGCCCGCAGCATCGAGCACAAGCGTCGCACGGGGAGAACCTCCATCCTCACCTCCCGTGAAACTGTAGAGGGTTGTCAGGACTCCGGTTCGATCCAGTCTAAAAATTACGCCCTTATTGTAGGCGCCGCCATCTACGGTAGTGCCATAAATGTTTCCGGCGGCATCGCGTATCAGAGCAGCATCGGGATCCATCCCCTCCGTGCCTTCGAAGGAGTGCAGAGTTGTGGTTGCACCCGTCGCAATCTGCACCCGGAATATAGTTCCGTACCCATAGAGTCCGGCACCTGTGGTAACCCCATAGAGATAGCCTGCATGCAAGAGCAGTCCCCCTTCCGGCCCAATTCCATCACTCACGGAGAAACTGTGAAGCACCGTCAAAACGCCCGCCGGATCGAGCTTATAAACGGTTCCCCAGCGACTTTGCCCTCCCGCATAGGTCGTGCCGTAAAGATTGCCCCCAGAATCAATCACCAATCGTCCCCAGGGGTTACATCCTTCTGGGCTGTCGATGAAGGTGTGCAACACTGTTAGTACTAGCTTGGTATCGAGTTTGAATACCGTCCCGCAACTGTGGAGCCCTCCACTTCTCGCTGCGCCATAGAGGTTTCCCATGGCATCGCGTACCAATTCTCCCACCGCCTCTTCGCCCTCAACGTACTGCATGCTATGCAAAGCAACTACTCTCTTGGTGGCGATCTTCATGGCGTAAATAGTTCCTACGCCAAAGTCCCCGCCATTTTTAGCAATACCGTACAGGTGACCGTTCGCATCACCCGTAAGTCCTCCACGAAGATTAGTGCCTTCGGCCCCGTGAAACCGGTGCAGCCGGTCATAAGTCTGCGCCTGCACCAGTGTTGTACAGATCAACGCCGCCGCAAGCGCCGCCGTCACTAGTGCAATGTTCACGATTCGTGGAATGATGTTGGTTGTCGAGCGCTGGGGTTGCGCTGTATGTTTCATAAGAACAAACTCCTCTCACTGCAAAACATAATTTCCAGGATTTTCCCCTTTCTGTTCGACCTGGCTCCCCACCAGCAGAATGGTGCAGACGAATTCCTTCAAGGATGTATGTCACGAATTAATGTGATCTCACGACAACCGTGAAAACTGCAGGCCCACTGTTCAAGTGAACCTCCTCAACCGTCAACCTTCCAAAATTTTTTGAGCCACCTTCCTCGCATTTTCCGCGTTTCCCAATGAGCGGACATTTGATCCGGATCCATGAATAAGGACCCCGCGCAACACAGGGCCTAGCGAGCACCACCGGCGATCCGCCATCCCACATCACTACTTTAAGGAGACGCTTTATGTATCGCAGGATACTTTCACTCGCCCGGAATTCCGCCCTGGCGATCGTCGCAGTCAGCCTGTTCCTGGTAGTCGGCGCGCAAGCCGCCATCGTCGACAAGATTCTCTACAACTTCTCCTCCACGAGCGGAAACTTTCCTGTCCATGGCCTGGCCTTCGACGCAGCGGGAAACCTGTACGGCACCACGCCGACCGGAGGCACCAACAATTGCGGTACAGTTTTCCAACTGGTCCCAGACAACACCGGTCACTGGACACAGAATATCCTGCTGAACTTTACCTGTGACACCGATGGTGGCAATCCCCAAGGAGGAGTCACGATCGATGCCCAAGGAAATCTATACGGCACCACATGGCTGGGAGGTGTGAAGTTTCATGGATCGGTCTTCCGCCTTAAGCCTCTCGGCAATGGTGAGTGGGAACACAAGGTTCTCCACAGCTTTACCTGGGGCGTCGATGGTGGGCAGCCTGCCGGTTCGATCATCCTCGATGCCAATGGCGCCATCTATGGAGCCTGCTTCTCCGGCGGAGCTTTCGGCTACGGAGCCATATATCAGATGGTCGCGGACGATCAGGACAATTGGACGGTCAACACCCTGCACAGTTTCAATCGCGACCAAAAAGATGGATACAATCCGCTCTCCGGTCCGGTTTTTGACGCAGCCGGTAATCTTTACGGCGCGACGCAGCAGGGCGGCAGTAAGGGCTTTGGAATCGTCTACCAGCTCAGCAAGGACGCGCAGGGAAGCTGGAAAGAAAAGCTCGTCCACACCTTCAATCCTGGGAATGGGCTCGACGGCGGATATCCGGTGGCAAGTCTCCTAATCGGTGCCGATGGCGCACTCTACGGAACGACTAAGTCCGGCGGCAAGTCAGGCTTCTATGGGATCGCATTCAAGCTGGAGCTCATCAGTGGAAAGTGGAAAGAGAGCATCTTGCACAGCTTCACCAACGGCGCCGATGGCGGACAACCGATGGCTGGCCTCATCGCTGATGCTTCCGGCAACCTATACGGCACAGCTATGAGCGGCGGCAGCGCAGCCGGGATCGTGTATCGCCTGTCTCTGACTCCCACCGGCAAGTGGGCTGAGAAAGTAGTCTACGCGTTCAAAGATGGCAGCGATGGAGCCAAGCCGCAGTCGAGCCTGATCTTCGACTCCACTGGCAAGCTCTATGGCACGACCCAACAGGGCGGGACCGACGACATGGGCGTGATTTTTCAGGTGAAGCCCTAGTCGGCTAGCCACCCCCACATCACGCCTACCGGCTGCAGCTTCGATCGACTGCAGCCGGAATCTTTTTTAGCCTCGATTCCGAGCGAAGAAGGACCCGCAGCGTTTTTCTCTGTGTTCCTTTGTGTCACTCAGAGCGCCTGATCTTTCTATTTTGTCTTTTCAGGTGGATAGTTCTCCAGAAGTTTCGCGATTGCCTTCCTCAGGTTCTTCTGCTGGGTGTCCGATGAGGCTTTCGGGTCGATCGTTTTGTCGGCGACACCGCGCCATGCCAAGCTGTGCTTCTTCGAGACGTACATATCGAGGACCAACTGTCCGACCGATATCGTGGAAACCTGTGCCATTGTCACTCCGGCTACATTACCCGACCGAGCGCCCGACCAACTCGGTGAGTAGCCCCAGTCAGTCTTATACGAAGTGAATTGTGTTTCGGTGTTGATTGCCGCCTGGTAGCCAATGTATAGATCGGCGCTGTCAGCGTCTGTTTTGCTCAGACCCTTCCTGGCAAGTTCTGCATCAACAGCATCCTTGATCTGCTTGTCGCGTTGGTCATCAAGCTTCGCGGCATCCGGCTGAGGCACCCACCTGTATGTCTTGAATTGCGAAAAGTCCTCAGCCTGATCAAAGTTGTAGCGCGTTTCGACATCCACGCTCTTGCAGCCCACCAGGAACAAGGCCAATACCAGAAATTCAATCTTCTTTATTATGGGCATCTTGTTCCGGTGTTCAGCGAGGTGGAGTATTCTGGCTGGCCTTTACGCACCCACCATGTGGTTTCGCACTGCGTATCTCACCAACTCGGCGCTGCTCCTGGCGCCCAACACTTCCATAATCCGGTACTTGTGGAACGCAACGGTTCGGGTTGACATGTGCAGGATACCGCCAACTTCTTTCATCAGCTTGCCCTCGGCTAGCAACTGCAGCACTTCACGCTGTCTCGAGGTAAGCCGCTTCTCCCGTTCGCCAGTGTCTCTACACATGATCCGCGCGCACGCGAAATCATCGTTACGCAAGGTAGGCGACAGGTATCTGCCCCCGCGTAGCACCTCGCGAATACATGTGACCAACTCCGAGGGCGCACAGGTCTTCAGCATGTATCCCGATGCTCCCCGCCGGAAGGCCTCAGCCGCGACATCGGTATCGGAAGTCATCGTGAGAATGACTGCTTTTATTTTAGGATGCAGTTTCTTCACCTGCTCGATCGCATCCAGTCCATTTAAGATCGGCATTTCTATGTCGGCTATGATTACCTCCGGATGCAAAACATCAGCCGCTCGAATCAAAGCTCTCCCATCGCTGACAATCCCTGCGACTTCGTATTCCGGTTCCAGCAACTGCTTGCACAGATTCGCTATGAGAGTGTGGTCATCGGCAATGACCAGCCTGGTGCGATTGGATAACATGGTCTCTCCTCACCTTTGCGAAAATGGGCGTGATTCTTCGGCAACAAGCGCCGGAGAACCGCACAAATTGCTTCGTTAGGCACGGAATGGACCAGACATCCGTACCCGAAAGAGACGAATAGTGCGTGAAAATTAGCCAATGGCCCTTGTGCAAGGAAACTGTCAAGATTGACAGGGAGACACGATCCATGACAGTGGTGTCCCCACCTAAATGGTTCATTATGTGTATGTTGCCTAGGGCGCCCGTTCAAGCGAAATGGCAACGCTCACCCTGGATCTGAACTGCATCTGTCCCATCCCGTTGTAGAATGTCTCGCTTTGCCTTCGGGACCGCCGCGAACTTCGCAACCGGCGGCGATCTCCATGGGGTCAAGAGCAAAACTTCCGCCCGCGGGTGCCTATCATGACGCTTAAGGTTTTTTCTCGCCCCTCGTTCCGCTTGCTGTTGGCAGCCATCATCGCGATGACTTTGATTGCCAGCTTCACTCCTGCAACATTCGCCCAGACCTTTAATGTCTTTCACGCTTTCTCAGGGACGGATGGCAGCGTACCCAACGGAGACCTGATTCACGACAGCGCAGGAAATTTCTACGGTACCGCCCAGGCAGGAGGATCAGGTTCACATGGAGTCGTCTTCAAGCTGGACTCCGCGGGGAACGAAACCGTCCTTTACAACTTCACCGGCGCACGCGACGGCTCAAATCCCTATGGACGTTTGCTTCGAACCAACGATGGCACTCTGTTCGGCATGACCCTGGCCGGTGGAGATCCGCAATGTGTATGCGGAACAGTGTTCAAGTTGACTGCCAGTGGCAAATTCAAGGTGCTGCATACTTTCATAGGTGGCACCGACGGAGCGCAGAATATCGGACAGCCCGGAGGAGGGCTGACCCGGATCGGCACTGATCTTTACGGCGTGACCTACTTTGGCGGCGACACGGCATGCGATCCCGGCCTCGGCTGCGGAACAATCTTCAAGCTGACTACGAGCGGACAAGAAACGATCCTGCACACATTCAGCGGAGGAGCCGATGGAGCTTTTCCACGAGAACTGATCGCGGATCCCGCGGGTAACTTTTATGGCGTCACCGAGGCCGCTTACAGCGGTCCTTCGCCCTTTGGAGCGGTCTTCAAATTGGACACGCACGGTCAACTCACTGTGCTCTACAGCTTCCTGGACGGCGATGATGGAAGTTACCCATATTGGCGTCTGACTTCCGGAGGAAATGGGACTTTCTACGGCACGACTCAGCGAGGTGGTAGCGCATGCTCGAACGGATTGTGCGGCACCGTCTTCAGCCTCGACACAACTAACGGTACCGAGACCGTGCTGCACAAATTTGGCATTCAAGCCGGTGACGGAGCCGAACCCTCAGGCGCGCTCTTAGGCACCTCGGGGAATCTTGTCGGTACGACCTGGTACGGAGGAAAGATAACCGGAGCTTGCCCGTTCGGGTGCGGCGTTGTCTATCAGGTAAAGAGTAATGGCGGATACTCGCTGGTACACAGCTTTACCGGCGGCGTCGATGGCTTCTCCCCAAACGGAGCGCTACTTCAGTACGCTGGTGCTCTCTACGGTGCGGCGGCTCTCGGAGGAAACAACAACAGCGGAGTGATTTTCAAGATCACGCGTTAGATTCATTTCTCAACATAATCCGTCTGAAATTTGCCATTGCCATTGAGCTGAATGATCACCATGCCATCCTTGGCTGCAACAAAATGCGGTACGCCGGCCGGGATGAAGATGAAACTGCCTGCAGGATACGGCTTCATATTTGCGGCGTCGAATTTTGTTCCCTTGCCGAGGAACCAAGTTCCTTCGATGACGGTGACCAGTTCATCCTGTGGGTGCGTATGCCCGAGGACACGCGCGCCAGCGGGCATTTTGACACGATCGACCCACGCCCCGCCCTGACTTGAGTCACCGAGCAACTGCGCTCGCTCGCGGCCGTCGGTGTAGTACGGCGGGGTGAACCATCGCACCTCTTTCGGAGTAACCGCGATGACCTCTTTTTTGCTCGTCTCGGCCAAGGTAAACGTGATGGCCACAAAGACCAATACCGCCAGCAAGAGTCTTTTCATCGCCTTTCCTTTTCGCCGATCACGTTGCGTCAATTACGACGAACAGATTGTTCCTTACGCCAACCGACAGGGCCCTCAAACCGTGACGTTGGCTATCGCGTCACTTCCTCCGGCTCACTGGCTTCCACCTGCGCGAAGGAAGCCGTGCTCACGGCCGTTGCCGTCGACATAGAGGCCGACGATTTCTCCGCGTTTGTTAATGCCCCAGGCTCTGGTGTACGCGACATGTGGAAATTGCAGTCCGATGAACTCGCCGCGGGAAAATCCAAATCCTTTGAGTACTCCCGCCTTGATCGTAAAGCCCACAATTTTTTGGCTGTCGTTTAGGTCATGGCTCTCCGTGTAATCCGCCCCTGGGAAATTTAGGCCCTGACGGTATTCTCCATGGCTAAAAATAAAGCCGCGAAAGCTGGCAATACCGACAACATCACCGGCATCGTTGATTCCGAAAGCCGCCACCCGCTTCGTGCCCGGCGGCTGGATCGTGAAATAGGTTCCCCCAGTTAGTTCGAAGCCAAGAGGAGCAAACGTAACGCCGTCTTCATAGGTACCAACAATGTCGCCGGAGTTGTTAATGTCATAGGCAGTCGTGTCGATGCCCCCCGGAACATCGATCGTGGTAAAGGTTGTGCCGTCGTATATGAAACCGTGGGTGGACTGTCTCTTGAAGCCGTACATGCCGACAATAATTCCAGAGTCATTGATTCCTAACGCATAGGTAGACCCCGCACGCGGGAAATCAATCGTAGTGAACGTACCATTGCTATAGAGGAAGCCATGCGACGCATAGGTGCTGTCCTGATAAAAACCCACAACCTGTCCTGAATTATTGATCTTATAGGCCGCAGTATGCGTGGAGCCGGGTACATCGATTGTGGTCCACGTGGCACCGCCATAACTTAGAGGGACAACAAGCAACAGGAAAATCGTCGAGCGTACAAAGGCTTTCATCGCAAAACCTCGACATAGCATTTTCGAACGCAGTCGATACTTCCCGTGGGGGTGCAGACAAACGTTCGAAATTATCGTCTGTTGCTGAATCATGGTCAAGGCTAAATGACCTCGCTGAGTCCGTTATCTATCGCTAATTGAGCGTGATTCTTAAAGCACGTTTGATGGCGAGTGCATACAGCCCACAGATTGCAACCACACAACCGGCAAAGCTCGTGATGAGAAGCAATGCAAATAGCCGCATCGATCGGAACAGATCGATATGCAGGCCAGTAGAAATCGCGAGCAGAACGTAAAATGCTAACTGTGCCGCGCACAACATCGAAGCTATAAGTACATAATGGCGGCCCCTTACGCGCAAGATGGCTGCTCCTTCCTGTTGTACTGCTGCTTTCCGCGCAGCCCACATCTTGATCAACATGTGAATGCCCCATAGCATCCCTGCACACAGAGCGCTGTCCATCGCCAGAGCGAAAACCATCGTCTCCCCCATACCGGCAAGCACCTGCGACTTCACCATGTAGTGTGCGAGAAACCAGCCCGGCGTCGTGAAGCCCGTTTTTCCTGCAATCAGGGCAGAAATCGGGACGGAGAGTACGAACGCCCCCGCAAGAGTGACCGCTTCAACCCAGGTCTTATTCCTTGGGATCATTGCCTTGTTTTGGCCATTTGCTGCTATAGAGTCATCCGACACAGGTAATTGTCCTCCGAAAAACAGGCTGAAAGGCGTTCCCTTCACGGGTTATAATCCCGCGCATTTGTTAGATCGGGCTGACAATGCCCTGGAGGGCGCGCCATGCAAGGGTTTCGATCGATTCGCACGCTGTTGTTTCTTGGACTCCTCAGCACAGTAAATGCGTGGGCTATCTCACCATCGGCCGGGGCTCACCAACTCGCCGAACTCACACCCTCGAACAGCACACCGCAGGACTGGTTCGGACTATCGATTGCGATCAGCGGCGACACCGTTGTCGTCGGTGCTTTCGACGCTAACATCGAGCCGTACGGGACAGTGTACGTGTACGTCAAGCCCGACAACGGATGGACTAACATGACGCAGGTGGCCAAGCTCACTTCCTCCGACAACGGTGATGGCTTTGGAACTTCTGTTGCCATCAGCGGCAATACCGTTGTGGTCGGCGCTGCGAATACCTCAAATTTCCTTGCGCCGGCGGCAACTCCGGGTGCCGCATATGTCTTCGTTCGACCGAATGGTGGCTGGCGCGACATGACCGAGACTGCCAAGCTCACCGCCTCTGACGGTCAAGCGGGCGATGCCTTCGGAGACAGTGTCGGCATCAGTAACGACACCATCGCCGTCGGTGCTTTCTTTGCGCCCGACCATTCAGGCAATAGCTTCGCCGGAAAGGCCTACGCATTCGTTCGCCCTGCCGGCGGTTGGTCGGGAAGCCTTCATGAGACCGCCAAGCTCACTGCCAGCGACAGCCAATTACTCAACTACATGGGAGGTTCGGTTGCGATCGCCGGCATGACCATCGTCGCCGGTGCGTGGGGACACAATAACTTTGAAGGCGCGGCGTACGTGTTCAGCATGCCACAGGGCGGCTGGGCCGACATGACGCAAACCGCCGAGCTCACCGCATCCGATGGGAGGGCCAGCAGCAACCTCGGTTTTTCAGCTGCCATCAGCGGCGATACCGTTGTCTTGGGAGCGCCTGGCGCGAGCCACTTTAAAGGCCAGGCCTATGTGTACGACGTCCCCACTGGCATCTGGGGCAACATGACAGAAACTGCCAAGCTGCGAGCGTCGAATGCAACCGAAGGCGACAGCTTTGGCCAGTCCGCAACCATCAACGGCAACGTAGTCGTAATTGGCGCGCCCGGAGCAGTCGTCGGAACGAATCAAGGGCAGGGCGCCGCTTACATCTATCAAAAACCGCCCACTGGTTGGGTCAGTATGTCACGCGCGAACGAGATAACCGCATCAGACGGCGTCGCCAACGACAACTTTGGTATTTCGGTCGCCCTGAGAAACAGGACGATCGTCGTCGGCTCCATCGGTAACAGCAATCCCGGCGCAGCGTACGTCTTCGGCCCATAAGGCGCTAGCGCTGTGCTCCATTCTCTCCGTCGCGAACGGTGAAGGCTGACGATGCGCCTAGCCTCGGCACAGGAACACCCAGGCAGAAGGCCGACCTCGCCGTTGGGGTTGCAGGACACCTTTGACCCGCGCTCTTTACCTAGGCTACTTGAACCCTTCAACGTACAACGAGTGGGGCAGCTCGGTTGTATCTCCGGGCTCGTAAGAAGGCACGTTGGTTCCATACAATCGGCTGCTTCCCTCGGCTGACTCTTCTATCTCGCGAAATCCGGCGGTTCGAAGCATTTCCTCCAGGTATTCAAAGTCAAATGCTGTGCGATGCTGGCCGTCGCAAAAAACAAAGTTGGAGAAGCGACCTCCGAGCGAGTCAAAGTGGTGCGGGAACCCGTCGTAGAACCAGTTGTGACGCTTCTCGGCATACGCCGAGATCGCACTGCCCAGGTTCGGAACAATCAGCCGGATGCCAGCCATGGGTTTAAGTACGCGGAAGCACTCGTTAAGCAAGCACCGGAGTTCGCCATCGAAAAAATGCTCGAACATGTGCGTCGCATAGATGGAATCAACCGATTCCGAAGCGAAGGGGAGGCCGTTCCGCACGTCCAGCCAAAGATCGGTCTTTACCAGAGGATTTGCGTCTATGTTGAGGAAGCCTTCAAGGTACTTGGGTCCACAGCCCAAGTGCAGAAGGACCGCCCCTTCACGAGCTCGTGCGCGCCAAAGAAATCGTCGTGCAAAATGGTTGGGAAGCGTTGCTTTCGAAATACTCCAGAAGGCAATGTCTTTGTAACGTTGATGGAGCAAGCCGATCTCCCAATTTTTTGGGAGAATTATAGCTTGCCTGTTATCCCAATCTTTGGGTCCTTTCGCATGGGATGTGAAAGCGAACCTCTATGTGCACTAGGGATCGTCGGATCTACTCAGTCACGCAATCGAGCCACACCCAGAGTCTGAACCTATCTTCCCGCCCTTACTTACTCGCATTTGGAAATTGGAAATTAGCCATGTTCAACACCACGAACGCCGTCGCTCTTGACGCTACTTCGAGTACGGTTGGATCGTTGTTGGAGAGGTTATCGCACCAGCGTTGGGGCCAGTCGACGCACCCACCGTCGAAACCGGGGATATTACCCTCGTAGTTTCCTTGGACCCCGCCCCAAATATCAACTTCGCTCTGTTCTTTGCAGCAATTCTGGCGGGTCAGAATTCCGGTGTTGGGGACACCGATTAGGGCGAACGAATTCGAATCGGTTCCGGCGTTGCCGAAGGGCGCGGACTGCGACGGCAATCCTTGTGAGGTAAAGAAATTTGTAAAGAACTGATTCCCTGCCTTCGACTGTGGAATCACATTGGGCGGAAATTGGTCTCGGTTGGGGGCAAAGGCGGGATCGGCAATCATGTAGTCGAAGTTCGGCGTGGCGGTTACGTCAGCATCGATGTCAAATGCGATCTGCTTCCGTTGCGACTGGCTCAAGTGAGTGGTGTAGTACGCCGAGCCTTTCAGTCCCAACTCTTCTCCCCCGAACCATATGTAACGAAGCTGATTGCGAGTGGAAGTGTTCGCCATTTTCAGCGCGATCTCAAGAATCGTAGTGGAACCCGACGCATTGTCGAGTATGCCTGCGCCAAAGACCGAGTCGAGATGCGCATCCACTACGACCACGTGCGCAGGGTCTCCTAAAGGAGAATCGGCGATGACGTTGTAGTCTGTGACTGCCCTGGGTTGCGTGCGAATGTCGATATGCGCTACAGGCGCTGCACCCCTCAGGTAGCTCTCACGCAGGTCAGCACCGATGGCATACGAAGTAACACCCACCACGGGAATATTGGAACTGTGCGTCAGCCTTGCTGGGAATGCGCCACCGTGATCCACATCGCTCCGCCCTGGCATCACCGGACCGTTGTAGAGTATGACGCCTCTGGCCCCGGCTCGCGCGGCGTTGTTTACCTGCGTGTCGTACGTGCAAGAGCCGCGCTCAAGCAGTGCAATATTTCCTGGGAGAAATCCAGTGAACTCCTTTTGCGAACAGCCCGTACCCGACCGCACTACAGGTTGAACAGGCGAATTGAGGATCCCCCCAGCGGAGAGCCCTGCAACAAACCACTGATCGGCCGGGTAACTCTGGCCAGCGACATCGAATTGCGGCGTCCCCACCACCTCTCCGGTAAGGAACTGATACGTCTGGATAGTCACCGTGTATCCTGCTTGCCGCATGAGCCGAGCAACGAGGTTCACCGACGCCTTGTAGCCGGACGTTCCCGTGTCGCGGTTGCCGTGACCATCCGGCCCCGGATTCGCATCGGAAATCGCCTGGAAGACTGACAGCCGGCTCCACAGCGCTGTCCCCTGAATGCACTCGAGAAGCCTGTCGGCGGTGTCGTTCGACCGAGATTCGCAAGCCTGGCTGGATGGCGCCGCTTGAATCGATTGACAGCTGGCCTGGGTGATGAGGAATTGCGACAGCGCGACAATCAATAGAAAGGCAAAGGCGCTTGGCGGGAATTTGTTCTCGGTCTTCATGAACGGCCCCTCTCACTCGGCAAATTGCTGAACCAATAAGCCGCAAGAACTATATCCAGCGAGGGGGTTGCCCGCAAGAGACGCAAGTCCCCAACAATTGTGAACTCAACCCCAGAACACGTACAAGGATTCCGAGTTGAATCCCCCGTGGTTGATCCTACCGCCGGGGCGAGCAACGAGACCTCCACTCACCAACGGCTGTAACGACGGGGCTGCTACAACTCCCGGCACCCTTGACGTAAGCTGCCGGATTGGTTCACCGCTTATCCAAATACTTTGCCACCGCAATCTCAAGGTTGAAATGCATGCCGTCTCGGCCCACTGCCGCACCCAGTTGGGATCTCTGTATCATCGCGAGCACGCCGGGGTTCATGTCGACAAGCCAAAGTTGTACCCCTTGCTCGCGCTGACGTTTCTCACCCTCCGTGAGCATTTTGAGGGCTGTGTACTCAATGTCGACAACACCACTCAAATCGATGGCAACAACGTTGGGCTGCATCTCGTGGGTCAACCGCCTGATTTTCTGTGCGATTTGTTCAGCATTCGCGAAAAAAATCCTGCCTTCAGGTCTCAGCAGCAGCAAGCCTGGAATGGTCTCATCCTCCGGATATTCCTCCGAGCGCGGTCGAAAGACATTCGTCCCCGGCTTGCGCGCGAGAACATGCACCGGCGGGTCGGCCACCTGGTAGGCAAGTACGATGAGAGACACGACGATCGCGACCAGAATTCCCTTCAGCGTCCCCACCAGCACGACTCCCGCAAAAGCAACCAGCGCCCATCGAAACTCAGTCGTGCGGACCTTCCGCATCTCACGAAACTCGTCGGGCTTGATCAGTCCGACGGAATAAACAATCACCACCGCTGCAAGCGTGGCTTGCGGCATCAAAGCAAGCAGGGGCGCGAGCAGCAGAAGGGTTAAGAGGGTCATCGTCGCCGTCACGAATTCCGTTAATTGCGTTCGACCCCCGGCCAGTCGATTGATGGCCGTCTGACTAGTTCCCCCACCGCCTGGCATCGCTCCTAAAACCGCGCCGCCGGCATTTGCGAGACCGGTTGCAAGTAATTCCTGGTTTGCCCTCGGTGACGGCTCGTCCTTACTTGCAAATGCACGTCCCGCGGCAATGCTTTCCGTAAAACTCATAAGCGCGATGCCGAGTGCGCCGGGCCAGAGCTGAGTCGCGAGTTCCACAGACGGAGCCGTGAACGAAGGGAGACCTTTCGGGATGTGGCCCACTAACTCCACGCCGTGCGCATTGAGGTTAAGCAAGTAGGCGCCACCAATGCCTGCGGCCAAGGCCACAAGCGGTGCTGGAATCCTGGGCGCAAGCTTCTCGATCGCAATCAATAGCAGAATGATGAAAACTCCAACCGCCAGCGTGATTAGTTTTGCCTCGGGAACGCTTCGGATGGTGGCCAGAAGATTCTGCAAAAAGCTTCCCTTCGTGATATGCGTGCCAAGCAGTTTTGGGATCTGATCCAGCACGATGACCACGCCAATACCAGCCTTGAACCCCGTTAGGACTGGGTCGGAGATGAAGTTGGCAACAAACCCGAGCCGCAACGCTGAGGCCATCACAAGAATCGCACCCACTAGTAAGGTCAATGTAGCGGTGGCCGACAACAACGCAGTTGCATCCCCTCCGGGAACAACTTCAGCGAGTTCCGCAGCCGTCAAGATCGCGATGGTCGTCGTGGTCGTCACGCTTAGCACGCCCGATGCGCCAAGCAGTGCGTAAATCACCGGCGGCAATAGGGCGGTATAGAGCCCTACCTGCACCGGCAACCCCGCGATCGTGGCGTAGGCCATCGCTTTCGGAATGACGACCGCCGCAGTTGTCAGTCCGGCGACCACATCCGGTCGCAACCATTCTTTTTGGTAAGAAACCACCCATCCAGCTATTGGGAAACGTGTTCGAGAGCCGCTGGTCGGCAAGATCATTTCCTCCACGCAGAATGATGGTATGTCGTTGAGTACGTGTTCCCGATTAAATCGGAGTCATTCAGATTGTCAAAGACGGCCCATTGCAATGCCACTAGTAGTTTTATTAGTTGTCAGTATCCTTTACCAGCCAGAAAATTCCGGAACTGCATTCGCGGAATATGCCGGAAGAAGCTCCCCAACCCGTTAAACGCCTGCTCGATCCGATTGAGCGGATATCTGAGATCCTTTTCGGACTCGTGATGGTCCTTACCATCACCTGTTCCTTCAGTGTCGGAGGCGGCGGGCGAACAGAAGTTCATCAGATGCTCATCGGGGCGCTAGGCTGTAACATCGCCTGGGGCGCAATCGA
Organism: Terriglobales bacterium; assembly: GCA_036558645.1. Taxonomy (GTDB): domain Bacteria; phylum Acidobacteriota; class Terriglobia; order Terriglobales; family Acidobacteriaceae; genus DATBFG01. The sequence continues at coordinate 71,580 of DATBFG010000019.1, forward strand.
CGCAGTCCTTTACTTGCTGGCTTGTTTTCATGCTCAAGGGCAAAAGATCCTTGCGCTGCGAGCAGCCCGTGACCCGGGGAGTCCCGAGCGCGCATATGGAGTGATCGCCGATGCCCTGCCACCTCTCTTGGCGTCAGTTACGACTCGTACCGAATTCGAAGTCATTCGCGAAAAGCTTCAGAAATTACCCGAGCCACCCGATCGTCCCCAATTGACCAAGGAGGAGTGGCTTGGCGGTCTCGGCGTATTTCTGCTGGTCGTAGTCGCAACGCTGCCCGTCGTCCTGCCATTCCTCTTCATTCATGATCCGAGTCGCGCCTTGCGTATCTCGAACGGCATCGCCGTTCTTCTGCTCTTCTTCACGGGTTATGTATATGGCCACCACACTGGCCATCGGCCCCTGAGGAGCGGTCTGATCATGACCGTCATAGGCGGTTCCATGGTTACCTTGACGATGGCGCTGGGCGGATGATCAGCAGGCCAAATCTCGCAATGCTGTTTGTCTTTCTCGCACTTTGTTCCGCGACCCTGCGGGCGCAGGGAACAGATGCCGTTGTGCCTGTGCAACCGGATGAGCCAACGGACAGCAATTCCTGGTCATTTGCCGCGGCTGGTTACGGCTACATCGTTCCGGACGAGCAGTCCTACTTTTCTCCTACATTCCGCGCCGATCGCAATTGGGTGCATCTTGAAGCGCGCTACAACTATGAAGATCAAGAAACTGGATCGTTATGGCTTGGCTATAACCTGAGCTTCGGAGAAAAGCTGGTACTCGACGCGACGCCGATGGTCGGTGGAATTTTTGGAAATACGACCGGTGTGGCGCCAGGATATCTATTCACATTGAGCTACAAAAAGCTCTCCCTCTACAGCGAGGGTGAATTTGTCTTCGATACCAAGAACTCCGATAGCAACTTCTTCTATACCTGGAACGAACTCACCTATTCCCCGACCGACTGGGTTCGCTTTGGCTTGGCTTCGCAAAGAACCCGGGCTTATCAAACACCTCTCGATGTACAAAGAGGCTTCTTCGCGGGCATTACCTACAAACGGGTGGACTTTACGACCTACGTCTTCAATGCTGGATGGACAGATCCAACGGTTGTCTTAGCCATGGGTTTCAAATTCTGACATTCCCTACGAGCACTTTTTGAATGGGCGACGGTTTTGAGCGAAATAGGGATTTATCAACAGTCAGATGGTGGTTTTCGCGCGCGGTCAGACAGTGCGTTAATCCGGCCATGAAAGCCGAAAACGCAACCAAGCCTCATCCGGGACCATGGCGGCTCATGCGTGTGGATTCTGGGCTTGTGGGCATTCTCATCGCCATCGCCTGCCATTTACTTCTTCACTAGGCGCGCCATGGCAAGAGCGCGATCCAAACATGGATCTCTTGATTGACGCAGGTCATCGGAGTGAGGAACGCATGCTTCGTCAGGAGTAACGCCGCGACCTTCCAATTCCTGCCCATCCTCCATCACTATTTTGGAGACTGCGATCTCAGTTCCGAATTCCACTCCTTTCCAAGATCCGATTGGTTCCCAAAAGAATTGAGCACTGTTGACGCGCCCGCTCGACCGGTCACCGATCACCACAGCTCGTTTGTGAAGTTGCATGCTTCGTGCGAAAAGCTCAGACGCACTGGCCGATGCACTGTCCATCAAAACGTAAAGTGGGCATGACACGCGTCGGGAGGTAGGCTCAACTCGTATGGCGTGGGACTTTTTCCGAGAAACCGAAGTAGCCATCTCATATGGTTCATGTATGAATTCCCCAGTGAAATCAAGCATCGTAGATAGCATCCCTCCACCGTTTCCACGGAGGTCCAAAATCACAGCCTTGGCATCTCGAAGAGGCCTGATCATATCCACCAACTCGGTCGAGGGCATTGCAAATGTTCGAACTCGCAAGTACCGAATACCTTCACCGTAGTCTTTGAAATCGAAAAAGGGCTCCGGCTTATCGGCGTCGCGACCAGTTTCGATGTAACTGAAAAAATATTGAGGTTGTTGGGGAATCACCGTGGCTGGGACGCTCAATTTTCGAGTAGTGCCGTTCTTGGTAATCTCTAACACCAGTTCGATCCTGGGATCAATAACAGTGAGATAACGCATCATTTCAAAAAACGTCTGAGGCACTGCATCTAGGTTATTCACACCCACAATCTGATCGCCCAATTGCAAACCGGCCTTTGCAGCGGGTCCATCTTGATCCAGTTCATAGACAAATATGCTGTTGGCAAACGGTTTCGCCTTAAATCCATAATCGGCCTTAATTTTTCGTTTCGGCGGGATGAAAACCGTGTGCGAGTCGTGCAGTTGGAACACTAAGGCGGAGATAGCACCGTGCATTGCTCCAAGTTGATCAGCGCTGTCGATCCGCTGACGTGCTTGGTCCGTTAAGGCTACCCAATTAATACCCTTGAGGGTTTCATCGTAGAAATTTTCTTGCACGTCTTTGGATACGACGTTAAGGATCTGTTTGGCCCTGTGACGCTCGCCCTTGACGTCCTCCGAGTAAGAGGTCGTACAAGAGAGCAGCAGCGTTGCAATGACTAACAAGGCAAAGAATTTCATACGCGACTGATAGGAAACCTGGTGCATTTTCAGGGTGGCCAATGACCTATGCTGTGGAGGCATGCGCCAATTGTCACATGGAGGACGGTATCAGCCAATTGACGAAATCAGATGGGATGAGAAGGCCGGTCTCCGGACGGGATGCGGTGTACGCTCCAAAGTTATCGACGTGCTCGAAGCACAAGAGATAAAGGAGACCGGCAATGAAAAAGGTTAGCACCGTAGCAGCAGCTCAGACGAAGAATTTTGCAGGGCACTCACCATCGGTTTGAATCTGGGAGATCGATCCAGCGGGTATTGTCTGCCGGACAAAGCTGGCCGTGGCATAAAGCAGAAACCTTTTTCTGAGAAAGGAAAAACCAAAGCCAAAACGCCGAGTTCCGGTGACTGCGTGAATCGCCTGGCCAACTTCCATCGTTGCTGATGGAAGACAGGTCGCTCATCAGGTAGCAGCACCGGCTGAAACGAGAACGCATAACTGGCACCGAGCGAAACAACCATCGCTCATCAAGAGTGCGGGCTGGCGCTGGCTACTCTTGTGCCAGAACTCTGATTTCTTCCACTTCATCAGCAAGACCACACTACGAGACGCTTGACATCTTTGTGATGCCACGCATAACTGCGTTTCGACACAACCCTCCCGAACATGAGTTGCTTGAGAAACCGCGTTCGGCATCTTCCCCACCTCTGGAGATGTGTGTCAGTGATGTGCTTCCTCGTTGCCCTCGGCTTCGCCTTCATGCGTGTCAATCGAAATCAGGAAAGCATTCCGGTCACTGTACGAGAATTGGTGGCCTTGGGTGTCGGCGCTGTGCTCAATTGAGCGGTAGAGCTCGAAGCCATTGTTGTTCTGGGCGCCGAAGTATTTTACGTTCCTCAACACGACTCCCTTGCCGTCAGCTCCGGGCTCGCGTTTTAACTTCATCTTCGCCAGCTGGCCGTCGTTCAGTTTGGCCTCCACGATGTCACCAGTGCGCGTGATCTCGATTGGGGCCTCTTGGACCTTTAACTCCGCCCACTCCAAACCATAGGTTTTGAGAATCATGGGTGCGAGCGCCTCGCGCTGCTCCTTCGTGGTGGAAGGATCGAACGACACGACTACCCACTTGCCTTTCTTGTTCGTGCCCCATTCGTCGCCCAGATCGCCGGTGAGCCAGTATTTGGCTCCGGTCAGGCTGGTGCTGCCTGAATGTCCTTCCCGGACTTTCACCGCCATGTTGAACTCGCAGTGCGGATGTTCGGCGTGCTTGTTGAAATAACACTGGCAAAACAAATGGCAGCTGCAGGCTTCGACATAATCAGCCTTCATGCTCCATTTGGGTTCGGCTGGGGTTGAAGCCATTAGCAATAATGCGCACGTTATGAGAAGGCCCAAGCGTTTCCACTTCTTCATAGTCTGTCTCCTTAATTACTTACCTCGGGAATCAAAGTTCTCCGGGAGGACTTAGATCCCTGAATTGACCTCTCGACCGGACAGTTTCCTGAGTCCTCATCACCCCATTGCGACCGGCACTATGCTTTTTCGGGCCCACTGTCTCTGCTAGAATTTCGAATCATGTGGGGCGTGCGGTCCTGTCCGCGCCATGTGCCATTGACTGGCATTTCATAGCTGGACCCAGCGCTGTGTCTTTAAGGGCCGATCAAAGTTTTCTCAAATCGCTTCAAAACTATGTCGCTGCAATCGCGCGTCTCTTACGAATTCGGTCCATTTAGGCTGAACCCCGCCCAGCAGCTCTTGGCAGAAGGCACAAAGAGAGTTCCGCTCACGCCCAAAGCGTTTCAGATCCTCTTGGCGTTGGTCGAGAGCCAGGGTCAGATATTGAGCAAGGAGGAGCTGCTCCAAAGGGTCTGGCCGGACACATTTGTCGAGGAAGCCACTCTGGCTCAGAACGTCTTCACTCTACGGAAAGTTCTGAAAGACAATCCAGGAACCTCGCACTACATTGAAACCATTCCTAAGCGGGGATATCGCTTCATCGCGAGAGTGACCGAGACTGCCTCGAAATTTCCGGAGCATGCGGCTGAAGGGCGCCACGATGGAACCCAGGCACGTCAGGAAATCCGTTTCTGCTCCACCCGCGACGGCGTTCGCATCGCGTGGGCAAGCGTCGGTTCAGGCTACCCCCTCGTGAAGGCCGCGAACTGGCTCAATCATCTCGACTATGAATGGGAGAGCCCCGTCTGGAAGCACTGGATTGCGGAGTTAACAAAGCACCACCGCTTCGTACGCTACGACGAACGTGGCAATGGGCTGTCGGACAGAGAGGTGAAGGATATCTCTCTCGATGCTTGGGTTCAGGACCTCGAGACGGTCGTGAATTTCGCTGGTCTTGACCGGTTTGCGCTGATGGGGATCTCGCAGGGTGGGGCTCCGGCGATTAGGTATGCCGTTCGGTATCCGGAGCGAGTAAGTCACTTGATCCTCATAGGTGCGTATAGCCGTGGTTGGGAGCACCGGGACAACCCGGAAGCCCTGGAAGCCCGGCATGCATTCGAGATGCTGGTGCGTTTGGATTGGGGCGCTAAGAACCCCGCCTTTTGCTTCAACTTTGCCAACCTATACGTGCCGGAGAACGCCACACCCGAACACCAGGAATGGTTCAACGATCTGCGCCGCGTGTCAGCGTCCCCGGAAAATGCAGCAAGGATTATGGACGCTTGCGACAAGATCAACGTGCGTGCACTGCTCCCGTTGGTTTCCGTTCCAACCATTGTGTTTCACAGCGATGGTGATCGCGCGGTGTCGTCCGACGAGGGTCGAATCCTCGCGGCTGAGATTCCGAATGCGAAGTTTGTTCCGTTGTCGAGCGCCAATCACCTTCTTCTCGCCGATGAACCTGCGTGGCGCACCTTCGTCGAAGAACTCGGAACATTCTTGGGCTGGTAGGTCACAGCCGTCCCACGGTGATCACCCTTCGATCGCTTGATGAGGTGTATAGTACGGCGCTGTGAATCGGCGCAATCTATTGAAGGCCTTCGCGGCCTGTTCTGGAACCTTACTACTGGAAGGGTGTGCGGCAAAGCGGGTGTCTGTACCCGTGAGCGCGGCGCCTCTCGGCCAACTGCAACTGCCAAAGGTGTTGGTGTCGCCAGAGCGTGAGATCCGCACAACCGTATGTCTCCGTCCTTTCCGCGCCGTGGGGTTTCGCTTGGAAACGGAAAAGTTAGGGGATCAAGTCTGCGTTCATAACTATGGGCATGGCGGAGCGGGTATAACGCTTTCCTGGGGGACTTCGCAACTGGCGGTTGAGGAGGTCCGCAATTCCCTTCAGAAACAAGTTGCAGTTTTGGGGTGCGGAGTAGTCGGGTTGGCTTCGGCGCGCCTCTTGCAGCAGATTGGGAAGGAAGTCACGATCTATGCTAAAGCCCTTCCGCCAGAGACGACTTCGAATTCAGCCGGAGGACTTTGGCTGCCCTATTCAGTGTTTGACCCCGACCGCGAGACACCGCCATTTCATCAGCAATATCTAAAGGCGGTGAAGTTCTCCTACACCTACTTCCAGCAATTTGCTGGTGATGATTACGGCGTTCACTGGATGCCGAGCTACGCCGCCACCGACAAAGCTTTTAGTGATACTGAAATGCTCGGCCGCAACGGCCCATTTCCAGAAGTCTTTCCGGAGTTGCATGATCTACAACCCGCGCAACATCGATTTCCGCATCGCTACGTTCGCGAGTTCAGAGCTATGTTGATCGAGCCCCATACGTATCTGCGTGCGCTCCTTCGCGATTTTCGACTTGCAGGCGGAAAAGTTGTGTTGCAGGAGTTCCATGATCTTACCGAGATCGCCACATTACAGGAGAAGTGCCTAGTGAATTGCACCGGTTTGGGAGCCCGCGCACTCTTCGCGGATCCCGAACTGATTCCTATCAAGGGCCAGTTAACATATCTGCTGCCCCAGCCCGAGGTGAACTACATAGTTCTCGCCGGCGACCTGTACATGTTCCCCCGCCGCGACGGTATTGTGCTGGGCGGCACCCACGTACGAGGAGATTGGAGTCTGGAACCCGACTTGGTGGCTAAGAACAATGTCTTGGCGGGGCATGCAAAACTATTCAGCGGATTTTGAGCCGGATATGACGTCCCCGTGCGCCCCTTTCTCCTCGGTGTCGCTACTGACAAAGACGCAATCCTCACCGCGGCGTGCCAACCGCCCCATCTTCTCAATTTTTATTGACATAGCAATCCAAAGCACAGTATCGTCACTCGACATTCCCCCGCCGTTCGCGTGAAGAAGTTACCCTGACAATATCTTGGAGAGCGCCATGAGCCTACGCCTTCGTCCGCTGTGGGTCGGACGCATGCTGGCCGCATTGTTACTTTTCTTAACAACCATCGGAGCCGTCGCGCTTGCCGCGGATGTTTCCGACTTGCCTCGCGTGACTACTCACGACAACACCAAGCCCGCCGGCGAACTGAAGGATCGGGTTTTAACCGTCCATCTGAAGATCAAGGAAGGCGCCTGGTACCCGAACGGCGACGACGCTCCGGGAATCCCCGTGCTCACGGTCACCGAAGAGAACGGGCCTCCCAGTATTCCAGGGCCCATGATTCGTGTTGCGGAGGGCACGCGCATCCATGTTTTCTTTCGGAATACCAAGGGGTATCCAATCTTCGTTCACGGATTACACCAGCGACCTGGCGATCCGCAGGACGCGATCAATATCGATCCCGGGGCGACAAAGGAACTAAACTTCATTGCTGGTGCTCCGGGGACATACTTCTACTACGTCACCTGCTTCGCTCCGGTACCTATAGATGCATTACAAACGACTGACACGGTGATGACCGGGGCGTTCATCGTGGACGGTGGCGGCGCACCAACCGATGACCGGGTGTTGCTCATCGGCCTCTGGTATCACTGGCTGGTGCCCTTTGATTTTGATCACGGATTCAACGAAATTCTGACTGTCAACGGCAAGGTCTGGCCGGACACCACCCGCCTGTCCTACACGGTCGGTGACACCGTGCATTGGCGAGTCATCAACCCGACTGTGACAACTCATCCTATGCATCTGCATGGCGCCCACTTCACCGTGGAAAGCGCAGGCAACGGGGAAAAGGAAGAGATGTACTCGGAGGCACAACGGCGTCTTGCAGTCACCGAATCGATGCAGCCCGGCCGAACCATGCTGATTTCCTGGACTCCCACGCACGCCGGGAATTGGCTCTTCCATTGCCATCTCGCGTCGCACTTCGAGCCAGAGATGGCGAGTGCCACGGCCAGGGTCATGGGAGTGGCAAGCGAGTCCACGCACACTCACCACGATCCATCCGGGATGTCGGGCCTTGTTGTCGGCATCGACGTACATCCCCGCCCAAGCGATGTTGCCAAGGATTCGCCGCCGAAACCGCAGCGCAAGTTGACTCTAACCATCTCCAAGAATCCTCCCATGCCGAACACCACACGTCGTTGCATCAGCGTCGAACTGCGTGATGGAGAGACGGTTGCGGAGACAGTGCACGGCTCCGAACTGGGACCGCCGATCATTTTGTACCGTGGGCAGACAACCCAAATTACTGTGGTCAACAAGCTAGAGACTCCCACGGCGATTCACTGGCATGGAATGGAACTCGAGAGTTACTACGATGGCGTTCCCGGATATGGTGGTGACTCGCGCCAGGTCACGCCACCGATCCAGCCGGGAGGGTCCTTTGACGTTTACATGACACCGCCGCGTTCGGGCACTTACATTTATCACACGCATTGGCATGACATGCAGCAGCTCACTACAGGACTGTATGGCGCACTGATCGTGCTAGAGCCGGGTGAGAAATACGATCCCGAACATGATCGGGCTTTCGTGGTCAGCACCGCCGGGCGAAGCTTCTTCGAAGACACTCTGCTGGTGAACGGTCACGCAGAGCCCGGCGGAACCCAGTTTCGAGTTGGCGAGCGCTATCGGCTCCGCTTCATCAACATCACGGCCGATGATGACGAGGTGAACACGTCGATTCTGGACGGCGGGAAGCCTACTTTATGGATGCCGCTGGCCAAAGATGGAGCCGACCTGCCCGCGAGTTATCGCACCACGGGGGAAGCGCGGCTGAAATTCGGCGCAGGTGAAACCTACGATTTCGAATTCACTCCGCGGAAGGCCGGGAAATTAACCTTGGAGACCAAATTCGTCGACGCTCGTACAGTTTTTCCCATTGAAGTGGTGGACACGCCAACGGTCAGCAAAAAATAGGGATTTTTCACCAACGATTGTCTTCCTGTCCCCTTTTTCGGGGCCTTTCGGCCCACATCTGTCAATGAGTGAAATGACGATATTTCAACAATCAAGAACACTGCGGCTCATGGTTGGTGTCCAATAGAGTAGAGGAATCACCAAAATGGCACGAGCCTGCTTCGTTGGATTCACACTTTTGGCTGCATTCTGTATCAACGCACCAGCTCAAAAGCTGCCCATGCTTCATGGCCGTGGTGGTGAATGGCTGTCGTGGTCGCCCATGCAGCGTACCGCGTACGTTCAGGGGTTGGCGGATGGATACATGATCGGTTTCTCCGAAGCATGTGACTTGGCAGACCAGTTATTTGAAGTCGGGCAGCCCCACCGTTTAGGAGACAAAGATCACCCGACTGAAGTTCCATCCGGGCGATGCCTCGCTCATCGTGGCGAGTTCTCCAAAGCGAAGTTAGATGAGAAGGGTCAATTCGACGTGGGCGCTTATACGGATGTCATCACGGCGTTCTATGAGAAGCATCCTACATGCCGGAACTTTCCATTTCCATTCCTGCTGCAGAACCTTAGTTCGGAATACGCCACTGCGGACCATTTGTATGAGATGGCGATGAACGGTAAGTTGAAAGGCTACGAAATCCGCAGCCACGAGTGGTGTAGTGGGGAGAATCCCAAAGCAGCGAAACCATAACTGTCGCAAACAGGCCATTACACTCATTGACCTGCGTGGGGACACCGAATAAGCCGCAAATCCGCTGGATTCACGAAGTATTGGAAACGTGGCTCCCTATCGTCTAGAAATCGAACACGCCAGCGTCGTGGCGACTGTTCTTTAGCCTCTGAGATGTATTGGTCCACAGCGTCAATCTCACCCTGTCGCTGTGTTGAGATCTCTTCAACGATGTCGCGGTGGTGAAACATCTCGGATATTGTAGCGGCATCTTTTGCTCGGTTGATGAAAACAGATGGGATGAGAAGGCCGGTCTCCGGACGGGATGCGGTGTACGCTCCCAAGTTATCGACGTGCTCGAAGCACAAGAGATAAAGGAGACCGGCAATGAAGAAGGTTAGCACCGTAGCGGCAGCTCAGACGAAGAATTTTGCAGGGCAGAGACTGACCATCGGACTGGATCTGGGAGATCGCAACAGCTGGTACTGCGTGGTGGATGAAGCAGGCCGGGTAGTGCTGGAACAGAGAGTGAGCACAACCACGAAGGCCATGCAAGAGGCCTTCAGCAAGATGCCGCGCAGCCGGATAGCGCTGGAAATCGGGACGCATTCGCCCTGGATCAGTCGCTTGCTCACCGATTTGGGGCATGAAGTGATCGTAGCGAATGCGCGCAAGGTGCGGCTGATCGGGGAGAGCCGGAAGAAAGATGATCGGCTGGATGCGCAGACGCTAGCGCGGTTGGCCCGGATCGATCCCGAGTTGCTGTATCCGGTGCAGCATCGCAGCGCGCAGGCACAAGCCGATCTGATGATGATTCGGGCACGGGCAGGTCTGGTGCGCGCCCGAACCGGGCTGGTGAACAGGGCTCGTGGACTGGCGAAGAGCTACGGCGAGCGGCTGCGCGGCTGCAACGTGCGCAACATGAATCCGGAAAAAGCCGAAGGCCTGAGCCCGGAGTTGCAGACGGC
>DATBFG010000020.1:0-23343 GCA_036558645.1 Terriglobales bacterium
TTCTTCTTGAGCGTTGGGCGACCTCGAAGAATCTCAGGGCGAAATCTAGATGACCTGCTAGGTCTCGGATGGTACGGCGGCCATTGGTTGAAATCATGGTGGAGCTAGTCGGGATCGAACCGACGACCTCATCGTTGCGAACGATGCGCTCTCCCAGCTGAGCTATAGCCCCACTGAAATGGTGGGTGTTGATCAATTTTATCAGCGATTTGGGCTTCGAACCAATCGCGCTCACATGACGAGGGGTGTCAGTCCTCCGCACTGGCGGAAGCCCGTTGTACCAAGCTGTCGTTCTCTCACGTCGCTATAATGGAAGTGTGAATTCCAACCATATCCGTCAACTGGCATCTGCGGACTTCCCTACCCGGTGGGGCCAGTTCCGCATTTTAGGTTTCGAAGGAGAGTTCGGACCGGAGCGACGCCTGGAAACGGCCGTCGCGCTCGTCATGGGCGATATTCACGCCGTGCCGCCCCTTGTCAGAATTCATTCGCAATGTCTGACCGGAGATGTTTTCGGGTCTCTGCGTTGCGACTGCCGTCAGCAGCTAGAGATGGCGCTCTCAATGATCGCGCAGAGCGGCGCTGGCGTCCTGGTGTATGAACAGCAGGAGGGCCGAGGCATTGGTCTGATGGCGAAGCTGCAAGCTTACGAACTTCAGGATGCGGGACTGGATACCGTGGAGGCAAATGAACGGCTCGGCTTCAAGGCAGATCACCGGGGCTTTAACCTTCCAGCGGAGGTCCTGAAGGCGTTGGGTGTAAAGCAGCTTCGGCTGCTGTCGAACAATCCGGAGAAAGTTGCGGCGGTCGAGAGTGCGGGGATCGAAGTAGTGGAGAGGGTTCCCTGTGAGGTGACAGCCAGCGCCTATGCCGAGGACTATTTGAAAACAAAGAAAGAAAAGCTGGGGCATCTGTTCACGGAGCGATAGTTCCAACCTTCCGCCGCTGCTGGGTGAACGGATAGGCTTCGCCCCAGAGTCGAGTTAAGCGTGCCCGCTCTAGGCGGGCCAGATCGTCAACGCGGTTTTCGAGAGAATCTGCTGCTTCAAATCATCGGACAGCGCCAGTGCGCGAAAATCGTCTAGATTTTTCTTGATCTCCGGAACGCCCGGTCCCGGCCAATCTGTACCGAATAGTGTTTTGTGGGCTATTTCTTCAAGGCGGGGGAAGTACTTCAATAGCGTCTTCGGTGGTATTCCGCTGATGTCCAGAAAAACATTCGGATGTCGCCGGATCAGAAAGAAAGCAGTATTCATCCAGAGCGGGCGTCCGCCGTGGGCTAGCAGAATTTTCAGCTTGGGAAAATCAATGGCGACATCATCGACATAAATCGGATCCCCATATTTGTTCCGAGCACCAGGAAAGATCGATGTGCCGGTGTGGAACATTACCGGTATACCGTTGGCTTCGGCAGTACGGTAGATGATCTCGAGCTCTTTCATCCCGGTCAGGTAGTCGTTCGGAAACAACAACTGATGCGGGGGATGAATCTTGATCATGCGAATCCCAAGGCGTAGCAGTTGTTCCACATCGGCCATGACGTTGCTGGTATGGCGTGGATGGAGGCTTCCGCAGGAGAGAAGGCGCCGTGGATTTTCGCGGGTGTAGTCGGCGATAAATTGGTTCACCCCGGACGTGAAGCCGATGACTTCAGGGGCGACGTAGTTAATGAGGACGGCCCGATCGATTCCGGCTTCGTCCAGATGTTTGAGAAACGCCTTAGGCGAGCGGCAAAATTCGGCGATCTGGTCGAAGTTCGGCCGCTTTGACTTCATCAACTCCAGCGCGTGAGGTTTGAACATCTCAAGCGGCTGAATGTGAATGTGGCAATCGGTAGTCAGTCGTCCGTCCTCAGTCGTCAGCTTTTAGCCTTAGGTATCAGGCGTCGGATGTTGGTTAAAGGTCTTGGCATATCACGACTTCCCTGCCGCCAAAACTGCACGCTTGGTAAACACGCGAATCATCTCGCGGCGGTACTCAGGCGTTAGGGCCGATGTCGTCAGCGGCTTCGCTGTCTTGGCGGCCAAATCACCAACAACGGCTGCTGTGTCCTCAGTCGGCTCCTTGCCTGCCAAAAACGCAGTTGCACCTTTGACCAGCACGGGCGCGGGATTCACGGCTGTTAGTGCCACACGGGCATCTTCGATGTGTCCGTTCGATCTTTTCATCGCCACAGCAACTCCCGCAAGCGGGTAGTCAATCGATCCGCGGATGCGCAGCTTGCGATAGACCCCGCGATACCCTGCTGTGCTTCGCGGGAGAAACACGCGAGTGACGATCTCGTTAGGCTGCAGCTTGCGGTAGTCGTCTCCGATGCCGGTGTAAAAGTCGCCCAAGTTCAGGCGACGAGTGCCTTTCGGACTGGCAATTTCGATTTCTGCCTGTAGGCAAAGCAACGCCGGGGGCGTGTCGCCCGAGAATGCAGCCCAGCACTTCGCTCCCCCGGGAGCGACGTGGCATAGATTGCCGTCTTTCTTAATGCAGAAACCGCATCCCTTGCGCCATGTGAGTGACTGGTTATACCAAAGGCAACGCGTGTCAAGACAGATGTTGCCTCCGATTGTGCCCATGTTGCGGAGGACGGGTGAGGCGACCGTAGCTACTGCTTCGGTCAGCACGGGGTAGTCGTGGCGCAACAAAGCGGAGTGTTCGATTTCGCTCAGCGGTGTGAGGGCGCCTATCATGACGCCGTTGGCATCGCTACGGATTCCCTTAAGTTCTGCAATATGGCGAAGGTCGAGCACAAACTCGGGCTCGAACAGCTTCTGCCGCATGGAAGGAATAAGATCGGTTCCACCGGCAAGTACCCGAATGTTATGGCTGTGCTTTGCCAGATAGCCGATCGCCTCTTCGAGCGTACGCGGGCGCAGCAGTTTGAATTGCGGGAGGCTCAATCATCACCTCCCACAATAGCTGCAGTCTCGCGCCTTGCTGGGTCGAGCTCGTGACGAATCGGGCCCTTTCCTTTGAACCACAGCGATCCCCCATGCTCGCGGAATCGAGCTGGATCCGTGGGATCGATGCCTTCGGTCAGGTTCAACGACTTGGCACTCTGCTTAGCTCGTAGGGCCGCCAGTACGCGCTCCGGAGTGAAGGGCGATTCGTGCAGGCGCACACCGACCGCGTCGTAAATTGCGTTGGCGATAGCGGGAATGGTCGCCGCAAGCGATCCTTCACTACATTCTTTGGCACCAAAAGGGCCTTCAGGGTCGACACTTTCGACGATGATGGCTTCGATTTCGGGAGACTCCACAGATGAAGGGCTACGATATTCGAGCATCCCCGGATTCATCAGCATGCCATCTTTCCAAACCATCTCCTCGGTGAGGGCCTGGCCCATACCCATCCAGACGGAGCCGATAATCTGGCCCTCGACGGAGACGGGGTTTAGCGCGCGCCCGCAGTCGTGCGACGCCCAAACCTTGTGAACGGTGACCTCGCCGGTCTCTTCATCGACGCTGACTTCCGCTACCTGCGCCGAGTAGGAATAAGCCGGCGACGGGCCAACTCCAGCACCTTTGTGCTTGCCGCCGCGGGCTTCGAGTGGGGGAGCGTAGGAACCAGTACCAGTGAGCGCGCCGTGAAAGTCGATCGCGGCGACAACGGCTTCCTCAAAAGTCAACTGGTCTTTGGGGCCTTCGTCTTTGCGCTTCTGCTGTAAAGAACCACGGAGAATCTGGCCTTCCACACGGCCCGAAACCGAAGCGTCAGCCTGGATGGCGGGGACACGCCTGTCCGCGAAATCCTTTGGGCGGACCTTGTCGTCGCGAAAAACAAGGTCCTCAGGGTTACAGTTCATCTTCTTGGCAGCTGCCGAGGCAATCTGCTTCTTGACGTCTTCGGCGGCGCGCAATGTCGCGTTGCCATTCATGAAGGTCACGCGGCTGGAATAGGATCCGAGATCGATGGGCGTGAGGTCGGTATCGGCAGCGATGACTTTAATTCGCGACAGCGCACAGCCAAGCACTTCGCTAGCAATTTGCGCCACCATGGTGTCGGAGCCCTGGCCGATATCCGAGGCACCGGTGTAAATGACGACACCGCCGTCGCGATCGATCTTAATGTTGACGGTAGAGTGCGGCATGTCAGAGCGAATGATCGAATTCGCCGCGCCGCTTACGTAGTGGCTGCAGGCAATGCCGAGGCCACGTCCCTTGGGCAATTTTCCTTTGCGAGAAGCCCATTGGGACCGCGTAACGACTTGGTCGACGCATTCGGGGAGGCCGTAACTCTGCACGCGCAGCCCATTAACGGTGATGCAGGGTGGCTTCAACAAATTGCGGCGGCGAATATCAGCCGGATCCATGTTGAGCTTGGCGGCAAGCTCGTCCAATTGTGATTCGAAAGCGAAGCGGACGTTGACAGTGCCATGACCGCGCATGGCGCCGCAGACAGGCTTGTTGGTAAGGACGCGGTAGCCGTCGTATTGAATGTTCGGAATGTCATAGAGTGCGCCGAGCAGAGCGCCCGAGTAGAGGATGGTAACCACACCGTAGGAGCAGTAACCGCCGCCATCTTGGATAACCTTGGCTTTCACGCCAGTGATGTGGCCCTCTTTGTCAACACCAGTCTTGAGATCGATGATGGTGCGCGGTCGTCCGCGGTGTGCGAAGAAGACTTCCTCGCGGGTATACGTGATCTTGACGGGCGCCTTGGCTGCTCGGGCGGCGACGGCAGCTGTGATCTCGAGAGGGATCACTTCGCTCTTGCCGCCGAATCCACCGCCGACGAGAGGCTTGATCACGCGGATTTGCGACATCGGCATTTCCAGCACGAGCGATAGCTTGTGCTGCAAGTAATAAGGGACCTGCGTGGAGGACCAGACGGTCAGACGGCCAGGCTTGCCGGTGTGGGGATCGATTTCGAACGACGCCAGCGTGGAATGCGGCTCCATCGCGGCATGGGTCACTTCGTTAGCGATAAAGCGCGCTTCGCAGACATGGGCGGCTTCCGCGAGGGCCTTATCGGGGTCGCCGAAGACGTGGTGGTAATCCTTCTCGATGTTCTGCGGTTTGTTGTCGTGAATGAAGTTGGACTGCGCCTTCATCGAGTCTTCGGGATCGAAGTAAGCAGGCAGGACCTCGTAGTCGATATCGATGAGTTCGAGGGCTTTTTCGGCGGTAGCTTCGTCGACCGCGACCACGCAGGCGATATTGTCGCCCACGTAGCGGACTTTATCCGTTGCCATGGCGTGCTCGTCGTGCCCGACGGGAAGAATGCCGTAAGCGTTAGGAGCGTCCTTGCCCGTGACCACGGCCACCACTCCTTCGAGCTCCTCGGCGCGGCTGGTGTCGATGTGCTTGAGACGCGCATGGGGATAGGGCGAGTGCAGAACCTTGCCGATGAGCATGCCTGGAAGGCTGAGATCGTCGGCGTACTTGCCAGCACCGGTAGTCTTGCCGGCAGCATCGACCATGGCGGTCGGCTTACCGATTACTGAAAAGCTGTCGTTAGTCGTTGGTTGTTGGTCGTTAGCCATGTCAAATGCTGTCATTAGTCATCGGTCGTTGATCGTTGGCAAAACAAAGGTCCTTCAACTTCGCTTGGCTGCGCCTGCGTTTCGCTCAGGATGACAAATTAGAAAACCATTTAGCCCTCTTACCGGACTCGGCTTCCTTACCGCGGTCAGCTGTTTATCCATTTGACTGAACCGCTGCACCACCGGTTATCACTCCCGCTGGAATGCCTTTCACGTTACTTTGATGCCGTCATTTCTCTCTGCTCGGCCTGGATGGCGGCCTTGATTGCCTGGTACATCTGCTCGTAGCCAGTGCAGCGACATAGGTTACTGCTCAATGCGCTGCGGATCTCAGGTTCAGTCGGATTAGGATTCACCGAAAGCAGATGTTTCACTGTAACCATGAAGCCGGGCGTGCAGTATCCACATTGCGCTCCGCCCCAGTCGCCATATGCTTTCTGGATAGCTGCCAAGCTGCCGTGCTCGCTGATGCCTTCTACGGTTGTAATTTCCTGACCTTCGCAACTGGCTGCCAACAGTGTGCACGCGAGCATCGGCGTACCATCGATCATCACTGTGCAGGCGCCGCAGGAGGAGTCGTCGCATCCGCGCTTGGATCCAGTAAGCTGGAGATCCTGGCGCAGGGCGTCGAGAAGAAGCTTGCTGGGCTCGACGGCGATCTCGTGGCGTCGACCGTTTACTTTTAGTTCGATGAGTTCTTTTTTCATGAAACTGCTACCGGCTCCGAACTGCTGGCTACTGGTGCACCACGAACCCGTTGTTCTGGATGGGAGTCCTCTAATATCCAAAATCTGTCTGTGCTGCGTATGCGTGTTGCTTTACACCGAGTTCTTCAACACGGCAGACGCCTAACTGGTTCATGTACGCACGGCGGTCGTTCAGCCCATATACCCACCGCTCAAGCCAGGTATCGGTGTCCGCTTTCGTTTTCGTTTGCTCGTGATAGTGACGGAAGAAGGCATCGTCGCGCTTGTAGTATCCCTGCACCGGCGAGGGATGGGCGCCATAGGCGCACTCCACAACCGCATTAACTAAAAAGCCGGGAATCACTGTGCGATTGGGGTCGCTGGCGATCACCTCGGGCTCTACGACTTCTTCCGCAACCAGGATTACCCGCTTCGCCGCGCGAACTCCTTCGATCATGACGCCGAAGTTCCCCCAGCAGTGCGCGTTTCCATCGCGGTCAGCGCGTTGCACATGGACGATGGTGACGTCGGGATTCAATGCCCGGACGGCCCATAGTGTTTCCTTGGGCTCGAAGGGTGAAAAGATCTGGTAGTAAAAATGATTGCCCTTTGGAACATCGCTGCCGAGTGCGGTCCGTGTCGGCAGAAACGGAACACCCATGGCCCCGGCCTGTAAAGCCAACGCAACGGTGAAGTTGGTCATGTTAAAGACCTTCATACCGTCCTGCTCAACTGCGCGGCGAAAGTTGTAGGCTGAGCCCATCATCACGTTGCCGACCCACGCGGCAATCACCTTCTCGACGCACCCGCCGCCGATCATCTGATCAAAAAGGATGTCGGAGATCGGGCCGATCAGGGTGAGATTCCGTTTCTTTTGCCGGATGATCTCGTGGCCTGCCGCGAAGGGGATCATCTGCTCCATCTGCAGACCGAGGGCGACGCTGGCGCCGTCGGGCACTAGCTCAGCAATAGCGTCGGACATGGAGCGGAGTTTAGACATATCTGATCTTGGTCTTGAACCAATGAATCACGTACACACAAATTGCGAAGTACAGCGCGCTATCCAACCATCTGACAAACACCTCGTTCACAAGTTGCGTTTCATGGGAGGCACGAGTTGCCCAGAGGAGAATGCGAGAAACCGGGCCGATAGCCATAACCAGGACGGCACTTCGGAGTAGCTTTACTGGAGTACCTATTCCAATGTAGACGAGAAACGCCAACGGTAATACCGTCCCCCACGAAACGGGTGCTACGTCGAAACGTCCGCGTAAGTTCACCCATGTGGTTCCACCACAGAGTAACGCAAACGCCAGAAAGCAGCAGGCGGCACCCATAGCGGTCCACCAATCGGTATCGAGCGCCAAGTGCTTTTTCGACCCAGTTGCAACTTCGTTCATTACTTACCTGTCCAGCTTGGCGTGCGCTTCTCCATAAACGCGTTCACACCCTCTTGCACGTCGCTGGTCTTCATCAACTCTTCTAGATAGATCTTCTCAGCGCGGGCCAGTCCCTTATCGAAGTGAATCGAGTCCCACGCGTAAATAGCTTTCTTCGTTACTGCGAGGGCCGCAGGACTCAGCGTCAGCAAATGATCCAGCGCTTGCCCTAACGCGGTGTCAACTTGGTCGCTAGGCACGGCGAGATTTGCCAAACCCATGGTCGCCGCCTCTTTGCCATTGATGGTGCGCCCGGTCAGAATCAGGTCCGACGCATGCTTCTGCCCAACCAGGGCCGCCAGGGCGGTTGCAGCGACCGGAGGATAACAGGCTAGCTTGATCTCCGGAAAACCCCAGATTGCAGACTCCGACGTGTAAACCAAATCGGAAACCATTGCTAGTTCCGCACCGCCACCGAGACAGTGTCCAAGCACGGTCGCAACTGTGACCTTCTTTGATGTCACCAGCCTCATGATCACGCCATGAAACTTGCTCAACATCTCCTGAATCTTGGCCGGAATGTGCGCCGCTATATCGACTCCAACGGAGAAATTCGTTGAGCCCGAGATGACGATAACCGCAATTCGCGGATTCGATTCAATGGCGTCTAGTGCATCCGCCAATTCCTCCATCATCGGGATGTCGATGATATTGAGCGGAGGCTTGTGCAGAGTAAGGCGAGCCACCGGCGCGTGCACGTCTAACGCAATTCGAGTGAGATGGGTGGTCGCTGGCATCGTCATAGTTATGGTGTCCCGCCGCAGGTCCTCAACTGGTCCAGAAACCTTCTTTGTCGTATTCCCGAATCGCGGTCAGCTCTTCGTCTGTCGGCTCAGTCGTTACGAGGAGATTGTCTGCAAGGCGCAGCTTCCATCCCGTATTCGCGAGCACATCTTCCACTGGTACGCCTGGATGAATAGAAGAGAGGAATGCCTCTCCGTCATCGCCAAACCGCAGGACAGCCTTCGTTGTGATAGCGGCAGCCGGACCTCCGCGAGGCAGTCCGATCCTCTTTCGCCAGCCTGCTCCTTCACCGTTACCGGGACTTGTGACGTACGAAACCCGCTCGGGCAGGCGCTGTCTACTATGCTCGAGGAGCACGACAAAGCGCTGCGCCAGCGAAGCGATATCGCACGCACCACCGGAACCTGGAAGCCTGGTCAATCCCTTAGGTCCGCGGACTTCGGTTGAGTTGAGATTGCCAAAACGATCCACTTCCGCGGCACCCAAAAACCCGAGGTGTACGCGCCCGGCCTGAAGAAGGCTCATAACTCCGAGCATGTCGAGGCATTGAGTTGCTCCGAGGAGATTCGGGGGATCGGCCATTGTGTAGATCAACTCCGGTGCGGGTGTGCTCCGGATAACGCCGTTTTCGAATAGGCCAATCGCATTGGGAGCATGGGTCTTCTTCGCAACGACAAATGCGATCAGGGGAAGCCGCATGCCAACAAAGACCACCTCACTATCGCGAATCTCGCGAGCCGCGGCGGCGACCATGAGTTCGCCCAACGTGTATTTGCTCGTCGGCCGTTGGTCGCTCGTCGTTGGCGTTATGGATGCTTGAGCCATTTTCGGTACGAATCATGGGAAATTTGGGCGGACAAGGTGTCCGCCCCACGTAATCTACAAGTTGATCGCCGACTTTCGTGGCTCGCCAATCGTTGATAACGGATCGCGAGCGCCCTCTTTTGGAGCGATCCACTTCTTCTCGTTTGCAATGATATCGAGCAAGAGTTTCCTGTCTTCCGGAGTCGGCGTGAAATCTTTCAGGTGCTGCTCGTAGGCCGCATCGTCCATTGGCTCACCAGTCCGGCAATGAAACTTCAAACCTGACCAGCGACCAATGCTGCGATTGAACTTGATATCCGGGGTGTAGAAGCGCGGATCTTCTGGCTTCAGAAAACTGTTTAGCCGATCCACCAAGCCAGAAACCTCTTTGCGATACAAATGTCGATTGTAGTCGTTCAGATCGTCAAGGTCGGCTTCCTGCTGGTTTTGCGGCTCATCGTAGCGTCCCTTCACTCCCCAAACATAAGACCAGTGGGCCGAAGATGAATGATCGGTGCCGAATAGATCGTAGGAGCTGGAAATCCACTTGTTGAGATATTTCTGCATCAACCACTGCGGGATCACTCCGGCTTGGACAACGCGCCGAAGGCCATCGTTCCCGGTGCCCATGTGGAAAGCTTCCTCACGCAACATGTACGAGGTTGAGCGTCCTAAAGGAGCGAAGGCGGAGTACTTGAGCATCTGCAACTGGAACTTGCCATCGCGGTCAACAAAGTCGGTGTAGGTGAAGAAGTCGAGCCAGTTGTCAACGTCGACATTGAATGTGCCGAGCAAGCGCTTGTTCTCGAACGCACGGCGCTCGAGCATTTTCTGTGCTTCAACCTTCCCTGACGATCCGAAGAAGTCCATCAGGACCGCGCACATCTGCCAGCCGTGGCGCATTTCCTCGATCATGACGCGGGTAAGCGCCTTGCGATCCCAGTCCGATGGCGCGGTGAGGAACAGGTTGCGCTGCTGCTCCACGCTGGCAAACTCCGTATCGCCCTGGTAGACGATCATGTTCATGAGGGCGTCTTTCATCTGCTGCGTGGGCACCTGACGTAGGTTCTCCCATTTCTTGCGGCCTTTGAAGGCACCAAACTGGATTTCGTCGGTTTCGATCGGGCCGTAGAGCGTGTCGAACTTGAAATCCGAAAACTCTTTGTGATTGACGCCGATCTCCTTGCGCCAATCGTCAAAGAGTCCAACCCACTCACTGAAAGTTCCGATTTTGTGTACTTTTCCGGGCATGATTTCTTCTCATTACCTCAAAATGTCATTTTCTAGCGCCAACTTCTGTCCCACAACGAAACAGGGGTCCTGGCAGTACTCTTTATCCCAAATTCATCCAAACAGTCTTCACTTCTGTGTAATGCTCGATTGCATTTTCGCCAAGCTCGCGCCCGAAGCCGGAACTCTTGTATCCGCCGAAGGGCAGTGAGGCGTCCATCAAGCCATAAGTGTTGATCCAAACCGTGCCAGCTTTCAGTTGACGAGACACCGTGTGGGCTTTCTTTACATCCTTGGTCCATACTGCAGCGGCCAGGCCATACTGGTTGCGATTTGCTTGCTCGATGACCTGATCGATGTCATCGAAACTCAAGGTCGCCAGCACCGGGCCGAAGATTTCTTCCTGGGCAATCTTCATATCGTTCTTGACTTCACCGAAGATTGTTGGCTCCAAGAAAAATCCATTGCCACCGTCGACCGATGCACGGTTACCGCCCGCCATTAGTTTGGCGCCTTCTTTCTTTCCAGCTTCGATATAGCCCAGAACGGTCTTCATCTGTTCCTGGCTTACGATTGCACCCAAGCGTGTCTTCGGATCGAGCGGGTCGCCTGGTTGCATTTTCTTGGCTCGGCCTACAAGTTTTTCTAAGAACTCATCCCGTACCTTGCTTTCGACAAACAGTCGCGAGCCTGCGTTACAAACCTCTCCCTTTCCGTAGAAGATGCCGTTAATCGCACCCTTTACGGCGCCATCGATGTCTGAATCGGCGAAGACAATGTTCGGGGACTTCCCCCCCAGCTCCAGCGTGATGCGCTTCAGCGTGTCGGCACTTCCCTTCATGATTTCTTTGCCGACGGAAGTTGAGCCGGTAAAAGCAATCTTGTCGATGCCTGGGTGGCGGACCATCGCCTTCCCTGTCTCCGGACCACCTGTCAGGATGTTCAGCACGCCCGCCGGAATGCCTGCTTCAATAGCCAACTGGCCAAACCGGAGCGTGGTCAGCGGTGTTTGCTCGGCTGGCTTCATGACAATCGTGCAACCTGTTGCGAGCGCCGGACCCAATTTCCATGACGCGAGTAGCAGAGGAAAATTCCAAGGAATGATCAGACCAACCACACCCACAGGTTCGCGCAAGGTATAGGTGAAAGCGGTCTCGAAGGTATTCACGGTTTCGCCGTGAATCTTGGTCGCCCATCCCGCGTAGTAGCGAAGGACGTCGATCACCATTGGCATGTCGACGTAGCGGGATTCGAAAATCGGCTTGCCATTGTCCAAGCTTTCGAGTTCGGCCAGTTCGTCGATATTGCGCTCGACCAGGTCAGCAAGTTTCCAAATCAGGCGGCCCCGTTCGGAGGCCGACATCTTGCGCCATGCGCCGGTACGGTCCTCAAACGCCTTGCGGGCGGCTTGCACAGCCTGATCTACATCGGCCTGGGAAGCCTCCGCGATCTGGGTCAGCATCTCTCCCGTAGCCGGGTTGATGGTTTCGAACGTCTTCGAGCCTTCGATCCATCGGCCGTCGATGAGCAGTTGGCCCGGACTCAGCTTTACTTTGGTTGCTGCTAACATTCTCAATCCTCAAGAGCGTGGACGGGCGAGCACGCCCGTCCCCAACATGGTTTCGAGATCCCTCGCTTTGCTCGGGATGAGCGCGCGCGTGCTCTCGCTTCGCTCATGCCGCGCAAACACGTTCACTTTGCCTTAAATTCAGCAGGGCGCTTGTCGACATATGCGGCAAGACCTTCCTTGGCGTCTTCGCTCTGGAAGAGCAACTGCTGATTCTCACGTTCGACGGCGAGAGCGGACTCCATCGGGATCTCCCAACCGGTCTGCACCGCCCGCTTGATGCGTCCCACGGCCTTTGCGGCTTTGTTCGGCGGGCAGAACTGGCGAGCGTATTCCATCACGTTGTCCATGAAGCCTTCACGCTCGTAGATATCGTTGACGATGCCCAGATCCATGGCTTCTTCGAACGAAAAGGTATTGCCGGTGACCATCAACTCGATGGCTTTGCTCTTGCCCACAAGGCGAGACAGGCGCTGGGTTCCGCCGGTGCCGGGCAGCACGCCCAGGTTTACCTCGGGCAAGCCTATCTTGCCAGCGTCCTTACGGGCGATGCGGATGTCGGCAGCCATCGCAATCTCGAGTCCGCCACCAACGCAATGGCCATTAATCGCGGCGATCACCAGCTTGGGCGTGTGCTCGAGCCGCAGCAACATTTCATTGGCGTGGAGACAGAAGTAATACTTGAATGTGGGATCAACGCTGGCCAGCATCTTGATGTTGGCGCCGGCGGAGAAGAACTTATCTCCCGCACCGGTCATTACGATGACGTAAACACTGTTGTCCATGCGGGCTTTGAGAATCGCCTCGTCCAACTGGCGATTCATCTCGTAGGTATAAGTGTTCGCCGGCGGATCGTTCATTTCCACGACCGCAACGCCGTTGTCGGTGCGGTAGTTCACCAGTTGCTTTGTGGTTTCGCCGGCTGCCGGCTGTACGGTTGTTGCCATAAAGAAGCTCCTTTTTTCGTAAAAGCTGTTGATGTCTTAGTTCACCGATCTCTTCTTCTGCTTCCCTGCTCGGGGCGAGCAGATCCCGCGCAGGAAGATGTCGCCCATTTGCCGGGCCAACTCTACTGCATCGGCATCGATCCGCGGATTGTGCCAGGTGTAAATCCAGTTCATCATGCCAAACAGGCTCAACACCGCGATTCGACTCTGAAAATCAAGCTTGTTCGAGCGTTTAAGATCGTCGAGTAACTCCAGACAAATTCGGTAGTACTCGCGCTTGATGGTCGCGATCTCGCTGCCATATCCGTTCTTAAGGACCTCATCCTCGTGGGAAAGAACTTTCATGGCCTTCTGGTTCGCCAGAAAGTATTCCAGGTGATTCAAAATCAGGGCACGAATCCGTTGCTCGGGATCCGGGATGTCTTTCAGGCGTTCTCGCAAATTTCCCACAATCGTGGAAAAGGTGTGCCTCTGGATGAGGTAAAGGAGCTTCTCTTTTGATTCGAAATAGTGATACAGGCCCGCTAAAGACATTCCGGATGCGCGCGATAAGTCACGCATGGAGGCACCCTCGTATCCCCGCTCATAAAAAACGTTCGTGGCATGGTCAAGGATTTCCGCCAGACGGCGGTCAAAGCGCGTCTCGGAAGGCGGCAGAGGCGCACGACCGCGAGGCGAACGGGCCGGGGTTGGGGAAACGGATGCCATAGTTCGAACGTTCGTTCGATTATACACCGGATGTGATGGATGTCACAAGATTCAGTGATTGAGATTCCGGTTTCGTCAAAACAAAGACTGCGTGGGCTGTGCGGCCTTCGCTGCGGGTCGTCCCTTCTATCAACCAAACAATCGCATGAACCCTTCGGGTGGAAGGTCAGGAACCAGATACGCCGCATTCTTTACTCCCGCGACGCGGGCAACGCATTGGGCAGCCAGATAACCGCTGCGGACTGCGCCCTCCATGGTTGCAGGCCAACCGGTAGCAGTCCAGTCACCCGCGAGGAAGAGTCGCGGCCAAACCGTTTCGGGTCGTGGCCTAAGAACTTCAATTCCGGGCGCTGGGGAGTAGGTGGCGTGAACTTCCTTGATCACAGTGGACTTCAGCAACTTTGCTGTGCGCGCTTCCGGAAAGAACTCTCCGAGTTCCGAGACCGCGAGATCCACGATCTCTCCGCGTGCCTTAGAAACCAAGGACTTCGACGAACTGACCACCAGTTCGAGGTAGCTGCCCGATTGCTCACCATTACGGCCCAGTAGCTTCGACTTGTGAAACATCCACTGAATGGTACGGTCGAGCAGCACAGCATGATCAAGATCGGTAATCTTTCGGTCATACCAGAGATGGATACCTGTTATCGGCGAACTGTCGAAGCGTTCCAGTGTGGTACGCAACGGCTCGGCCGCCGTCGTCTCCGGGAGCATGCGCGAGAGAGCATCATAGGGGACGGCGAGAATAGCAAAGTCGAAGGCTTCTTCCCTCTCAGACGTTCCTAATCGCACCCTCTCGAATTCGGTCCGAAAAGACTCGATGCCCGAGCGGTAGCGAACCTCTCCGCCGCGGGATGCGATGTAGTCGCCAGCTACGTTGTACAGATCGGTGAGCGGTACGGTTGGGACGCCCATCTTGCCAGCTGCGGATGACTTTAGAAATGATTCGCGGACGACGTGTGCTGCATAGGAAACAGACACGCGATCGATGTCCTCATTCAAGGCGCTGACGAGGATCGTCTTCCAAAAGCGGTTGATGGCTTGATCGGTTTGTCCATAACGGTGCAACCATGAAAGAAATGTCTCTCCGTTGTCGTCGGGTATGAGGGGCATTAAGGCAGCCATCGCTGTAGCGATTGCGATTTTGTCTTTGAGTTTCAGACAGGATGCCTTCAGAAAGGCAGGGGCAGTATGAAACGGCGCTGGAAGGAATGACGGGCCAATCCTGGAAGCACGTCCACCGGGTTCGAGGAAGGTCAGTTGGTCATACCAGCGAATCTTCTGTTGCACTCCCAGGCGTTCGTAAAACTCAAGAAGGTTAGTGCAGCAGCCCAGTAGAACGTGCTGGCAATTATCCAGGACTTCGCCAGTTCCAGGATGTTCATATGAAGAGGCGCGCCCACCCAAGTAGGGGCGCTTTTCGAACAGGGTAACGTGAAGACCGCTCTCGGCGAGAGCACACCCGGCCGCCAATCCCGCCAAGCCACCGCCCACCACTGCCACTCTGGGAGTTTTTGTCCATCTCTCCGTCATTACACCAGGCGCTTTAAAAAACCCTTTCCCAAAATCTTAAGTTTCTCTCTCGTGGTCAGAGATACTTTGGCGGTGAAAACGTCGTACTGGCGAAGACCAATTTCCTGGAGCAACCGCCGATAGATGCTTACCAGCACCCACAATGCCGGTTGGCTGTCCTCGTCGATGTAAGGGATCAGTTCATCGGCAGAGCGGTAGTATTCCATCGCCCTTGCTGCTTCGAATTCCAATAACGGCCGGAAGCAGTTTGCGTCGCTGGAGGTTTGCAGATCGCCGGCCGTGACGCCAAAGCGGTTGAGGTCCTCTTCCGGGATATAAACGCGTCCGACATTCGCGTCTTCTTTAACATCTCGAATGATGTTGGTGAGCTGGAAGGCAATTCCGCAGCGCTCGGCGAGCTGTTCCGCCTTACCATCTTTGTAGCCGAACACACGAATACAAATGAGACCCACGACCGAAGCGACGCGATAGCAATAAAGGTAGAGGTCCTGGAAAGTCTTGTACGGCGCGGTCACCGCAGCACGATCGAGTTGAACGGTTTCTCCTGGGGCTTCCTCTTGCACATCCATGGCCGTGCCCACGGCCAGCTCGTCGAGTTGTTCCACAGGAATCTTGAAGCGACGCTGCGCATCGGTTAAGGCAAGCAGGATTGGATCATCGGTCGGACGGCCTGCGAAGGCGTGGTGAACACTATCAAGCCAATCCTGGAGTTTCTGGCGGCGCTCGCGCATGGACAAGCTCTCATCGTCGGCGATGTCATCGCAACGACGCATGAATGCGTACACAGCACACAGGGCTTGCCGCTTAGGTTTCGGAAGAACAAGAAATGCATAGTAGAAGTTCTTAGCCGCGGACCGGGCGATGCCACGACAGACAGAATAAGCAACAGCAAGTTGAGATTCCGTCGGGGAAAAACCTGCGGAGATCTGCTGCACGGCGCTGCTCATAGAAGCTTCCCGAGCGCAGCGCGGGCTACCAGCGCCAGTTTGCGTGACTTGGAAATTGCAGGACGACAGCCTAGAACTTTGAAATTCTGACGCTGGATCGCATTCAGAATCTCCTGTCCACCGCGGCTGAAGAGTTCGATATCAATGGCAAGTTCGCGATCGACGCAGGAAGCAAGCGGGAGTCCGCGGTCAAACCACTCACGGGCGCGCTGAACTTCGAATTGCATCATGCGGCAAAATGCATCCGTATTCCGCGCACCGGCAATGTCACTCTCAACAACGCCATATTCCTTGAGATCTTCGAGCGGGAGATAGAGGCGTCCCTTAGCGTAATCCGCGCTGACATCCTGCCAGAAGTTGGCTAACTGCAGGGCGGTACAAGTGAAATCGGAGAGTTGCTGTCGTTCAGAATCGCGGTATCCGCAGACGTATAACACGAGTCGACCGACCGGATTCGCCGAGTTCAGGCAGTATCCGAGCAGATCGTCGAAGGTGGCATAACGCGTAACGGTTTGATCCTGACGAAAGGCGCTTAGCAAATCGGAAAAAGGCTCTTTAGGAATGTCGAATTTTGCTACCGTCTCGGCCAACGCTACGAAGACTGGATGCCGCGGTGAACCTGCATAGCAGGCAGTCAACTCACTTTCCCACTCATCCAGCAAACGCAGCGATGCTTCTGGATTTCCGACTTCATCCCCGAGGTCATCGGAGATACGGCAATAGGCGTAGACATTGCAGAAATGTTGGCGTAAGCGTTGAGGCAGGAACCATGTCGCTACGGAAAAATTCTCGTAGTGGCTGCGGGCCAGCTTACGGCAATATTCCCGAGCTTCAGAAAGCGAAGGGGCCTTCGATGGAATGGCGTATTCGGCCGGAAGGCTATTCCATCCAGCGGATGAGACCATAGACCGGGAGTCGTTGCTGGCAATGGATGACATGGTCAGTTTGGGCCCTCGGTCGCGAGTGAAGTCTAGTGGCCAGGAATGATGGCCGTCTTGATGTCGCCGTTGCGGTTGAGCATGTGACGCAACACCTGCTGCAGTCGCGAAAGCGGTGCTTCTCCGGTGATGTAATCGGTAGAACGCACCTTCTTTTCCGCAATCAGCGCGAATGCCCGGCGAACCGTCTCCGGCGTGTGATGGAACGTTGCTTTCAGTGTGATTTCGGAATAGTGCAAGCGGTTTGTGTCGAGGTGAACCTTAGTACCGCTGGCGCATCCGCCGAAAAAGTTCACAGTTCCACCTTTACGGACCATGTCGATTGCCCACTCCCAGGCTTCAGGACGTCCGACGGCCTCAATGACCACATCGCTTCCCCGCTTCTCGGGCGATATCAGCCGAACTGCCTCGACGGGATCCTTCACCTGCGTGATCTGCACGACCTCATGGGCACCCATTCGCTTCGCAGCTAATACTTGTGAATCACGCTTGACCACAGAGATCACGTTGCAGCCAGTCGCCTTCGCGACCTGTACGAACATAAGGCCGATCGGCCCACCACCAATGACGGTAACCGTATCGCCGATCTCGACTCCCGTCTCATGCAGGCCCCTCAACACGCATGCCAGAGGCTCAACCATTGCAGCCTCTTCGTAACTTACGTCGGGCGGCACGGCCAACATGTTGGTTTCAACAATACGGCGTGGGATGCGGATGTACTCCGCGTATGCTCCATTGTTGAACATCAGGTCTTCGCAGAGATTCTCCTGATGCTTTGAGCAGTAGAAACACATCTGGCAAGGGGCCGAGTTAAGGGCCACCACGCGCATGCCCTTCTTAAATCCGCGAACGTTGGTCCCGACTTCTTCAATCACTCCGGCCAATTCGTGGCCAAAAAGCGCGGGTGGAACGATCATGCGCGCGTGATATCCGCGCTGATAAACCTTCAGGTCGGTCCCACAGGTCAGCGCTACTTGAACCTTGACTAGAACTTCGCCATCGCCCACTCGGGGTATCGGCACTTTCTCAATTTTCACGTCCTCTTTGCCGTAGAGGACGGCAGCCGTCATCTTTCCGTTCACTCTGGAGTTCCTTCTCTCGGGCCACCCGGTTGGATCACGATTTTCATGGATTCGGGTTGGGGATGGGCAGCCAAGTTTAAGGCTTCCACGCTGCTGGCTAGAGCGTAGCGGTGACTGATCAGGTTTTCCAAATTCATCTCTCGGCGCATCACGAATTGCACCGATTCCTCTTGCAGCTCAACGGAAGCGCTATATGACCCCAACAAAGTTTTTTCGTCGACGCAAATAGCCGCCGGATCGATCGTGACTTCTCCTCGCGCGGTCTGCGCAAATAACAACACTCTGCCCCCAGGACGCACTGCATCCATGGCAGTTCGAATCAAGCCGTTGCCCCCGACTGCCAGAATGGCGGCATCGGCACCGCGCCCCTCGGTCAACTCCCGTACTCTTGCCACCGTATCAGCACGGGCAGCTTCAATAGCATTCCCCAAGCCGTATGTTTTAGATATTGTAAGCCTCTGCGGATATAAATCGGAAGTGATTACGCTAGCTCCTGCTCGCCGAGCCAAAAAGGCAAGGATAATCCCGATGGGGCCCTGGCCGATTACTAGCACAGTTTCTTCCGGATACAGGCGTAAATTCTCAATTCCCTTTAAGCATGTATTCACCGGCTCAAGAAAACATGCCTGTTCGAAGGAAACATTTTCCGGGATATGAACCGTACCTCGGCGTACGATCCAATCCATGACGCGCACGTATTCGGCGAATCCGCCGCCGGAGGGTTCAAACCCTGCCGTGCAACCTACCCTCTTGTACGTTTCGCATTGAGCAAATGTTCTGTGCCGGCAGTAGAAGCAAGAGCCGCATGGGATATGGTGAAACACGACCACGCGGTCGCCAACTTGGAAGTCTCGCACTCCCTTACCGAGAGCGGCTACCGTGCCTGAAGTTTCGTGCCCAAAAATACGCGGTGCGCTGTGTGAGCCAGTCGCTATTTTCTTCAAGTCGGTTCCGCAGATACCGCAGGTATGAACGCGGATCAACAACTCTCCCGGCTCGATTTCCGGAACCGGAACGGTTTCAATGCGGACCTCATTCACGCCGCGATAGACGGCCGCTTGCATGGTGGCCGGGAGGCCGTGTTCGCGGTCACCGATTGTCAACGGCTTTGTGGTTGCCATGTTTCTAATGTGATTCTGCCTTCAGCGGATTCGAGTTGGTAAATTGCACATCCACCTCCATCGAGTCCAATTGCCAGTTGTCCGGAGTGCGGCGATGGCTCCTTGTAACCAGCAAAACACAATAAAAATCCTCTACTTTGATCACTCTTTTCGTCAAAAAAGGTACGACAGCGTAAGGATTTGGATTCAACTCTGCTGCCTTGCCGGCGGGATTCTCATTAAGAAATACATCCCGGTTCGGTAGCAGGAGATTCCCAAAAACCCGGCGGTGCACATCCTCAAGACCCGCCTGCCATGACAAGATGCTCTTCGTACTCCCGTCGACTCGTATTGGTGAGAGAGAAAATTCAAAGTGTTCGTTTCCGGCCGAGTCTTTTACTTTCACGCGATAGTTGGGATTCTTGTCATCCACGACCGCGTGCAAAGTTGCCTCGGCCACCTTGGTCGATCCCTTTCTGAAACTCACCGCATAGACAGGATTTGGCGCATTCTGAGCGGGTGCTAAGACACAAAGAAGAGTCCACAAGACAAAAACCCTTCCAATCGGTTTCACTTTGCACCATGCTCCACAAGGTTGTTAGCACCAGTCGGCTGCTCCTGTTTCCAAACCTGGCCATGTTTCTCAAGTACCACGCCGAGAGACTGAGCCGCGCGGGCGCTATCGCGAGCCAGGCGACGCAATCCTTTCCACAGCCACGGTCTAACTGCAATGTGAAGCACAAATTTCAAGGCTTGAAAGCTTCCATCCGGCGCAATAAATGGCGCGATCGGAGGGAGGCGTGAATCGCTGGTATCTGAGATCACCTTGCAAGCGAGGAACTTTACGCCTCGCGCTTCGGCTGCGCGTGCCACAGCGGCAGCTTCCATATCCACCGCGTGCGCTCCAAATGCGGTCGCAAAGCGCGCCTTCTGTTCAACGTCGGCAACAGTCTCGAAGCTAATCAGGATCCCCTCTGGTCCGCCGGCCTCGGCGCGGCTTCCATCGCTTGCGTCAATTACGTGTTGCGGCATGAACGTGTGTCCCACAGGCAACGAGGAATCAAGGGCTCCGGCAAAGCCGGCAGAAACAATGAGCGTCGGGTGGTACAACTGGATCACTGCTTCCGCCGCGCGGCGTGCAGCCTCGGCACCCATTCCACCGCACACAACAGCGGTCCCTTGCTTCTCAAAGAACTTAAAGGTCCTGCCGTCGTGCTGCTGGCAAGACGTTGGCCAATCCTTTACAAACGGCCACACCTCGCGTTCCAGGGCGGCGACGACCGCAACTTTAACCTGAGACATATCCATTCGCTTGGAACCACTCGACGGCACGTTGCAGAGCATTGTCGACCGGGACATGCTTCCATCCGAGTTCCCGTTCAGCCTTGGCAGACGAAACAAACATTTTTTTGCGTCCCATGCGGACAGCGTCGATAGTGGCGCGTGGCTCGCGATGCAAGATATGACCGGTGACCATTTCATCCACCACACCCGTGGCAAGTGCAGCTATGTAAGGCACCCTCACCTTGGGCGATGGCAGGCCCGTGATCGCCGCCAGCTTATCGAGAATCTGTTTGAGAGTCAGATTCTCACCCCCCAAAATGTAACGCTCGCCACTCTTCCCTTTCTCGAGGGCGGCTAGATGGCCACGAGCGCAAACATCCACATCCACCAGGTTCAACCCCGTATCCACGTAAGCCGGGAATTTCTTCTTCAAAAAGTCGACTACGATCCGGCCGGTTGGCGTCGGCTTAATGTCTTGTTCGCCAACTGGAGTCGTTGGATTGACAACCACGACGTCCATTTCACTGCGCCCAGCCTCAAGCGCCACTTGTTCTGCCATAAATTTCGAACGCTTGTAATGTCCGATCATCTGATCAAGCGAGACCGGGAAATTCTCGTCAGCCGGTTTCCCGTTATCCGTAAATCCCATCGTGGCCACACTTGAGGTATAGACCACTCGTCTGACGTGATTTTTTCGCGCGGCATCGAGCAATGCCCTAGTGCCGTCAACATTGGCACGGTACATCATCTCTGGGTCCCGGACCCAAAGCCTATAGTCGGCGGCCACGTGGAAGACGACATCGCATCCAGCGACAGCAGGCTCAAGCGACGACGCATCCCGCAAATCGCCGATTACTCTTTCGGCACGGAGCGATTCGATGTTCCTAGTGTTGCTGCCGGCGCGTACGAGGAGCCGGAGGTCCGCACCATTTTCAAGGAGGACACGAGCCACATGGCTGCCGACGAATCCCGTGGCGCCGGTCACAAAAGCTTTCATCGTAACTGTCAGCTTTCAGCTATCAGTTCACGATTTTTTCGGAAAGCTGATAGCTGAAGTCTAAGAGTGTCTACTCCAGATTCTCTGGTTCCAGAGAGATGTTGTTTTCTCCCGCCGCCTTCTTTTCCCAATAGTGGCGTACCCAGGCTTCGAAACTTTTGCCTGCCGCCATATCGCGACCGGTAAAGGCTAGGGCGGCTATGTCGTCGTATCGAACGGAGACTTTTGCAGAGCCGTCCTTGGGCAGCACACGCACATAGCTCTCCGCCAGCGTCGTCGCCGTGTGGCGATCAAAAACGTACCCCTCCAGTTGCGTTCCATCTTTGCGAGTGATTGATATATCGCCACGATAGTCAAAGGCGTGTTCAAGAGCGGCCAGCAATTCTTCGGAACTCGCGAGGGTGGGAATCCAGCCTTCCAATTTTTCGCGGACTGTGCCTGGAGCAACTTCAAGCGAATCGGGATCGGCCGCGCTAGGGGATGACGTATCCTGGGTCTTTCCGGTCAAACTCGTGTCTCCTCAACTTCGTTCGATTCGATTTGCACCAAGGGCTGGAAACTGTGTATGGGTCGCACCGGTTCGTCGAGCAGCCTGGCAGCCGAAGGATCCGAATGCTGATTGAAAATCATCGCCCGAACTGTGTTCCACAGTCCTGAAAGTGAGCCGAAGGTATCGTTCACTGCAGAAGCCTCATAGCCGCTGTGGACCATACAATTCGCGCACTTGGGATTTCCCGACTCGGTTCCATACTTGCTCCACTCGGTACTCGCCAGTAGCTCTGCGAAGGTATCGGCGTAACCATCTTGCAGCAAGTAACAGGGCTTCTGCCACCCGAACACATTAAACGTCGGCATTCCCCAAGGGGTGCATGCGTACTCTCGCTTGCCCATCAAGAACTCAAGGAACAGCGGCGACATATTGAAGCGCCACTTCGGATTTCGATTGGATAGGATGGCGCGAAACAGGCGCCGCGTGCGGGCGCGCCCGAGAAAATG
This sequence comes from Terriglobales bacterium, assembly GCA_036558645.1. Lineage (GTDB taxonomy): Bacteria > Acidobacteriota > Terriglobia > Terriglobales > Acidobacteriaceae > DATBFG01. The sequence goes on from DATBFG010000020.1 coordinate 22,482, forward strand.
CTGTTGATCGGGAGCTTTCTCGTAGGAGTACCCGGGTGACAGCATCATTCCTTCGACGCCTAGATCCATCATTTCGTCGAAGAATACGCGGACACTGTTGGGGTCGGCTCCGTCAAACAAGGTCGTGTTCGTAGTAACGCGAAAACCGCGGACTAAAGCTTCCTTAATGCCTTCCAACGCTTTGTCGTAGCCACCTTCAAGGCATACGGAGAAGTCGTGGTGCTCCCGCTGACCGTCCATGTGGACCGAAAACGTCAGGTACTTGCTTGGCTTGAAGAGGTGAATCTTCTGCTTCAGCAGCAACGCGTTCGTGCACAGGTAGATGTACTTTTTTCGCGCAACCAGGCCTTTGACGATCTCGCCGATCTGAGGATGAAGGAGCGGCTCTCCACCGGGGATGGCGACGGTTGGAGTGCCGCATTCATCGACCGCGCGAAAACATTCCTCAGGCGTGAGCTGCATCTTGAGTACATGGCTGGGATACTGGATCTTTCCGCATCCCGCGCATGCAAGATTGCAGCGGAACAAAGGTTCGAGCATCAGGACAAGCGGGTACTGTTTACGTCCTTTGATCTTCTGTTTAAGGACGTACGTTGCAACCGTCCACATCTGGGAAACTGGTACCGCCATCCGCTACACGCCCCCTTCAGATAGTGTTCTTCCCCGTCATCACTTTTGCATAAGTCGTCAAAGCGATCATTGGGAAATACTGCCTGTACATGTGGTACTTCAGATAGAACACACGGGGAAACCCAGTTCCCGTGTAGAAGGGCTCATCCCAGGAACCATCTTTTCTCTGTGTCTTTAGCAAGTAAGCAATGCCGCGGGCCACGCTATCACTGCGAGTATCGTTTGCAGCTAA